>NZ_JBBMGF010000009.1:0-109567 GCF_037908325.1 Corynebacterium sp. KPL4035 | reverse complement strand
AAGTCACCGCCGACACCAAACAACAAAAACACAACAAAATACAACAAAGAAGAGGACGGCACACCACCGCCCTCTTCCTTGCGTTTTACCAACCCTCCCAGCTGGTGGAGGGCCTCATCTGCAAAGCCAAGAGTACGGCACTAGGGCGTCCGCGGAGCGTTCAGTAACGCAATGAGCGATTAAGCCTCCTAGTGTCCATTTGCACGCTCGTACAACTGCGCGGCCGGTCGGCGGTGAAGAGTTGTGGAGCGTTGCGGGGCGGAGTGGCTTTCCACTGTGGGTGGTCCTGGCAATTTATTTGCGTTCAGTAGGATCGAGCGCCGTCTCATTGAACCGGTCTGGGCGAGCGTTTGGCCTAGCGCTGTATAGCTCACGCTGCGGCAGCGCAAGAGGATCTAAATTCCGGCTTCTTCGCTTGGGGTTGTAGAATAGGGCCGGTATTTCTGTGCTAGTTCCAACCAAGAAAGGGTAGGGCTTAATGTCGGAGCGCAACCACAACGGGCGAGCTGGACGTGACCGCAAACCACGCAATAACAAGAGCCGTGATTTCAAGGGCGATTCCCGGAAAAAGAAGTCTTTTTCGCCGCAGCGCTCCGGTTACCGTGAGGAACGCATCAATCGTCGCATGAGTGACCCAGACATCCCGGCCGGGGTGGATGTTAACGATTTGGATCCCTTGGTTTTGCAGGACCTAAAATCGCTCTCGAAGGAGAATTCCGAGGCCGTCGCCAAGCATATGATCATGGCTGCGACCTGGATGGAAGACGATCCCAAGCTTGCCTTGCGCCACGCACGTGCTGCTAAGGACCGTGCCGGCCGCGTGGCTATCGCCCGAGAGGTCAATGGTATTGCCGCATATCGTGCTGGCGAATGGAAGGAAGCGCTGGCTGAATTGCGTGCTTCCCGGCGTATTTCCGGCGGGCCTGGGCTGCTGGCCGTAATGGCTGACTGTGAGCGCGGCTTGGGACGCCCAGAAAAAGCGCTCGAGCTTGGACGCGCGGATGACGCGGCTGAGCTCGATGAGGAATCTAAAATCGAGCTAGCGATTGTTTTAGCCGGAGCCCGTCTAGATATGGGCCAAGCCGAGTCAGCCGTTGTAACTATCCAGCGCGCTCATCCTGATCGAGATGCACGCGGGATAAGCGCATGCCGTCTCGCATATGCTTATGGCAATGCTCTGCTGGAAGCGGGTCGCAAGGACGAAGCTAAGGAATGGTTTGAGCACGCCGTCTCAATTGATGAGGGCGACTGGACCGATGCAGCGGAGCGCTTAGAGGAGTGTAAGTAGTGACGGTGCTAAGCAAACACGATGCTCTTCTGCTCGATCTAGACGGCACCGTGTGGGAAGGCGGCCGCCCACTTTCTAACGTGGTGGACGTCATCAATACCTGTGGTGTGCCGGCGGTGTACGTGACGAACAATGCTTCACGCAGCCCAGAAGCAGTGTCGAAGATGCTGGCAGACATCGGGCTCGAGGCGACCACGCAGCAGATTGTTACCTCCGCCCAAGCAGTCCTTCAATTAGTGGCGGATGAGGTGCCAGCCGCCTCGAAACTCCTCATTATTGGTGCTGATTCCTTTCGTGATTTGGCCCGCGAGATGGGCTTTGAGGTGGTCTCCAGCGCTGATGACAAGCCTGCCGCTGTTGTGCAGGGTTTTGACCGTTCTGTTGGCTGGGAGCAATTGACAGAAGGGGCTCTGGCCATCCGCCAGGGAGCGAAGTTTTTCGCATCGAACCTAGATACTTCTCTGCCTATCGAGAGGGGGTTTGCCGTGGGCAATGGTTCCCTCGTGGCCGCCATCCAGTCCGCCACCGGGGTAGAGCCGGTGTCTGCAGGAAAGCCCTCGCCAGCCATGTTTACTTTTGCGGCGAAGCAAATTGGTGCGAAAAAACCGCTTGCTGTAGGCGACCGTTTGGATACCGATATCGCCGGTGGTAATTCCGCTGCCATGAATACCTTCCATGTGCTTACCGGTGTTTCTGGGGAACTAGAACTTATTGAGGCACCTGTGGAGGCGCGCCCCAACTTTATTGGTGCAGGTATGCATGAACTGGCTTTGCCGCTCGCTGTTGCCCGACCTGGAGCACAGGGTGGATTTACTGCTCGGTGTGATGGACATGATCTTCTGCTGGAAGGCGGCGACGAGAAGTCCACGTCAGTGCAGGCATTAAGAACTGTGTTGGAGGTGGCGTGGGCCATGCCGTCTCCTCCGCGCTATATTCAACCGCGAAGCGAGCGCGCGGAAAAGGTTGTTGCGCAATGGCGGTAAAGCCGCATGATTTTCGCGCCGTGAAGGAGCCGGCGGAGATCGATGCTGACGTAGCAAAGATTTTAGGAGAAAACGCAGCGGATTTGGCCGCTGAGGTGGAACAGCTGGACCGCGCCCACAATGTGTTGCGCGATGCTTTGCAGGAGAATTAATGCCCCCACAACGTCGTAGGTTAGACGCGGAGCTGGTGCGCCGGAAGATTGCGCGCTCTCGTGAGCAGGCCCGGGAAATGATCAAGTCCGGCCGTGTCACGGTCGGTGGTTTCAAGGCACAAAAGCCGGCGTCGATAGTAGAACCAGAGGTCTCCATCAAGGTGGAGGAGTCCGAGGAAGATAAGTGGGCCTCCCGCGGTGCGCACAAGCTTTTGGGAGCCTTAGCGGCGTTTGACGTCGATATGAATGGTCGCATTCTTGATGCCGGTGCGTCTACCGGTGGCTTTACTGATGTGTGCTTAGAATACGGCGCGCAGGAAGTTCTTTCTGTGGATGTCGGCTACGGACAGCTGCTCTGGCGCCTCCAAAACGACGATCGAGTAAAAGTTCTCGACCGTACCAATATCCGGAATCTGACGCTCGAGCTTACCGACGGCCCTTGTGACGGCATGGTTGGAGATCTGTCCTTTATCTCCCTCCGGCTCGTATTGCCAGCCATTGTGGAATGCCTAAAGGATGGTGCCTGGTTATTGCCCATGGTGAAGCCGCAGTTCGAGGTGGGCAAGGACCGCCTTGGCAGCGGTGGTGTCGTTCGATCACCGGAATTGCGCAAGGAAGTAACCAAGGAGGTCGCTCAGTTTGCCCTGTCGCTCGGGTTGAGCATGCACGGTGCTGTAGCGTCCCCGCTGCCTGGGCCAAGTGGCAACGTGGAGTATTTCCTGTGGCTGAAAAAGGACGGCGCGCCCACGGATCTGGCTAGAGTAGAAGAAATGATTGACCGTGCAGTCGAGGAAGGCCCGCAATGACCCGTGAGATCCTGTTGGTGCCTCATGCCAACCGCGAGCAGAACCTGCAGGCAACGTCGCGAGCAGCGGAGCTGCTACAAGATGCCGGGATTACTGTTCGAGTGTGCGCGGACGAGAAGGTCTTGCCTGGGCTAAAGCACGTCCCCCACACCGAAGACGCGGCTTCGGGGTGCGAATTAGTCCTGGTACTCGGTGGAGACGGAACCTTCCTCCGTGCAGCGGATATGGCACGTTCTGTGGATATTCCGGTGCTAGGAATCAACCTCGGGCATGTGGGATTTCTGGCTGAGTGGGAAGTCGAATCCCTAGATCAGGCCTTAGTGCGGGTCATAGACAAAAGGTACCGCATTGAGGATCGACTCACCATCGATGTCACCATCTTTGACGAGGAAGGAACCCTTCTCAATCGCAGCTGGGCTCTGAATGAGGCTTCGGTAGAAAACCAAAATCGCTCTGGAGTATTGGACGCAATTTTGGAAGTTGACCGCAGGCCGGTGTCTTCCTTCGGTTGTGATGGGGTGCTCATCTCCACGCCTACTGGGTCGACCGCCTATGCGTTTTCGGCTGGCGGGCCGGTGCTGTGGCCCTCGCTCGACGCGATTTTGGTAGTACCGAATAATGCGCACGCTTTGTTTACTAAGCCCCTAGTCGTCTCGCCCAATTCTTTAGTAGCCGTTGAATCAACCATGCGTACAACTCCGGCGACCGTGATTTTGGATGGTTTCCGTGCGCTCGCCATGCCTCCAGGAGCTCGCGTGGAGGTAGTGCGAGGCGCGCGTCCGGTGCGATGGGTACGCTTGGATGACCAACCTTTTACTGACCGTTTAGTCTCGAAGCTGCGCCTGCCCGTAGAAGGGTGGCGCGGGCCGAAGGAGAAGTAGTGCTCGTCGATATTTCCATTAATGACCTGGGCGTTATTAGCCAGAGCTCCGCGGAGCTCTCTACTGGTCTAACCGTGCTTACTGGTGAAACTGGTGCGGGCAAGACCATGGTGGTTACTGGATTGCGGCTTTTAGCAGGTGGACGCGCGGATGCCTCCCGGGTGCGGGATGGGGCGAAGAAAGCGGCAGTAGAGGGGCATTTTTCCTCGGGGAAAGATTCTATCCGCGAGTTGGTCGAATCAGTAGGTGGGGAGCCCGATGAAAATGGAGAATACATCGTCTCCCGGACGGTTTCTGCTGCAGGTAGATCGAGGGCCTATTTGGGTGGTCGGGCGGTGCCTGCGGCAACCTTAGGCGAATTTGCCCGCGAACTTATTACGGTCCATGGGCAAAATGATCAGCTGCGTTTGCTTGCTCCCGAGGAACAATTGGGTGCAGTAGACCGTGCGGATCCTACGTTGGCCGAGGTACGCCGTCGCTATACCGAGGCTTTTAAAGAATGGCGCCGTTTGGCAAAGGACTATAAGCGGCGTACAGAGCAGCGCCGCGAACTCGCGCAAGAGGTTGATCGCCTGCAGTTCGCGGTGGATGAGATCGACGGCGTTGCGCCGGAGCCGGGTGAGGATGAGGAGCTGGTGCAGCTGGTTCGCAAGCTGCAAGACGTCGACGGTCTTCGCGAATCCGCGGAAGTTGCACTGGCTTCTATCGACGGCACCGAGGAACTGGAAGAGGCTGCCTCGGCGTTGCTGGGCCGGGCGGTTTCGGCATTGGCGGGGACTACCGACAAGGAATTGGCCGCCTTGGGCGAACGGCTCAGTGAGATTTCTTCACAACTGGGCGATATTTCCGGCGAGCTGGGAGGGTATCTGGCCGGGTTGCCGGCGGATCCGCAGCTTTTAGAAAAGTCCTTGCAGCGCCAGCAGGAGCTTCGTACACTGACCCGCAAATATGCCGGGGATATTGACGGAGTTATAGCTTGGCGGGATGAAGCTGCAGCAAAGCTCGAATCCATGGATACCTCAACTGAAGCCCTAGAGGAATTGAAAAAGCAGGTCAAGGACGCTGAATCGGTGATGGTTGAGCGGGCTGGGGAGCTGACAAAGGGGCGTCGGCAAGCGGCGAAGGCTTTGGGGGAGCAGGTCACGCAAGAGCTGCACGGCCTAGCCATGCCGAATTCAACGTTGACAGTTGAGCTGACGCAGGCGAAATATTCTAAAACTGGCGCGGACGCGGCCGAGCTGCAGCTGAACGGAAAGCCGATCGCGTCTGCAGCTTCAGGCGGCGAACTTTCCCGTGTCATGTTGGCCTTGGAGGTGGTGCTAGCGGATGAGGACGGCGCCACCCTGGTCTTCGATGAGGTAGATGCCGGTGTGGGCGGACGCGCGGCGGTGGAAATTGGCCGCCGCCTGGCACGTTTGGCCGTGCACAACCAAGTTATCGTGGTAACACACTTGCCGCAGGTAGCAGCGTATGCCGATGCACACCTGCATGTTTCGAAGGAAAAATTCACTTCTGGTGTGGCCGAGCTTTCGCAGGACGAGCGCGTGGAGGAGTTGGCGCGCATGCTGGCAGGCCTGGATGATACGGAGACTGGTCGCGCGCACGCGCAGGAGCTTTTTGAGCGGGCACAGCAAGAAGCTTCCGCGCGCCTAACCCACTAGAAACAATAATCACGTCACAATAGGGGTCATGGCTCTGTTTTCCCGTAACCCCGAGCAGCCTGGTGCACTGCGAGATTGCACTCCAGGCGCTAAGGGGATGAAAAAATTTAGTGAAGGCGATGTCGCCGTAATTGATGCGGCTAATATCTCTCGCCACGAGGCCCAAACCCTCGTAGACCTTAAACCCTCCGCCGTGATTAACGTGGCGGAGTTTTCTACCGGTACGGTCCCCAATTATGGCCCGCACATTTTGCTTGACGCCGACATTGCCCTCGTTGAGGGCGTTGGCCAGTCCTTCGTGTCTGAGTTCAAGGATGGAAAAAAGGCGCGAATCGGGGAGGATGGCACCGTCTTTAGCGGTGATAAGGCACTTGGCACGGGCCGTGTGGTTACTCGCGAGCGAACAGAAAAGAACTTCACCGCGGCGCAGGGTGCGCTGATTGACCACATGGAATCCTTCTTTGGCAACTCCATTGATTTTATTAACTCTGAGGGGCCGCTGCTTATCGACGGCCTCGGGGTTCCCGCCTCTGGCTCTGAGATCGCAGGCCGCAAGGTCGTGCTGTTTTCGCCAACAGACAGACACCGCGAACAGCTCAAGCAGCTGCGGAACTTTATCCGCGAGTATGAGCCGCTGCTGATTGCGGTGGGAGAGGCTGCAGATTCGTTGCTAGCACAGGGGTATAAGCCAGATTTCATCATTGGTGATCCCAATAGCGTCAGCGATGAGGCCCTGCGTTGTGGCGCCCGTGTGGTTGTTCCTGCGGATCCAGAGGGCGAGGTAGAAGGCCTTGACCGCATCCACGACCTCGGCATCGGTGCCATGACTTTTCCCGCAGCGACGCATTCAGGTACCGATTTGGGTCTGCTTTTTGCTGATTATCACGGCGCAGACCTCATCGTGCAGGCAGGCGGTGGGGTAGACCTTGATGATATTTTTGCGGATCGCACCAACCCATCGGCGGTGCTTTCCCGGCTTAAGGCCGGCACCAAGGTGGTTGACGCGGATGCGGTGATTAACCTCTACAGTGCACCTTCGTCCAACCTTGGCTGGCTGTGGGCACTGCTGGGAATCCTGGTAGCCATTGCGGCGGTTATCCTCATCGTCGGTTTCGGCGGAAGTCAGGACTTTGCAAGTAACCTCAGCGAAACCTGGTCCAGGCTCTTTGGGGGCGCATAGAGCATGGCAAAGACTGAGCTAGTAGCAGGCTTGGGCTTCGGCGCCGCGGTAGGCGTGGCGCTGGGTGCCCTGGTCATTGCTCCCAATCTGACCACCGGCATGGCCGATGATGATCCGATCCGTGAGGAGCACCGCAAGGTCGTCCAGGACAATAAGATTTTGCAGACCCAAAATGAGGCGAGCGATAAAATCGTGGCTGATTCCGGGGCGGAACTAGTAAACGGGGCATTGTCTCAGCGGCCCGTGCTCATCGTCACCACCGATGATGCTAATGGCGGAGACGTGGACGCAATCCGGAAGCTCTTGGAAACTTCCGGTGCCACGGAGGCCGGCGAGATTAAGCTGACCAAGGACTTTTTGCGCCCCGAAACTAAAGACAAGCTTTTGCCCATCCTGAAAGACACTGCGCCTAAGAAGGCAGATACCAAGGATCTGGATTCTGCGGGAGCGCTCAGCGGTGAGGTGCTCGGCACTGCATTGTCTATGGATCCTGAGAGCACGAAGCCCATGGCATCAGTACAAGAGCGTGCGGATGTGCTCCATAAGCTGCGCGACGAAGGCTTCATTGACTACGAGGATGGGACCATCGTTCCTGCCCAGGCCATTATCGTCGTCTCTGGCAATGGCCTGCGCGGCTACCCTTCCGATGCTTTGGCGGAATTTGTTACCGGGTTGGATGATGTCAATGGTTCTGTAGTGTTTAGCGGGCGTACCAAACAAACTCAGGACGATAAGGCACTTGCCCAGGTGCGCGACCAAGATGCGAAGCTGTCCACGGTCGATGGCACCGAGCGTGCAGTCGAGCGCATTGCCGTTATTTTGGCCACCGAGGAGCAGCTCGATGGTGGTCAAGGCGATTATGGTGCCACAGAGACCGCGGATTCTGCCCTACCGGGAAAGAAATAGCTCATGGCGCATGATTTCAAGGTGCTTGACTCGCAATTGCTTGTCGACGCCCCCATTCTCGCTCTCCGCCGCGACGAGGTTGTCATGCCCGGCGATGTTTCTGCCTCCCGCGAGGTAGTAGAGCACCTAGGCGCGGTGGCAGTGGTGGCACTGGACTCGGACGAACGAATTGCCATGGTGTATCAGTATCGCCACAGCGTGGGCAAGCGCCTGTGGGAATTACCGGCAGGTTTGCTCGACGTACGCGGCGAAGATGAGCTAACCGGCGCGAAGAGGGAGTTACAGGAGGAAGCTGGTCTGAGCGCGCAGACGTGGTCAGTGCTGACGGATTTGGTAACTTCACCGGGGTTCTGCGAAGAAGCGGTCCGTGTTTTCTTAGCCTCCGACCTTTCTGAGGTGCCGCGTATGGAGGCTACCGGGGATGAAGAAGCTGATATGGAGGTTGCTTGGGTCCGGCTCGAGGACGCCGTCGACAAGGTAATGCGAGGCGAAATCGTCAATTCCATCGCCTGCAGCGGCATTTTGGCGGCTTATGCAGTGCTGCGCGGTGGCAAGGCGACCCGCAGCGTGGATGAGCCTTTCACGTTGCGGCCGACGTCGATGAGTGCCCGGCGCACGGGCGCGGACCTGAAGCAGCTGTGAGCGCGGTCGAAGATATAGCGCAGACGTGGCTTAATCATCTAGCGGTTGAGCGAGGCGTTTCTGCCAATACGTTGAGTAATTATCGCCGTGATGTTCGGCGCTATGTCACTTGGTTGGAGGACAACGGGGTAGAGGACCTGCGCGCGGTAACGCGGCCTATGGTGGAGGCTTATCTCAAGGATCTGCGGTCAAAAATGGCTGCGTCCTCGGCTAATCGTGCTCTCATCGTAGCCCGCGGGTTGCATAAATTTTCCGTGGCAGAAGGCGTTGTAGACGTCGATGTTGCGGTGGAGGTTACCCCTCCATCAACTGGACAGCATTTGCCTGAGACGTTATCGGTGGACGAGGTCAGCGGCCTTATTGAGGCAATTCCCACTGAAACCCCGGTGGATGTGCGCGACCGTGCCCTGCTGGAAATGCTCTACGGTACTGGCGCGCGAATTTCAGAAGTAATCTCCCTAAACGTTGATGACGTTTCCTCTGCGCAAGAGGTAATCCACCTGCACGGAAAGGGCGACAAAGAGCGGATTGTGCCCTTGGGGTCGCATGCCCGCCAGGCCATTGACGGCTATTTAGTGCGGGCTCGTCCGGTGCTGAGCAAAGGCACAACGCCGGCGTTGTTTCTCAATACCCGCGGCGGGGCTTTATCGCGCCAAAGCGCGTGGGCAGTGTTAAAGACAGCTGCACAGCGTGTAGATCTGGGAAAGTCCATTTCTCCCCACACCTTGCGGCATTCTTTTGCGACGCACCTGCTTGAAGGCGGCGCAGATGTGCGCACCGTGCAAGAATTGCTGGGACATTCATCCGTGACGACAACGCAAATATATACCCACGTCACTGCCGACTCCTTGCGTGAGGTGTGGCGCACTGCTCACCCCCGTGCCTAAGAAAGGACATATATGTTTTCTACTCGTGTAGCCGGCGCGGTACTTTCTACCGCGTTGCTTTTCCCCGCGGTGGCGCAGGCACAGCTGCCACCGGAGGTAGAAGCCGCTATTGCCGCGCCTATCCCGGTTCCGGCCGGCGAAACCACGACCGTGAGCCTGCCAGTGCCGGCCGAGGCGAGCTACTCGGGTGATGGGTGGAACGTTTCTGCCTCTGGTACCTCTGCTACCATCACCGCCCCACCAGAGGGCGGCCAAATCTCTGTTCCCGTCTCCGCCCAGGGTATGAATGCAACTCTCACGCTGGTAGCCGATGGTTCGGTGGAGCAGGAAGACATTCAGGAAGAAATCGACGGTGCAGAGGGGGCTCCAGCTCCAGCGCCTGGCCCGGCGCCGAATAAGTCGGATGAAGGCGGCAATGCCCCGGCAGGCAAGGGAGACGAAGGTGGGGCGGACAAGCCCGCGCCGGCGAAGGGGAAGGAAAATCTCCCGGTAGTGCCAGGTAAAAAACCGGAACGTAAGCCTGCAGGGGAGGCCAATCTAGAAGGCGCGGAATACGTCAACCTTGAATCCCATATTGAAGGCAATACTATTACCGCGAAGATGGGGCTCAAGCAGGCCTATGACCTCTACCAGCAGTTTAAGGACACGGAAGAAAACGACGTTAAGCTGCGCTACCTTGATGGTGAAGGAAATATCATCCAAGGCGTAAAGCGCGACGTGGATGCTTCATCACGCACCCTCACTCTGACGTATCCAGAGGGAGAAGCGCCTGATAATCCCTTCATTATGCAGTTGCTGCGCAATGATGGCTCTGGTGCCGCCCTCATCGTCACTTTGCAGGACCCTAATTATCAATCTGAGTCGGAGAACCTCGATAAGCGGCAACAGGAAGAACCCAAAGATGAAAATGAGAGCTCGCATATGGGCTGGATTATCGGAGGGGCAGCTGCGGCGATCCTTATCGTTCTGATCGCTCTCGTGGCCGCGCTTAAACGACGTTCTAGTCAACGCTAAAAGCTTGATATAAACTAAGTCTCGGTACTTTCTTGCTGTAGCGGGTACGCTTTAATGACAACGTTGTAATCAACCCTAAGCCAGGTGTCATGGTCCGGAACTTGGCGTCAAGGAAGCAGGTGTGACTGTGAGCGAAGAGGGTCTTTTTTCTGCCTCTGATGTAGAGGTGGGGCTGACCGGTCGTCCTATCCGCGAGTTGCCAGAACCCGCACCCTTGGAAAAGCATGGGCCGGCTACCATTATCTCGATGTGTAACCAAAAGGGTGGCGTGGGTAAGACCACCTCCACCATTAATATGGGAGCCTGCCTCGCTGAGTATGGGCGTAAAGTCCTCTTGGTTGACCTTGACCCGCAGGGTGCGCTTTCGGCAGGTTTGGGGCTCACACATGACGATATCGAGGACACTATCTATGACGTCATGCTCGATAGCCATACTTCTATTCACTCCGCTATCCAGCACACTGGGGTAGCAGGCCTGGATTTGGTACCGGCTAATATTGACCTTTCTGCTGCGGAAATTCAGATGGTCAATGAAGTAGGCCGCGAACACACGCTAGCTCGGGCCCTGCGCCCAGTGCGGCGCGATTATGACTTCATCATCATCGACTGCCAGCCCTCCTTGGGGCTGCTTACCGTCAACGCGCTTGCCTGCTCCCAGGGCGTGATCATCCCAATGGAGTGCGAGTTCTTCTCCTTGCGTGGTTTAGCGCTATTGACTGACACGGTGGAAAAGGTCTCTGACCGTATCAACTTTGATCTTGAGGTCATGGGTATCTTGGTGACCATGTTTGATCGCCGCACGAAGCATGCTCGGGAAGTTATGTCCCGAGTGGTGGACTATTTTGGCGATAAAGTCTTTGACACCGTAATTACTCGGACCGTTCGTTTCCCGGAAACGTCAGTGGCCGGAGAGCCGATTACTACGTGGGCGCCAAACTCTCCTGCTACGCAGCAGTATCGCAACCTGGCCAAAGAGGTCATTGAGCGCTCGACCGTTTAAGGTATCGTGACCCAGCCGGAGATTACGGGCTTTCGCATTGCACTGCGAAATTTTGAGGGCCCATTTGACCTGCTTTTGCAGCTTATCCAGTCCAAAAAGATGGACGTGACTGATGTTGCGCTTTCAGAGGTAACGGACGAGTTTGTCGCCTATACGCGGCAGCTGGGCGAGTCTGCGGATTTGGATGAGACCACTGATTTCTTGCTGGTGGCAGCGACGCTTTTGGACTTAAAGGCGGCGCGGCTCCTGCCTCGCGGTGATGTCGACGAGATTGAAGACTTGGAACTGCTGGAGTCGCGCGACCTTCTTTTTGCTCGTCTTTTGCAATATAAGGCCTATAAACTAGTAGCGGACCAATTCGCGGAGTGGCAGCGCGAGGCTCAGCGGAGCTATCCGCGGGCGGTAGCTATCGAGGAGAAGTTTGCGGAGCTACTGCCTCCTGTCTCCCTCGGCCATACGCCAGCCAGTTTCGCAGAGCTCGCCGCGGGAGTCTTCCGCCCAAAGCCGCCGGAAGAAGTGGCCACCGGCCACGTGCACTCCGTGGCGGTATCGGTACCAGAGCAAGCCGGCAAGATCCTGGAAACCCTAAAGCTACTGGGCGCCGGTCAATGGATGAGTTTTGGTTCCCTGACCCGCGATTGCACGGTTTCTATGCAAGTTGTGGGCCGTTTCTTGGCTCTTTTGGAGTTGTACAAGGCCAAGGCGGTTGACGCACAACAGGAAGAAGCGCTGGGCCAGTTGGACCTTTCGTGGACGGGTTTGGACGTTGACCCAGCGGTAGTTGCCGCCGCGAACTGGGACTAAGGACGCTGCTGGATAAACTTCAGCGTCTCAGGGGCCAGCTCGCGATCAGAATAGACGCGTACGTCAGGCTCATCTGGGTTGTCCTCGGTGCCCACGCGGCGGCCTTCCCACACTTGTTGGAGTCCTTGCTTTTCAATGACCCGGATCGCTGCTGGGTGGTTGGTCGTCACTCGGGCGGTGATGGGGGATTCAGGATCAACCTGGCGGATGCTCTTTAGCGTCGCCGAAGTGATCTCTGTAGCAAATCCTGAGCCCCAGTGAGCAGGGCGGAGGCGGTATTTGATGTCCCAGAAATTTCCGTCTTCGACAAAAATGGCCCCACCAACTCCGACGAACTCAGAAGGATTATGGCGCATGTAGGCGGCCCATGGTCCAAAATGGTGGGCGTCCCACGACTGGGAGGAGGATTGCGCGAGTGCACGGGTGGTGCGGATATCAGCAAAGCGCCCGTTGGGTCGGTGGCTCCAGATTCGTCCGTCGCTGTAGACCTTGTGGGTCTCTTCGATATTGGCGGCGGACAGTGGGATGAGAATGAGTCTGTCAGTGCGGGTAATAGTTTCCATGGCAATATGTTACCCGACTCACATTTAGAAGCGAAAGTGATTTAGGAAATTTCAGGCGTCGTTTTCCGCTACAGTAAGCTTGGCGTCTATGGACCTTCCCCTCATCTCGCAGCTCCGTTCCCGCCTTGAGTCAATCTTGCTCGTACTCGATTCCCCAGCTTCGGTGGAGTCCTTGG
Source organism: Corynebacterium sp. KPL4035 (assembly GCF_037908325.1). Lineage (NCBI taxonomy): Bacteria > Bacillati > Actinomycetota > Actinomycetes > Mycobacteriales > Corynebacteriaceae > Corynebacterium > Corynebacterium sp. KPL4035. The sequence goes on along the minus strand of NZ_JBBMGF010000009.1, from coordinate 96,624 downwards.
CGCGTGCTTTGGGGGCGGAAAGGGGCGTCGTCAGTGATTGCCTGCGCGCTGTCCAGCGCGAGCTGAATGATCGTGGTTCTGGTATCGAGTTGCGCGAGACCCAAGAGGGGTGGCGCTTTTATACGCGTTCCGAAAACGCAGGCGCGGTAGAAGAATTCCTATTGGATGGCGCCCAGACAAAGCTCTCGCGTGCGGCCCTGGAGACATTGGCGGTGGTAGCCTACCGCCAGCCCGTAACCCGCCAGCAGGTTGCCGCTGTTCGCGGCGTCAATGTCGATGGTGTTATGCGGACCCTAGGCCTGCGCGGATTGGTGCGGGAGCTGCCGCAGGATGATTTTGAAGGTGCCGCGCACCGCTATGAGACGACGGAATTGTTCCTCGAGTTATTAGGGATTGATTCTTTGGAGCGCTTGCCGGACTTGGCGCCGCTATTGCCTGACGTGGAGGCGATCGACGAGGAGTACTAGCGTGGGGTAAGATTGCCCAGGTAATTTCATATCTTCGAGAGAAAAGGACACGTACGTGACTCCTCCCGCTCGCCGTGACGGCACACCGGATAAGAAGCAGCGAGACAGTGACATCATTGTCTCTAATGCTAAGCCGGCCCGTCACCAGCATGTGTCAAAGAAAAAGCAGAAGGCTACTGCAGAATCCGTAGCCCGAGAACTGGGCGCCGATTGGCTGGTCGATGAAGACAAGCCTAAGGGGGAACGTCTCCAAAAGGTGCTCGCTAAGGCAGGCGTTGCTTCTCGTCGCCACGCTGAAATCCTCATCGATGCCGGCCGTGTTGAGGTCAACGGCAAGATCATTTCCAAGCAGGGCGTTAAGGTAAACCCCTCTGTTGACGTCATCCGAGTAGATGGTGTGCGCGTCAATGTCAACGAGGAGCACGAATATTTTGTGCTCAACAAGCCGCGCGGCATGCAGTCCACTATGTCTGATGACCTGGGCCGCCCGTGCGTAGGCGACGTGGTTTCGGAAAAGGTTGCTGCTGGCCAGCGTCTTTTTCACGTAGGCCGCCTCGACGCCGATACCGAGGGGCTGCTTATTCTCACCAATGACGGCGAGTTGGCTAACCGTTTGATGCACCCTAAGTATGAGGTGACGAAGACCTACCTCGCAACTGTTTTGGGTGAGGCCGACCGGAAGCTTGTGCGACAGCTCAAGGAAGGAATCGAGTTGGAGGATGGCCTGGCAAAGGCAGATTTTGCGCAGGTTGTAGATACCAACCAGGGATATTCTTTGGTTCGTCTTGAGCTGCATGAGGGGCGCAAGCACATTGTGCGCCGCATGTTGAAAGAGGCGGGCTTCCCCGTGCAGCGTTTGGTGCGTACCAAGCTTCATACGGTGCAGTTGGGCGATATGAAGCCCGGTGGTCTGCGAGCTCTCAATTCCAGCGAATTGACTAGTTTGTATAAGGCGGTGGAGATGTAATGATTTCTAATATGCCGAATCAGGGCCTCATCCTGGCTGTGGATGGCCCTTCTGGGACTGGTAAGTCGACCACGTGCCGCGCCCTAGCCAAACAACTCGATGCAAAGTACATCGACACTGGTGCCATGTACCGTGTAGCAACTCTTGCCGTGTTGCGTAAGGGAGTGGACCCTGCGGATACGTCCGCGGTGATTGCTGCTACAGCCGATCTGCCATTGGAAGTTTCCGATGATCCAGATTCCACCGAGGTTCTTCTCGGCGGCGAGGATGTCGCGCGCGTTATTCGGGAAGACGAAGTCACTCGCAATGTCTCCGCCGTATCTGCCATTCCGGAAGTTCGGGAAAACCTGGTAGCCCTGCAGCGCAAACTAGCCCGCGAGGCACATCGCGCTATTGTAGAAGGGCGCGATATTGGCACTGTTGTGCTTGCTGATGCCCCTGCTAAAGCATTCATGACCGCCTCTGCTGAAGTCCGAGCCCGCCGACGTCAGGCGCAGAACGAAAGGGCAGGAATCGCTTCAGACTACGAGACGGTACTCGCAGACGTGCAGCGCCGCGATGCGGCAGATTCTTCACGCAAAACCTCGCCGTTGCGCCCAGCAGACGATGCAACCTTAGTTGATACCTCGGATATGAGCCCTGAGGATGTCATACAGGCCCTGATTAACGTGGTAAAGGAGTCAGTCAATGACTAAGCATGATCCCCAGGAAGAGTCGGAGACTCAGTTCCATTACCCGGCCGGAAAGTTTGATGATGAGGTGGTAGAAGCCTCTCCTGGTTGGGCCGCTGATGACTTCAATGCCGAGGAATTTGACTATGAGTTCGATGACTCGGAATTCGGCGAGGCCGATTTTGGTGAAGAAACAGAAGGAGAAGAGCCGCTAAGCGAAGAGGAATGGGAGGAACTCTCCCGTGCTTTTGGTGTTGAGTCCGATGATCACACCGAAGAAGCTCTGTGCACGGTAGCCATTGTGGGTCGCCCTAATGTGGGCAAGTCTTCTTTGGTCAATCGTTTCCTTGGCCGCCGCGAAGCAGTGGTAGAAGACCACCCGGGCGTTACCCGTGACCGAATCTCCTATGTAGCGGACTGGAATGGGCAGCGCTTTTTGGTACAAGATACCGGCGGTTGGGATCCGAACGTCAAGGGCATCCATGGCGCAATCGCTCGCCAGGCAGAGGTGGCGATGGAAACTGCTGACGTCATCGTCATGGTGGTAGACACCAAGGTGGGAATTACTGCGACGGATGAGGTCATGGCCCGCCGCCTGCAAAAATCCCCCGTGCCGGTGATTCTGGTATCGAATAAGTTTGATTCCGATAATCAGTATGCGGATATGGCCGAGTTTTATGCGCTGGGCCTGGGCGATCCGTGGCCGGTATCTGCTCAGCACGGCCGCGGCGGCGCGGATGTGCTCGATGAGATTTTGCGGGTATTTCCGGAAGAGCCGCGGCAGACCGCGATTACTTCTGGTCCGCGCCGCGTCGCTTTGGTGGGCAAGCCTAATGTGGGTAAATCCTCCCTGCTCAATAAGCTGACCAGTGAAGAGCGCTCCGTGGTGGATAATGTCGCGGGCACCACCGTGGATCCGGTGGACTCTTTGGTACAGCTGGATGAGCAGCTGTGGAAGTTCATTGATACTGCCGGCCTGCGCAAGAAGGTCAAAAACGCGCAGGGACATGAGTACTATGCCTCCTTGCGTACGCGCGGCGTTATCGATGCTGCCGAGGTCTGCATTATGCTTATCGACGCCTCTGAGGAGATCTCTGAGCAGGATCAGCGCGTGCTTAATATGGTGCTAGAGGCAGGGAAAGCCCTCGTTATCGCATTCAATAAGTGGGACCTCATGGATGAGGACCGCCGCTACTACCTAGACCGCGAGATCGATCAGCAGCTGAGCCACCTACCGTGGGTTACGCGTGTGAATATTTCCGCCGAAACGGGCCGCGCCCTGCAGAAGCTGGAACCTGCCATGATCGAGGCGCTGGAAAGCTGGGACCAGCGCGTGTCTACGGGGCAGTTGAATAACTGGTTGCGTGAGGCCATCGCAGCTAATCCTCCGCCGATGAAAAATAACCGCCTGCCGCGCGTTTTGTTCGCCACGCAGGCATCCACGCAGCCGCCGACGATTGTCTTGTTCACGACAGGATTTTTGGATGCGGCCTATCGCCGCTACCTCGAGCGCAAGTTCCGTGAGCGTTTTGGCTTTCATGGAACGCCCATCCGCATCGCAGTGCGAGTGCGGGAGAGGCGCGGCAAGAAGCGCTAGCAGTATGCCCGTTACGCTGGGATTATAGCATTCAGGCGAGCGATTTTTGCACTGAAAACGGTGTGAGAATTAGCTCGCCTGTCCGTTTATGTCCGTTCATGTGGGGATCGATAGGATATAACCAGTTATAGATCCTCTCGTGATGGAAGGCTTTGTATGTTAGCCAGCGTAATCGCGCCAGATTCAATTCTGGCCATCGTGCTCCAGATCATCATCATCCTTAGCGCCCTGCTCTTGGGCACTCGCTATGGTGGCATCGGGCTGGGACTAATCTCCGGCATCGGTCTGATGCTCATGGTCTTTGTTTTCGGCCTCGCCCCGGGCGAGCCTCCGGTGTCAGTGATGCTGACCATCATCGCAGTCATTGGTTGCGCGGCTACCTTGCAACAGGCCCGCGGGTTGGAAGTGATGATGCAATTTGCCGAAAAGTTCCTTCGCGCCCACCCAGAGCGCATCACCATCCTCGCGCCGCTTACTACCTGGTTCTTGACGGTCCTATGCGGTACGGGCCACGTGGTGTACACGATGTTTCCGATTATTGAGGACATTGCGCTGAAAAAGGGCATCCGCCCAGAACGCCCGATGGCTGTCGCCTCGACGTCGGCGCAGATGGGTATCACGGCCTCTCCAGTGTCTGTGGCCACCGTGTCCTTGGCGTCTATCATCGCGGAAAATGCCGGCGCTATCGACCACGCCTATTCCATCCCGCAGATCCTGATGGTGGCTCTTCCAGCGTCACTTTCTGGCGTCATTCTTGCCGCACTGTGGTCGCTGCGCCGCGGCAAGGACTTGGACGAGGATCCGGCATTCCAGGAGCGAATGAAGGATCCGGAGTTTGCCGAAAGCATCAACCAATCCACTGGGTCGCTTATGGATGAGGAATTTTCGCCGGAAGCAAAGCGTGCGGTAGTTATCTTCCTCGTCGCTATCGCCAGCGTTGTCGCCCTCGGTGCCTTTGAATTCCTTCGCCCGCTTGTTCCGGGAGATGATGGCGAGCTAAGCCCGCTGTCTATGAACCTGGTTATCCAAATGGTCATGCTGGTAGCCGGCGCAATTATCTTGCTCAGCTGCAAGGCAGACCCAAAAAAGATCGCTTCCACCCCGGTGTTTAAAGCCGGCATGACCGCAGTATTCTCCGTGTTCGGTGTGGCCTGGATGGCGGATACCTTCTTCGAAGCCCATATCGACGCTTTGGAATCCAACCTGGGCTCCGTAGTGGAGGCCGCCCCATGGGCCTACGCCGTGGTGCTGGTCATCGTGTCTAAGCTGGTGAACTCGCAGGCCGCGGCCTTGGTTGCAATTGCTCCGATTGGCCTGCAGCTGGGCATCGACCCTGCCATCATCGTCGGTTTCTACGGCGCGGCCTACGGCTACTTCATCTTGCCCACCTACCCCTCGGACCTTGCCTGCATCGGCTTTGACCGCACGGGAACGACGCACATTGGCAAGTTCGTCATCAACCACTCCTTCCTGATTCCCGGCGCCATCTCGGTATTTACTTCCTGCGTCGTGGGCTCGCTCCTAGCGCAGATCCTGCTTTAATCCGACTCCCGTACCAGCACGAAGGCATCCGTGCGGTACGGGATGTGCAGTTTTTGTCCGGGCGTATATCCCAAGTGCTCGTAGAGGTACCAGTCCAGGTTGTGGGTCATGCGCTCATGGATGGCTTCGCCGTTGCGTAGCCAGTAAGACCGGGTATGCATTAGCTGGTGAAGTTGTTCCGGGGTAAGTTTGTGCTCCCAGGTCAGGCGGAGTTCTCGCTCTAAAGACCACGGCGCCGTATAGTCCGGGTAGAAACCCGGTTTATGTACATCGCCAGAGTGCATAATGCGAGAAAGCCGCAAAACCCATGGGTCGGCATTGACATCGAGCGTATTCCAGACCAAGAGGATTTTTCCGCCCGGCGCGAGGACGCGGTCAAGCTCTGCGCAGGCGGCTGCCACATCAACCCAGTGCCAGGTTTGGGCGAGGCAGGCTGCGTCTAAGGAGGCGTCGGCAAGCGCGGTGTTTTCGGCCGTAGCACGCAGGACCGGCAGGTGTAGACGGGAAGCGAGAACTCCCGCCATATCGGCGGAAGGCTCCAAGGCTATAACCCGCTCATTGGGAAGGGACTCAGTGAACTTTCCGGTACCTGCACCTATATCAGCTACGGTGTGGGCAGGGGCGATAAGGGCAGTGACTTCGTCCGGATAGCCAGGGCGTACATCGTGGTACGTGCTAGCGCCGCGGCGGAAGGCTTGGGCGGAGGCGGTGCGTTGCGCGGCAGTGCGGAAACCGGGGCCTTGCTTCGTGGAGGCCTTGCGGTAGCTAGGAAAGTGACGGGGATCTGGGCGGCGAGTCGACATAGCTCATCTAACCTACCGCGAATTAGAATGGCTGCCTATGAGGACACTTCCCGCAGCATCAGATCCCAGGTGGCTGCTGAAGACGGTCTTTTCCCGCCCTGCTCTTACTGTGCCGGCAGCGCTATGCATGGTTGTGTCCTTTCTGCTTAACGCCACCACCCCAGTGATAGTGGGCCATGCCATCGATGAAGCCGTGGAGCAGGGATCCATCCACCGGCTGGGGCTATGGCTAGCGGTATTAGTAGCCGCATTCGGTCTTAATGCCCTAGCCGCCTGGTACGGGCGCGGGCTGAATGCCCGAGCCATGTTGGTAATTGGCCACGATGTCCGCATGGCCATCACGGATAGGATTCAAGACCCGCGTGGAATGGCGGGCAAGCCCCGCAGCGCCGGCGAGTTGCTGGCTATTGCCTCCACGGACGCTAGGCGGGTGCAGAATGCGGTGATGATGACGGTATTCCCCGTCGCAGAGATTAGCGCCATTGTGTATGTGGCTATCATGACCAGCCGCATCAATCTACCCTTGGGCATTGCCATTTTGTGTGGCGGCCCGCTCGTGGTGTCGGGCTCGGTGCGCGCGGCACAGCCACTGCGCGCCCGCTCAGGAATCCGCCAGGCGGCGTTGGCCAAAGCCAGTGCAATGGCCACCGATCTGGTGCACGGCATTCGGATACTCAAAGGCTTGGGTGCGGTAGCAACGGTGAGTATGCGCTATGCCCAGGCCTCTGACACTGCCTATGAGCGAACGGTAGACGCCAATGCCTCCCAAGCGCGCCTCAATGCTGCTACGGAGATTTTGGGCTCGGTGTATGTCATTGCGGTGGGCCTTGGGGCAGGTGCGCTGGCAATGCATTCCACTATCAGTGTGGGTGAGCTTATTACGGTTATTGGTCTGACGCAGTTCGTCATCACGCCGATGACGATGTTGGGACGAAATATTGCCTCGCGCTGGGCAGCCGCGCAGGCAAGTGCTGCCCGCATTACAGCCGTCCTTGCTGCTCCCAGCGTGGAAGGCAAGAAACCGCAGCTTCCGGCCCTCGCCCCTGGAGTGAGCGTGGTGGCCGAGCCTGTCCCAGGTGATCTAGTTTTTCTGCCGCGGGAGCGTTTCCTTGTTGCTCCGCACGATACGCTGCTTTTTGAGGGAACCGTGCAGGAGAATATTTCTTCCGATAGCGCGGTTGCCAAACGGGCGCTTTACACGGCCGCGGGGGAAGATATCCCGGGTGGTTTAGATCGCGAGGTGGGGGAGGGCGGCCGGAATCTTTCCGGGGGACAACAGCAGCGCGTGGCGCTAGCACGAGCAATTGCGGCGGACCCTGCGGTCCTTGTTTTAGCCGATCCCACTACCGCCGTGGACTCGGTGACTGAGCAAGTCATTGCGCAGCGGGTAGCACACCACCGCGGTATAAAGCCAACACTCGTTTATACCGCTTCGCCGGCATGGACTGCTATGGGATCGAGGCTATGATGCGGTTTCCTACGGCTTCTTGGCGCCAGGTGCGCGAAGAAATTAGCCGGCAACTTTCCGACGTCCCCGGTTCGCGGCTGCAGGCTGCCGTGGCCCTTGCCTTACTCACCGCGGGCGCAAGCGCCAATGTAGCGATCCCGATCCTGCTGGGAAAGATTGTTGATGCCGTCATCACCAAAAGCGCAATTTCTACTATTGGCCTTTCGTTGATAGTGGTAGCCGTCGTCTCCGCAGTGCTCTCCGCAGCGGGGTTCTTTCTTCTCTCCCGCCTTATAGAGCGGGTGATTTCGGCTTTGCGTGAAGACATGCTGTCTACCGCTTTGCGCTTGCCCACACATCGTGTGGAGGAAGCGGGCACCGGGGATTTGGTCTCTCGCTCTACCGATGATGTAGCAGAGCTCTCGGCAGCGGTCACCGAGACCGCACCAGTGTTGGCCAAATCTGCTTTTGCCATCACCACCACCGGGGTGGCGCTGCTTAGCCTCAATTGGCAATACATACTGGTAATAGTTGCAGTTACGCCGCTATATGTAGTCGCCGCTTGCAGGTACCTGCACCGAGCCCCTGGCCGCTATGCCGACGAGCGTGCGGCCATGGCTGAGCGCGCGCGCAGGCTTCTTGAGGCGATACGAGGGCGAAAGACCGTGCGCGCCTTTGGACTGGAAGGGCAGATGCATGCCGGCATCGAACGTGCCTCCGCGCAAGTGGTAAAGGATGGCTACGCAGCACGTAAAACCATGATGGTTCTACAGCTGTGGATGACTGGCATCGAGCTCACCATGCTGTGCTGTGGTCTTGGGGTGAGTTTTTGGGCGGTGCAAACGGGAGCACTCACGGTTGGCGCCGTAACCTCAGCCATGCTTCTGCTCATCCGTTTGCGGGGCCCACTCATGGGATTGATGCGGGTAATCGACACCGTACAATCCGGCTACGCCTCGCTGTCTCGCATAGTCGGGGTCGTCGTTGACCCGCCGCGGGCGGTGCCGGATTACGGCGCTCCAGCCCCATACGGAGAAGCCGAAATGCGAAATGTGAGTTTTAGCTACGGCAACGGTGGCTGGGCTGTACGAGACATCAGCCTCAATATTCCTGCCGGGCATACGGTGGCTTTAGTCGGAGCCTCCGGCGCGGGTAAGACTACCGTGGCCGCACTTTTGGCTGGCTTGCGGGTTCCTGAGGAAGGAAAGGTCTTGGTCGACGGGGTAGAGGTAGCACTTCTTTCGGACGCTGAGCGTGTGGCGCGATTAGCCATGATCTCCCAAGAGGTACACGTTTTTTCAGGCACCCTCCGCGAGGATCTTTCTTTGGCTGCCCCTCAGGCAAGCGACGCACAGATGCTTCAAGCACTCGACCGGGTGGGCGCACGCTGGTTTGCGCAACTAGACGAGGGCCTAGATACGGTTATCGGCTCACAGGGAGTCCAATTAGATCCTGTGGCGTCCCAACAACTCGCGCTAGCACGAATATTGCTTTTGGACCCGAAAATCGTCATTATGGATGAGGCCACTGCGGAGGCGGGTTCGGTGGGAGCCGAAGCCCTCGAAAAGGCCGCCATCGAAGTCACCCGTGGGCGTTCGGCGTTGGTCGTGGCGCATCGGCTCGACCAAGCAGCACGGGCGGATAGAATCATCGTGATGGATAATGGCCGCGTGGTTGAACAGGGAAGTCACCACGACCTGCTAGATTATGGTGGCCGTTATAAGCACTTATGGGACGCATGGCAGAAGGGAAGACAAGGATGAACGCGAGGTCACTTCGGGCCGTGCTCGGTGCGGTAACTGTGTGTTTCCTTGCCGCTGCTGGCACTTCGTGTTCTAGCGAATCAACAGAGTCCCCGCACGCGGCAGAGACCACCAACACCGTTAACCTAGGAATCCCTACCTCCGCACCCTTGAACGGCCCTGAGCCGGGCTCTTTTAGGACGATCAACCTGCCTTCCGGGCGTTCCTTTATCCTCAGTGTGCCCAAAGACTATTCTGGGGATAAAAAATGGCCTATCGTCCTCGCCTTTCACGGGTGGGGTCAGTCTGCCGAAAACCTCCGTGGTTATTCTCGTCTTGATGCTGCAGATGCCATCATGATTTTCCCAGAAGGCAAGAAAAAGGCGTGGAGCCCCGCTCCATATGCCAAGACCTCGACAACGGAAGATAAGAAGTTTGTGCGGGAAATAATTGATGCGGTCCGCGCTACTTACCATGTCGATGATGGTCGAATTTTTGCCACCGGTATGTCTAATGGCGGCGGATTCGCTGCCTATCTGGCCTGCCAGATGCCCGATACCTTCAAATCCGTTGCCACCGTTTCCGCTGCCTATTATGAAGACATTCTGAAAAACTGTGCGCACTCTCCCGTCGGGCGGCTGGATATGCACGGCACCGTAGACCCTGTGGTGGGCTATTACGGAGGCACTCGCCACAAGACCAAGTACTACTCCGTGGAGTCCGTGCTGGAACAAGACCGCAAACGCAATGGTTGTTCGACCAAGGTCGATACCACCCGCTTGGTCAATAATGCGCTCGATATGAGGTGGAGTGGTTGTACCGCACCGCTCGAACATATCCGTATCGCCGGGGGTTCGCACGTGTGGCCTGGAGGCACGGCGGACGCGCACAACGAGGTAGGTAGGTTCTTCGCTACCGATCGCGTCTTAGATTTCTTCGGAATTCCTGGCCGTCCATCCGGTACCGCACAAACCTAGAACTGCTTAAAGACCTGAAAGGTAGCACCTGGAACCTTGCGCACCCTTTCCATGCAAATATCTGCAACGGTAGAAAAACCAGCGCGGTGAGCCGTGCTACGCGGGGAGGTAGGCTCCGGAATTTGCGCTAGATGGAAAGTCCTGGACCCCCCATCTTCGGCGTTGAGCTCTATAACCGCCTGCGCTGTGGTGCCGGACCCAGCAAAGAAGTCTAAGACGCGAGCATCCTTGCCACCACCAATGGACAGAAGGTGTTTAATCAGGCGTACCGGCTTTGGAAAATCGAAGATGCCCTCTATACCCATTGCTTCCTCCGCATCGCGTCGGCCGGTGCGGGTCACTCCAAAGCGCTCGCCGTCCAGGATCGAACGTGGGCGTGCTCCTACCTTCTGGTAGTTCTTGGTGTAGACAAACCCTCGACGGAAAACCAGCTCATCGTAGAACTGTTCCACCTTGTCGAGGCTCCATCGCCAGCGAGCGACCTTTTTCTTTCCCGCCGGTTGGTCTGGCCAATACTCCTTTCCATCGGGCCCTGAAATAGGAAAATCTAGAGAAGGAAGGTAACCAAGGGTTTTAGAATCTAGGCGTACCAAGGAGTATTTTCCCTTGTCATCCTCATGGTTATATTTAGTGGAGGTATGACCTTGGATATCGATATTGAAACCGGGGTTGTCTGGAGTTCGGGCATAACACAGGATGTATTCGTGCTCTACCACGGCGTATTTTGCATCATTTTTGCCAGTACCGGCCTTCTTCCAAATCAATTGGCCGGCAAAGCATCCCTCGCCAAAAACCTCATCGAGAACCTTGCGGGTATTGGCTACCTCGTCTTCGCCAATGGAGACGAAGATGAACCCCTCAGGGGACAGTACTTCACGAGCCAAAATTAACCGGGGGAGCATCATCGACAGCCATTCCGAGTGCCATTCCGCATAGCTACCTGAACGCATCTGGCGACGTAAACGATAGTTATCGCGGTAGACGAAGTCTTTGCCCGTGTTATAAGGGGGATCGATATATATGACGTCGAAGACTTCCCGGCGGGCGGCTAGCTCTTTTAAGACTGGAAGGTTATCTGCGGCAAAAATCCTATTGAGGGAGTCACCCGGTGTACTAAGAGCAGAATCGAGCGGGAAATTCCGCGCCAAGGGCGTATGTGCGGCTTCTCGGGCTGCGTCTTTGCCTGGCCAAACTAAGCCAAAAAATTCCCCGCCCGTATCCGGGTGTGATGGGCGCGGTGGGTTAGCAGTAGCCATGGTGCAAAGCCTTTGTCAGGGGAGGAAACGTCAATATCGTCTAACGCTAGCATTCGCAAGAATCTGGGCATTTGGTATTAGCCAAAATGCTGCCGCTGCCTAATAGCATGGGGCTTTGGAGTGCGGCTAAGCCAGTGGCCTGACATGGTCGTCAGGCTGTGGGGCCTCCATTTGTCATTCTGAGAAGAACTCCGTTACAGAGCGGAATTGCTTTTGGTTTAGCGGAAAAGAATATTTGGTCTAGTGACTCAATCGCTCGATTTGGTGGCATGGAGCTAGAAGTATCGGTACGTTGGGATGTGTCGCCGGACACGGCAATAATTAGACAAAGCTAGAACTAGAAGAAAGGATAACCACATGGGTATCTTCGATAAGGCCAAGGATGCACTGAACTCCGACAAGGGCGAAGAGTTCACCGATAAGGGCTTGGACAAGGCTGCTGACGCAGCTAAGGGCAAGCTGGGCGAGGACAAGGCAGACCAGATCGACAAGGCTCGCGACGCTGCTGATGGCAAGCTCGGCAACGAGTAAATAGCGTTCGCCTGCTAGACGGGTGAACAGTTAGTTTTTATTTTGGCCCCCAACCCGTCAGGGTTGGGGCCAAAATTGTATCGGGCTTGAACGCAGTGATCTGCAATAGGTCTATCCCAGTGATGTCACCTTTTTGTGGGTGAATTGAGCTATAAAATGGGCGGACCGGGCTGAATTTTTGCAGGAAATCGCTAGGATTATTTGTGTGAACAATCCTGAAGGCTCCGTCTCCCACGCGGGCTCCGCTAAGCAGCGCTTGCTGGAGCAGAGTGCTCGTATCCTGGCCAAGGGTGGGCGCGACGCTTTACAGGTTTGTGCTGTCGCGGAGCAAATCGATGTGCCAGTCGATGAAGCTAAGTCCTTTTTTGAAGACGACCACGACCTATATATTCAAACCAGCCGATTCCTGGATGAAAGAATCCGTGTGGCAGCGTTTAAGGCACTAGATAGGTTGCCGGATGATGCTGCGGCTATTGAGAAACTTCGTGAAGTAGCCAAGGTTTACTTTAACTTAGCTATTGAAAACCCGACCTATTTCGCTGCTTATAATAACTGTCAGACGGCGACGAGCTTTCCCAACTTTGAAGACGGCATTGAGCAGGCGGAAAGCTTCGACGCATTTCCTCCCATCTTCCGCTGGGTACTCGAGCACATGCGGGATGCGGCAGTTGCCGCACGGGGCGAGTTTAAGCACCGGCTGGTAGTTATCCAGTCGCTCTCTTTCTTGTGTGAGCTGCAGGGAATTACCCACTTGGCCACGTTTGGAATTATGCGACACCTTTCGCCGACGGCGAAGAAGCAGACCTTTAATGCTTGTCTTGAGACGTTGTTTTCCGGCTTGGAAATTTGCTTGCGCGACGGGCAGATAGCCCCCTTCGAACCAGAGGCGCTTTCTGGGGAACCGCTGGTCCCGTTTACTACTGCTGCAAAGGACATGCCAAAGTGCACGGCGGAGGAAAAGTGCGCAGCCATTTTCCGAGGTGCGGCGGAAGAAATCGTCTACAATGGGCTTCCTAATCTGCATCTGGGCTCAGCAGCTGCACGGGCGGGCGTAGATCTGCCAGATGCCGAGCATCTCTTTGACGGCGATTCTCACCTGTTGCGTGCTTTGGAAGAATCCTTGGATGAAGCTAATACGCTGGCAATCATGCGCCAAAACCAGGTTCTGCCTGAAGGCTCCCACGGACTTGCTTATATCAAGGCAACCGGCTTTGGGTACTTGGAATATGCGCTTGAGGATCCCATTGGGTTTGTTGCCCTCATTGAGGTCTCTAGCCGCTCAATCGTCCCCGTTTCTTTCGACGAGACCGGCGAAACTGAGCAACCATTTGATATGGGCAAGGCATTTACCTTCATCATGAATTTGGTGCGAGATGCAATTTCTGAGTCTAATGGACCACGTTCGCCGTGGATTCTTTTTACCCAGATTGCAGCTTTGTGGGCTTCCATCCACGGCCTCTCGCAGCTAAGTACCGTAGGGGCCTTGCGCTATCACTCGGCTAATTTCTACTTCAACCTGGCTTCTAAGGTGATGGATATAATCCTTCAGGGCATGGTCAATGTGCTCGAGCTAAAAAGGCCCGATTAGGCATATACAAGCAACAGGGGGATTTCAGCACCGGGGCCGCGTTTTATTAAAGCCAACCTTGTGCTTGCGCAATGGTCGCTGCCTCAAAGCGATTTTCAGCCGCGGTTTTAGCGATGAGCGAAGATACAATATTGCGTACCGTGCCATTGCTCAGGTGTACCTTGCGGGCGATCTGGTGAGTTCCGCTACCTTGCAAGACAAATTTTGCGACTTCCTGTTCGCGTGTGTTCAGTGGATTTTCCTGAATGAAAATGGTCTCTTGGGCGAGTGCTGGGTCAATGACCTTGAGCCCGGAGTGCACCCGCCGAATGTCTTCGGCTAGTTTTTCTGGCGGGGTATCTTTGACTACGAACCCGGAAACTCCGGTCTCCAGCGCCCGTTTCACGTAGCCACCGCGGCCGAAGGTAGTGACTATGAGGCTGCGGCAGCCCGTGCCTTGCAGTTCAGCGGCGGCATCTAGCCCGTTCTTGCCGGGCATTTCAATATCCAGCAGAGCAACATCGACGCTATGCTTGGCGACGAGCCCCGCAACCTCCGCACCCGTTGCACACTGTGCCACAACGCTAATGTCTGGCTCTGTTTCCAAGAGAGCAACTAGCGCGCCTCGCACCAATGATTGGTCCTCAGCAATGAGAACTCGAATGGTTTCAGGCATCGCCTACACCTCCGTCGGTGCTAAGAGGAAGAAAGTCGTTGTCTCCGTCCATAGTAACCAAGGCGAGCGTGCAGTCATTGCGGCGCGTAAAAAGCAGCTGCCCGCCAGCTTTTGTCACGCGTTTGCGCAGACCACTAAGCCCTCCTTGGGGACGGAACAGGCTTTCTTCTGCACCGAATCCGCAGCCGTCGTCTGCTACCTGCAGTTGGTGGTCTGTCACTTGGACCCAGCAGTGGGTGGCACCGGAGTGTCGGACCACGTTGGTGGTCAATTCGCGCAGAGCCCAGGAAAATTCGGCGTCATAAAGGCCAGAGGCCTTAGTAGCCGAAGGCAAATAGGGCGTAATACCCGCGGTTTCGAGCGCCCTCCGGGCGGCGTGGATTTCGCCTTCAAAGGTGGGCATGCGCATCCGAGTCACTGTGGAGCGGACTTCCGCCAGACCTCGGCGAGAAAGCTCACTTACCTCTTGCAGTTCCTGACTTGCCCGCTGTGGATCCGTATCTATTAGCCGGCGCGCCAGCTCGGACTTAAGATTAATCACGGTAAGAGAGTGCCCCAAGAGATCGTGAACATCGGTAGCAATATCCTCGCGCTGGCGTGCCAGCTCCAATCGGCGTTCTAGCTCTGCGCGACTATCTTGACGCTGGGAAAAGGTGCCGAGCAGCACTAAAAATATTGGCCAAGCGAAAAGGACGATGAGGACCCAGCCGATATTTTTGGGCGTAAGGTACCAAGTGGCAGCAGCCACCACAGCCCCTGTAAGAAGGGTGAACGCTAAGCTGTGGCGCAAAGGAAGGTTAAAGCCGAGCAACGCCGCCAAGTACGGCGCAAAAATGACGGCAATGCTCCCGAAGAAGACAGTCGACAATACCGCGATGGCTGCAAGTGTAAACCAATACAGCCCGATTCGCTGCTCTACCCGCCATCCGCGGGGGTAGTAGCCTCCAGCGCCGAAAGCGAAGAAATAGACAAGACCGAACACTAGAGCGCACGAAAGGGCCCCGATTTGATTAGTGAGGGTCATCCCCGGCGCGGCAAAAGTGCTCCCCAGTCCGGGAATGAGAAAGACAAACCACACACTGGCAAAAAGCGCACTTTTGAGACTGAAACCGCGGAATGGCTCTCGGAGAGATGACATCAGCGCCGAGCTTTGTCGCGGGAGCGTAGCAGGAGACACGCGGTCAGGAAGATTGTCGTCCATACCGTGAAGTTTAGCCACGCCATCCACAACGGGTGCGTAATCGTGCCTTCATCCCCGTTGAGAAACTGGCTTCCTTCTGCCAGAGGCCACTGGGCTAGTACAGCTGGACCGAAAAGGGGAGTGAAGCGGCCCCACTCCATTAGCGGCTTGGTCAGCGGTGTGAACACATTCGCCGCGAAAAGAAAAAGAACAACAGACGTCGAGGCGATTGCGACGGAGTTGTCGGTGGGCAACGCCATTGCCCACACCAAGCCATAAAAGCCCAAGGGAATGGAAACTAGGAGGCAGGAAATGAAGCTTAAGATCCACTGGTGTGGCTGCATTTCCGCATGTGTAGCGGCGCCAGTCAAATATACTGCCGTAATGGGTAGCAGGGCTTGAAAGCCGATGGATATGAGGTTTGCCCATAGCAGCTGGCGTGAGCGTAATGGAGTAAGCGCTAGTTGGCGTGCCCACCCAGTCTTGGCATCGGTGACGGCGGAGCCAGCGGCTGCAACGGAACCAGCGACGCCGCCGTAGAGTGCCATGCTGATCATTTCTAAGGCAGCATAATTACCTCCTTTAAAGGGGGTATCGCCAAAGTCCATCATGGCGCCGAAGAGGAGATAGAAAAACACCGGCAAAATGGTGCTGAAAAATATCGGGGTGAAGTTTCGACGCAGGCGCAGCAGGTTATGGGCAGCAAACCGCAGGGTTCGTGCAGTGGTGGTTGCAGGTTTAATCGTCATGGGAGATTCCTTGTGTAAAGGTTTACTGGAAGTGGCTGGTTAAGGTTGGGGCGCAGTCATCGCTAAAAATGCGTCCTCTAAGGAGCGGTTCCGAATTGTGATGTCGCGCGCCGAGGTGTGGTTAAGGAAGTATCTTGCAAGCGCATCAGAGTCACTGGTTACCATGCGGGCGTAGTCGCCAGACTGGGAAATCTCGGCAGAAATCGGTAGCTCGTCTGTAGAGGGGACTGGCCCTGCGAACTTCGCCTCGACAATGCGCTGGGCCGACTGCTCGCGAAAATCCTGGGCGCTTACATCCGCACGTAGTTTGCCTTCATGAAGGAGAATAATCCTTTGCGCAAAATTGTCCGCCTCCTCCAGATAGTGGGTGGCAAAGACAATAGTTCGTCCCATCTCTGCCTGGCGGCGCATGGTGGTCCAGAATTCGTGGCGAGCATTAGCATCCATTCCTGCAGTAGGCTCATCGAGCAAGAGAACGTGGGGATTGCCTAAAAGCGCGAGGGCGAAGCGTACACGCTGTTGTTCGCCACCAGAACATTTGCCCACCTTTCGGTGAAGGATCCGTGTGAGGTCGGCTTGTGCGGCTATATCCCCGACTGGCAGTGGATGTGGAAAGGTGGCGGACATCATCTGCAGGGTGTCAAGGACTGTGAGCTCGGGTAGGAGGCCGCCGGTTTGCAGTACGGCACCGATTTCTGAGCCTTGGACGGCGGCCCGTGGGGTGCGGCCAAGCACGGCAATGTTGCCTGCGGTGGGGGTGGTGAGCCCTAGGATGAGGTCAAAGAGGGTGGTTTTACCTGCACCATTGGTGCCTAGGAGCCCTACGATCTCGCCTTGGGAGATACTAAATGAAACCTCGCTCAGCGCACGGACTGGCTCTGAGCCCCTCGTGGTGAAAGTTTTACTCACTCCGGAAACTTTTATGGCTGGTGTGTGTTTAGCCCTTAGGTCTGTCGTGCTCATACCTGAAAAGTATCCGGGGCCAGCCAGAATAGTGAATAGGATCTGTCATGAAATTTTCATGACAAGTGTCATGGTGCGATAGGCTGGGTGAGTGCTTACTACTCTCGCAGCGGCCGCTGGGCTATTTGTGGCCACCAATATCGATGACATTGTAGTGTTGTCCCTCTTCTTTGCCCGTGGTGCTGGGCACAAGGGTACAACTGCCGCAATTTTGACGGGCCAGTATCTCGGTTTCCTCGGCATACTGGTGGCCTCTTCCGTTGTCGGATTGGGCTTCAACGCCGTTATACCGACCGATCTCATTCGCTACTTTGGCCTCATCCCGTTGTTATTGGGCCTGTGGGCGGCGTGGCAAGCATTCCGAGGTGAGGATGACGATGAGGATATTTCCGGCAAAAAGCTGAGCACGCTGGCGGTCGCCGGAGTCACTTTTGCCAATGGAGGGGACAATATCGGCGTATACGTGCCCGTTTTTACTACCTCTACGCCGGCCGAAGTAGCAGTTTATTGTGCCGTCTTTCTTGCGCTTGTAGCCCCACTTGTTTGGGCGGCGCGGTTTGTGGCAACCCGGCCAGGAATCGCCGAAGCGCTGGAGAAGTGGGAGAGTGTGCTCTTTCCCGTGGTGCTCATTGCGCTGGGAATCGCGATTTTGCTTGCAGTATAAGAAAAACCAGCACCGTGTAGGTGCTGGCTGCTTTTTGTCGGGCTAACAGGATTTGAACCTGCGACCCCTACACCCCCAGTGTAGTGCGCTACCAAACTGCGCCATAGCCCGCCGTCGCACTGTGCGACTCATCTAGATTACATCAGTAGGATTCTACTGTGAAATTTGGGGTGTAACCTGCGTTAAAGCTCGCCGGTGGAATACACCCACGTACCGTCGAAGCGGCGGAACGAGGAACGTTCGCGCTGCGAACCGACAGCTGCTCCCTTATAAAACGCCTCAAATTCCACTACGCCGGAACTATCCATAAGGCCGCCGCCTTGGGTATCTAGGATATCGAGGCGGTAGAACCTAATGGGGGAGTCTGCCAAGTCGAGGGCCTCAGGTCGAGTGACAGGATCCCACGTGCGCAGCAAGTACTCCTCGTCGCCGGTAACAAAAGCGCTAAACCGGGAGCGCATGAGCGCTTCTGCGGTGGGCGCATTGCTACCGGCATGGTACTTGCCGCAGCACTCGCCGTAGGAAAGGCCGGTGCCACAAGGACAGCGGCGCGAGGAGTCATAAGCAGGCATTAGTGTGCGTCCACGATGGTGACGTTGCCTAGCATGCGCTCGACATCAGTATCCTTCGCGGCAGAGTGCAAAATTGATACCTCTTCCGCTGAGAGGTTACCGGCGAGTTCGATACGGCGCTCGAAGCTGGCAGGGCCGGTTTGGATGATGCTCACATGGACGTCGTCAAGCGCGAGCTTTTTGCCGGCCTCCTTGATCGCTTGGGTCGACGCCGCGGCGAGGGCAGACATAAGAAGGCCCTCGGCGGTAAAGCCCTTGCCCTTGCCGCCGTTCTTTTTAGTGCGGTCGGCGCTAAGGCTATGGTCATTGTGGCGCACGACCACGCCGAATTTGGTGCCGGTAGCCGGCTGCGCAACAGCGGCGTCGGTACCTACTTCTTCCGGCGTGTAATCGGGAACGATAAATTGCTCGGCCCATGCCCCGATGAGGTCCGCTGCACGAGCGGCCGTACCTTGCTTGGTGAGCAGGTGGTCGGCCTTGTCGAGGGAGACCAAGGACTTGGGGTAGCGCGTGAGGAGGAAGATATTCTGCGCATTATCGATACCGACGGTTTGGTCGATGGGAGAGTGCAACACCATCAAAGGCTTGCGTAGCTTAGGCAGATATTCCTCGGGGTTGGTATCTGCCAAGTCCTCCAAGAACTTGCGGGAGATGATGAGCCCGCGGCCGCCGAGGACGACTTCTACTTCACCATTGGCGTCGACCTCGCCAATCTTATCCGCGTAGTGAAGCACGGAGTGGGCTGGATCAAACGGGGCGCCGAGGGTAGCTACCGCTTTGAGGGACTTCATGGTCGTAGCTGCCTTCAAAGCGGCGGCTCCGCCCAGCGAGTGGCCCATCAGCAATTGGGGTGCAGAATAGTGTTCCGTCAGCCACGCGGCTGCGGCGTGGATGTCATCGACGTTTTGGCTAAAGGTAGTATCGCCGAATTCACCGGCGGACTGGCCCAGGCCGGGAAAATCAAAGCGCAGCGTGGCGATGCCGAACTCGGTGAGCTGCTTCGCGGTGCGGGCGGCACCAGGGGTATGGCGGGAGCCGGCGAAGCAATGAGCAAAGATGGCGTAGGCGATCGGGGGAGAATCCGGGAAGTCGATGGTTCCAGCCATCTCAGTACCCCGGCTCGAAGGCAGCTTTACATTGACGGATTGCATGAGAACTAGAATAACGGGCCTCTTTCCCGCAAGCCATACGAGGTTGACTACAGTCGATAGGAGCAATCCATTTAAGGAGGATGAGTCATGGGCGCGTTTGATTGGTTCTGGAAGGCAATGGGCTCGCAAAGCGAGCGTAATAATAAGAAATCCAAGGCCATCGTGGGTTCGGCAGACGAAGCTGC
Source organism: Corynebacterium sp. KPL4035 (assembly GCF_037908325.1). Lineage (NCBI taxonomy): Bacteria > Bacillati > Actinomycetota > Actinomycetes > Mycobacteriales > Corynebacteriaceae > Corynebacterium > Corynebacterium sp. KPL4035. Next base: position 76,917 of record NZ_JBBMGF010000009.1, on the reverse strand, counting down.
CCGGACATTGAGCCAGCACGATGACGCAGCTGTGGCCCAGGCCGCGCGCGATGCCGTTCAGTCCGGTGAGATAGTGGACAAGGCGCAGTTCCTCGCGGCCCTGGCAGTGGCCTGCGAACGCACCCTGGGCATGAACCCCTTTAACGTGCAATCACAAGCGGTCCTGCGCCTACTCACCGGAGACGTCATCCAGATGGCCACCGGTGAAGGCAAGACACTGGTGGGTGCCATGGCTGCCACCGGCTTTGCGCTGACCGGAAAGCGCGTCCATGTAGTTACCGTCAATAACTATCTTGCTGCTCGCGACGCCGAATGGATGCGCCCCGTAGTGGAGTTCTTTGGCCTGAGCGTTGCCTCGGTAACAGAGGGCATGACTCCGGACGAGCGCCGCGTTGCCTACGCACAGGATATTATCTATGCGCCCGTGAACGAGCTAGGCTTCGACCTGCTGCGCGATAACCAGATCACTGACCGTTCCCACACCGTGCAGGCCACCGGGGATGTTGCCTTGGTGGACGAAGCCGACTCCGTCTTGGTAGATGAGGCCCTTGTGCCGCTGGTACTTGCCGGAAACCGACCGGGCGAAGCACCCACCGGACATATCACCAATGTGGTTTCCCACCTGCGCGAAAAGCTGGACTACATCATCTCTGAGGACGGCCGCACCGTTCAATTGACCGAAGATGGTGCGCGCCGTGTGGAGCAAGAATTGGGCATTGATTCGCTCTATTCCGAGGAGAATATCGGCACCATTTTGGTGAAGGTTAACCTTGCCCTGCATGCCAAAGCGCTGCTTATCCGAGACATTCACTACATTGTGGTTGACGGCAAGCTGCAGCTTATCGATGCCTCGCGGGGCCGCGTTGCCGACCTGCAGCGCTGGCCCGATGGCCTGCAAGCGGCGGTAGAGGCCAAGGAAGGCCTGGAAGTCTCTGAAGGTGGGCGCATTCTCGATACCATCACCCTGCAAGAACTTATGCGGCGCTACCCACTGGTGTGCGGGATGACGGGCACCGCGGTGGAGGCAACCGATCAGCTGCGCCAGTTCTACGGTCTGCACGTCTCTGTTATTGACCGCAATAAGCCGCTGCAGCGGTTTGATGAACAAGACCGTATCTTTGCGACGGTCGAGGATAAATCTGCCGCTATCGTGGAAGAAATCGCCGCCATCCACGCCACGGGACAACCCATCCTGGTGGGCACGCAGGATGTCGCCGAATCGGAGGATCTGGCAGATGCACTGGGCAAGCGGGGCATTGAGGTTAATGTCCTCAACGCCAAAAATGATGAGCAAGAGGCGCGGATAGTCGCCGAGGCCGGAGATATCGGGCGCGTTACCGTTTCTACCCAGATGGCCGGTCGTGGTACTGATATCAAGTTGGGCGGCGCTAGTGAGGCCGACCATGACGCAGTAGCGGAACGTGGCGGCCTTGCGGTCATCGGTACCTCGCGGCACCGCACCGCCCGCTTGGACAACCAGCTGCGCGGCCGTGCGGGCCGGCAAGGAGATCCGGGGCTTTCCCTCTTCTTTGTCTCCTTGGAAGATGACGTGGTTCAGCAAGGCGGCGACGGCGAAACTGTCCGCGCCCAACCGGCGGAGGACGGACGTATCGAGTCCAAACGTGTCAGTGACTTTGTAGCGCACTGCCAGCGCGTGACCGAGGGGCAATTGCTCGAGATCCATGCCCAGACGTGGAAGTACAATCAGCTTTTAGCTGATCAACGCATCATCATTGATGAACGCCGAGCCAAGCTTTTGGATACCGATCAAGCCTGGCAGGAGCTTTCCCAACGCGCCTCAGAGCGCGCAGCAGAGCTCGCGGAGGTTCCTGAAGAAGCTCGCATCAAGGCTGCACGCGAAATCATGCTCTATCACTTGGACCTTGCATGGGCCGACCATCTGGAGCTCATGGACGATGTCCGTGAGTCCATTCACTTGCGCGCTATCGCCCGCGAGACGCCGATCGATGAATACCACCGCATCGCGGTAAGGGAGTTTAAGGACTTGGCCCAGCGGGCCGTCGAAAAGTCGGTGGAAACCTTCCGCACAGTGCTTATCGACGCCGCCGGGGCGCACCTTGATGACGCCGGCCTAGCCCGCCCGAGTGCTACGTGGACCTACATGGTTTCCGATAACCCCCTTGCGGGCAAGGGAAATTCCGTGCTGCGCGGTATCGGAAACATTTTCCGGTGAAATAAATCTCCACCAAAGGGTCGCGGACCCAAATAAGTCGCTAGTATTGTCATAAGTAACTCGTAACTAATCCCCGGAGGTAACAATGAGCGAGAACACCGGAACCCCGGAACCACAGGTAGAGACCACATCTGTATTCCGCGCAGACCTGCTCAAGGAGATGGAAAACGGCGCGAATGGCAACGAGACTGCCGTTGCCGGTACCGATAACCTGGCAGAGGGCCAGGCACTCTTGGTGGTCAAGCGCGGCCCGAATGCGGGTGCCCGCTTCTTGTTGGACCAGGCGACTACCACCGCTGGCCGCCATCCCGAGGCGGACATCTTCCTCGATGACGTTACGGTATCCCGCCGTCACGCGGAATTCCGCAAGAATGACGATGACAAGTTTGAGGTAGTTGACGTCGGATCCCTCAACGGAACCTACGTGAACCGCGAGCCACGCAACTCCCAAGTGCTCGAGGTGGGAGATGAAATCCAAATCGGTAAGTTCCGTCTGGTTTTCATCGCTAACCAGAGCTAACTCTTTCGTAGACCGGCCGCGCTTCCTTTCTAGGAAGGGCGGTGCAGTCTACGTATGGCACGATAAGAACTTTTTCAGGACCCCTAAGAGATAGACACAGTGAGCGCAGCAGATTCTTCGGCAGCAGCAGTACGCCGTACCAGCCCCAAAGCTAAAAAGGCTAAGACTATGTCCATTGGCGTGGTTTTGGAGACGCTGAATCAGCAATTCCCAGACGTCACGGTGTCCAAGATTCGCTTCCTTGAATCAGAGGGGCTTATTAGCCCGCAGCGCACGGCCTCGGGCTACCGCCGCTTCACTCAAGAAGATGTGGACCGGCTGCGTTATATTCTTACTACTCAGCGCGATAACTATACGCCGCTAAAGGTTATCCGTGAGCAGCTAGAGGCCATGGATTCCGGTCAGGTCACCGCCATTGTTTCTGCGGGCCATGCCGAAACCCTCCTGTCCCCGCAGCAGTTTAAGGCCCCTGTCGTCACGCGCTTGACTGATGTAGAGGTAGCCACGCAGGCGGGGTCCAGTGAAGATGACGTCGCATCCTTAGTGAAGTACGGACTCATTCACCCAGATGCTGCTGGGTTTTTCAATACCGATGACGTGGCTATTGTCTCAGCCGCCGTGGCCCTCAAGGCTTTTGGTTTCGGTGCCCGTGAGCTTAAGTCCCTGCGCAATAACGCGCGCCGGCAGGCTGACCTGATTTCCCAGGCCGCAGCTCCAGTGGCACACTCAAACTCTGATACTGCACACCAGAAGGCGGAAGAAATCTCCCAGCAGATGACCGCGCTCGTGGTGTCTTTGCATGCGACACTGGTGAAATCAGACCTACGTGACGAATACCAGGCTTAATACACCGTCATTTCCATCTTTGTGGGAGAGTGGTAGTCATGAGTGATGTAACCCTAGAGTTCCACGGAATCCACCAAGTCGGTCCTGAAGATGATGTCTGCGCATTGTTGCGCTGGCCAGAGGAAAACCGCTTGATCCCCGTGTGGATTTCTCCCATTGAGGGCATGCAATTGGCCGCCGCTTTAGATGGGCACCAGCCAAACCGGCCCAACTCGCACGACCTGATCTGCGAGATCCTTGAGGCAACAGGCGGGGTGGAATCCATAGACGTTGCCAACTACCACCAGGGAACGTTCATGGTAGACATTAAGGCTGCGAACGGCGACGTTTATGATGCTCGGGTTAGTGATGCGCTAGCTGTATCCGAATTTTTCAATGTCCCCATTTCTGCCGAGGCGGAGCTCCTCGCGCAGGTATCCGTTTATGCCAGTGATGCGGATCTGAAAGAATATTTCGACTTGGAGATTTCTACCCCTTCTCAAGATGATTCGGAAACTGGCAGCGAAAACGCGGAGTCTTCCACATCGGCATCAGGGAATGCGCAGGCAGATGCGGTTTTCGAGGCCATGATGAGATCTTTGGGAATGGAAGAAAAGGATTTCCTTTCGGGGGATGATGAAGAAAAAAGTTAATGACACGCGTGTGACTAATGGTGACAATGTGGTTTGAGAAGTCTAAAGTTGTACTTGAAAGTTGAGCAGACAGCGCTTGACGGGTGCATGCGCTTGGCTTTTAATTGATCTTTAGAACTTCCAACAAACCCCATTGGAGTAATTACGTGAGCATTATCGAGGACTCCCAGTCCGAATCCATCTACGTACAGGAATCACTTTTTGATGTCGGACCTGATGAGGAAGTGGGCTACCGCGTGCCTATTGCCTGCCAGGTTGCCGGCATTACTTATCGCCAGCTGGACTATTGGGCACGCACCAACTTGGTGAATCCGTCCATTCGAACGGCACGTGGTTCTGGTTCCCAGCGCCTGTATTCCTTCAAGGATGTATTGGTACTCAAGATTGTTAAGCGCCTGCTAGATACCGGCATTTCCCTGCAAAATATCCGTTTGGCCGTTGAGTCTTTGCGGGATCGTGGTGTCAATGATTTGGCAGAGCTCACCCTCGTATCAGATGGCACCACCGTGTATGAGTGCCGTTCTAACGATGAGGTAATTGACTTGCTTGCCGGTGGCCAGGGCGTCTTTGGCATTGCAGTTCCTGGTATCTTGAAGGAACTGTCCGGCACCATTTCTTCTTTCCCTTCGGAACGCATCGAAGACTTCGCCGAGGACAACGTCGTCGGGCTCGACGAGCTTGCTGCCCGTCGCAAGCGCAAAACCTCCTAGGCTTCGAACATAAGAATCCACCCTATTTCCCGGCTCACGGGGAAATAGGGTGGATTTTTGATCTCCAAACAACGAGCAGCCTACGTTAAGCGCCCTCGGAACCTTGTATCTCTTCGCGTCGCCGGGCCCTAGCCCAAGGCGCTTCAATCCGGCTTTTAACACGGGCTCGATTATTGAAGTGCCACCTGTGCCTAGCTGTCGGTACCTTTACGGAGATAGAAACAAAGGCACCGAACATAATCGTTTGGTACCGAGGGAAAGGGCAGTTGGATATTAAACGCCTGCGGCCTTAGTTATAGCGCCAGTAAGCTTGGCTTCCTCCGCTGAGTCAACGGTGGTGAAACTATCGGCTGCGGACTTTAGAGCCGCATCCACGTTGCCTTCACCTACGTGCACGACACTGAGGGAAACGTCCTTCGAAGCAGCGTCCTTAAGTGCAGCCGTAAATTGAGCATCATCCATGTCTTGCTCGGTACCTGTAGTCACCACGAGCACCCGCGACTTGTCGCCGCTACCTGCAGCTTGGTCGGCAGCGTTAGCTACAGCCGCTACAACAGCGCTGCGCGTTTGTGGAACACCGCCGGTACCAAAGCCTCCGAGCGTGCCGGATACGGCATTGCCATCACCAAAGCCCAAGTTCTGGCGGTAGCCAACCGTTGCCGTCTCAGAGATGGGTGAAGAATAATTCCACAAGGACACAGCCCCGCCGTCAGCAGCTAGGTCAGACGCGGTGGTGCCCAAGGCCTGGGAGACAGGACCGTAGATGGGAGCCATTGAGGAGGAAGTATCCAAAAGAAGTAGGGTATTTGCAGCCATAGTTAGATCGGGCTTGGGTTGTGCTGCGGAACTAGAAGCTGGGGCGGAGCTCCGTGGAGAGGAAGAACTGGTAGGCGCGGCGGAAGTGGGGACACTGGAGGTCGTTTTCGTGGTCATCTCCGTTGTAGCTTCGCTGCTGCTTTCAACAGCTGCGGGAGCAGCGGTATCGTCCTCATCGGCATTGTCCGTACCTCGCAAGAGGAAGGCCACCAAGGCGATGATGGCCAGAAGCGCGATGACAGCCACTGCAATAACCCATCCCGCTACCGCGAAGGTATTTTTCCCATTTGAATGCCGTGCCATGTGGTGTGTTCCTCCCAAGCAAACTGCCGTTGTTAGTGGCTTATTGTAGCGGGGCGAGTGCCTGATCTATCACAGCGACAAGCCTGGCTCGCAGCGGTTCGGCCTTCTGCGCCAGGGAACGCTGCTGAGAGACATATTCGGCTTTGCCTTCAGGGGTTTCGATGGGCACTACTCCGAGACCCCAGTCACGGCAGTCATAAGGAGAGGCCTCCATGTCTAGGATGCGTGCTTTAATCGCCAAATCCAGGCACTCAAGGAATAGCTTGCCAGGAACCAGAGGGCCCAGCTTCCACGCCCATTTATAAAGATCCATCGTGACGTGTACGCAGCCCGCTTGGTCATTTGCGGGCTGGTCTTCGCGGTGCAGCACGGTGAGGTTAAGCGGACGAGCTGGTGGGGTAAAGAAACGGAAGGCATCGTAGTGGGAACACTTAATTGAGTGTTCATCCACAACTCGGTTTGTGCCTTCTGCACCTAGGCGCAAAGGAAGCGAATGGCGTGGGGTGTCTGTGTGGTAAACCATCGCCCATTCGTGCAGGCCAAAGCAGTCAAAGTGGGCGGGGTTGCTTGCAGAGTGGCGAAGAAGATTCGAGATATAACGAACCGAGCTACCGCGGCGTTGTAGAAAGCCAGCCACATCGACGGTTACGCCGTCTGGGGTGGCGTGGTAGTCGCGCCATTCGGCGTGTGGGGGAGTGCCTTCTAGCGCTATTCCTACACCCGGGTGCCAACGCTTCAAGTGGGAAGGCCGGACGGGGTAGTACTCAAAGAGAAAATCGAAGACAGGGTGATGGCTGCCAGGGTGGCGGAAACGCTCTAAGCGGTCGGTGGCTTGCTTTTCGTGTTGTTGTAGCTGAGCTTGCCAATCATCCGGGCTCAAAGTGTGCACGAGGGCATTCCTCCTTGTCTTAGCGGCCGCGGCGACGGGTGTTTCTACTACCTGTGCGGCGGCGTTGAGATGGGGATATCTTCTTTGCGGGCTTCGCTTGGTTCTGGGGGGTGGCCTGCCCAGGCGGGGGAAGGGCGGGACCATTCGGTTTGCGAGCACCCGTTACCTCCTTGAGCACAGGTGCACCTGCAGGATTATCGCGGCCAGAAATATCGTGCTCAGTAGCTGTGACCCCTGCTTTGTTAATAAGCGCGGATATTTCCTCGCGTTGTTCATCCATGACCAAAGTAACGACGGTCCCCGCCGCGCCGCCACGTGCCGTGCGCCCCGCGCGATGGAGATATGCCTTGCGTTCTGCGGGTGGATCGATATGAACGACGAGGGAAACATCCGCAACATCGATACCGCGCGCGGCAATATCTGTGGCAACCAGCACGGGTACGCTGCCATCGCTAAAGCCCTCGATGGCGCGGGTGCGCGCGCCTTGCCCCTTATCTCCATGTAGCGGATAAGCATTGATGCCAGCACGGCGCAGCTTTTTGACCTGCCTATCCACCCCGTGCTTCGTACGCATGAACATGATGGTTTTGCCCTGGCGAGCAGCAATTCGCAAGGCAACTTCATTCCGCGCCGGACGGTCACCGACGAAAAAGAGATGATGGGACATGGAGTCCACCGCAGCTTGAACCGGAGCTGTGGAGTGGACAATAGGATCGTGGAGGAATTGCTCCACCAGCTTATTGACGTCCCCGTCGAGGGTCGCCGAAAACAGCAATCGCTGACCTGTTGCTGGGGTCAACCGCAGGAGTTTGCGTACCTGGGGTAGAAAGCCCATATCGGCCATTTGGTCGGCCTCATCAAGGGTGGTGATGCAGACCGCATCCAAATGCAGCTTTCCCTGGTTTATGAGATCTTGGGCGCGGCCAGGGGTGGCGACGAGAACATCGACGGGGCGTGCCAGCGAGCGGATATGGTGATTGATATTTACCCCACCCACCACGGCGAGAACTCTCAAGCCAAGCGTTGCCGCAGGTTCATCAAGACGCTGGTAAATCTGGGTGGCCAACTCCCGGGTTGGCGCAAGAATGAGCGCACGGGGATGAGCGGGCTTGGAAGCACCCGTTCCGGCAAGGCGGGCGAGCATGGGTAAACCGAAGGTAAAGGTCTTTCCGGAACCGGTAGGGCCGCGGCCGAGTACATCTTTGCCTGCGAGGACGTCGGGAATCGCGGCGCTTTGGATGGGAAATGGTTCGGTGATGCCTTGGTCACGCAATACGTGCACTAGGCGCTGGGGTAAGCCGAGATCGGCAAAGGTAGTCATTGTTTACCCATACTATCGGCAATAAGGCGGATCGCCGCATTCGTGTGGAAGCGCCTGCTAAATATGGGAAAGGGCCCCGAAGGGCCCCATCAAAGCAATACGAATCTAGTCGGTTTGGGTCAAGCTGCGGTTGCCAGACCACTCGATGTGGAAGGTACCTGGCTTATCGGTGCGCTTGAAGGTGTGTGCGCCGAAGAAATCGCGCTGGCCTTGAATCAGGGCGGCGGGAAGGCGCTCGGCACGCAGGCTGTCGTAATAGGAGAGGGAAGAGGCAAAGACTGGGGCCGGTAGGCCCAGCTGAGTGGCAGCGACAACTACTCGGCGCCACGGATCGATGAGGTCTTCCAGCTCACCCTTGAAGTAAGGATCGAGGATGAGGGCAGGAAGGTCTGCATTATTGTCGTAGGCTGCGCGGATGCGATCCAGGAACTTCGCCCGGATGATGCAGCCGCCACGCCAGATAGTAGCTAGGTCGCGAGGGTCCACATCCCATCCGAATTCCTCGGATCCAGCCTTGATCTCATCGAAGCCTTGGGAGTAAGCAATGAGCTTGGCTGCATAAAGGGCGCGGCGCACGTCTTCAATAAACTCGGCTTTGTCCACGTCCAGCTCCTGGATAGTGCCGGCAGGCAGCTGGCCTTCTTGGGCAGCGCTGCGCTGCGCGGTGGAGGAGGAAAGCGCGCGGGCGAAGACCGATTCGGCGATGCCGGTAATGGGAACACCGAGCTCCAAGCCATTGATGGCAGTCCAGCGGCCGGTGCCCTTTTGACCGGCGGCGTCTACGATGACGTCGACAAGCGGGGCACCAGTCTCCGGATCCTTTTGGGCCAAAACCTCGGCGGTTATTTCAATGAGATAGGAGTCAAGGTCGCCGGAGTTCCATTCGCGGAATACCTCCGCGATCTCGGCCGGCTCCATGCCTGCACCGTAACGCAGTAGCTGATAAGCCTCGCCGATGACCTGCATATCGGCGTATTCGATACCATTGTGGACCATCTTTACAAAGTGGCCGGCGCCATCTGGACCAATGTGGGTAACGCATGGAGTGCCATCAACATTAGCGGCGATGGACTCAAGAATCGGGCCAAGAGTCTCCCAGGATTCCTTCGGGCCACCAGGCATGATGGCCGGGCCATTGAGCGCACCCTCCTCGCCGCCAGAGATGCCAGCACCCACAAAGTGCTTGCCGCGGGCGGCTACGTCCTTCTCGCGGCGAATGGTGTCCGTGAACAGCGCGTTACCGCCATCAATAATGACATCGCCCTCATCCATGGCCTCAGCCAGCTGATCGATGACCGCATCGGTGGCCTTGCCAGCCTTAACCATGATGATTGCCTTGCGTGGGCGCTCCAAAGAAGCCACGAAGTCCTCGATGGTCTCCGAAGGCACGAAATTGCCTTCCTCACCGTGAGCCTCAATGAGCGCATGGGTCTTTTCAGGGCTGCGGTTGTAGACCGCTACGGTATTGCCGTTGCGGGCAAAGTTACGGGCCAAATTAGATCCCATGACCGCCAATCCCACGACGCCAATTTGAGCAAGTTCATTCTTATCAGTCATGCTGCCTATCCTACGTCACTGGGATGCGGTGCTGTCATCAATGGCTAGGCTGGTGGACTATGTCGGATACGCAGAAACTCAATGACTTGCTTCACCTCGCTCATACGCGGGTACTCACTGCAGAAGAATTGGCGTCACTTAATGCCCTCAATGGCGGCCTTGCGGAATTGATAGGGCTGCAATTTACCCATATAGGCCCGCGCGAGGCGCGTGCGAAACTGCAGGTTAAGCCCGAGCATCATCAGCCCTGGGGAGTGGCCAATGGCGGGCTGTACTGCTCCATTGCAGAAACCGTGGCCTCCATCGCGAGCGTGGTGGCTGCCGACGCCCCCGCAGTAGGAGTGAATACTTCCAGTGACTTTATCCGCTCTACGGGACAGGGGGAACTGGAGGCTGTGGCCACACCAGTGCAGCTTGGTAGGCGCACCCACCTGTGGAGCGTTGAGATGCGCCAAGGCGGGGAGCTCATTGCCCGCACCACTTTGCGCACCATGATTTTGCGTTAGCTCACCCGCTCGGCAGTAAAGGACATCCCGTGGGAGGATAGCCGTTCCAAATACGGCTCAGCTAGTCCGGTGGCCGGGGTAAGCACGCCTCCTGTGCGGTCAGAGTCGGCGCGCGATTCGAGAAGGCAGAGTGCAGCCTGGCTCAGCATCATGGCGGTAACCTCGTAGCCAGGGTCGCCTTGTGCTGAGACGGTTGCATGCCAGCGCTCGCCGTCCTCAGTCACGCCGTGGTGGCTGACTTGGAAATGCGCGCCTTCAAGCCCAGGCGTGGGCAGGACCTTTTCCACCACGGGGCGCAAGCGTGATTGGGTGCCATCAAAAAGCAGCTTGGTGGCGAGTGCCAGTCCATAGGCCCGTGCACGACCGGCTAGCCCAGTGCCTGCAAACCACGCTTCCTTATAAAACAAGCGCTTGCCCCACGCCCGCCCAAGCAGAGCGTTGGAGCGGCGCACCACGCGGGTATTAAACATGGACATGAAAAATGGACCCACCCAGCCCACGCCGTCGACTTCTTTGATTTCGAAGTCATTTTGGAGGCCGTCTAAGCGTGGCCCGGCCTTGGGATCCGGATCTAGTGAGTAAGGATTGTGCAGGTTGCGGGCCACATCTTTATCCGCGTGCGCGGCATGCGAGACCTGCAGGGAAGACTCGATGGTGCCCGGTGAGATTCCGCCTTTGAGCTTGTCGACGACCATCTGCACCCGTGCAAACGGCTTTCCTGCCGCCTGGTAGAGATTGAGCATGCCAATATCCGAGGGGACGGAATCGAAGCCGCAGGAATGAACGATGCGCGCACCTGTAGATTCGGCCACGGCATGGTGGGAATCGATGCTGCGGCGAATAAAGGGAACCTCACCGCACAGGTCAACATAGTCTACGCCATGGCGCGCGCAGGCGGCAACGACGTTATCCCCATAAAGGCTGTAGGGTCCGATCACGGTGATTAGTACCTTGGTATGTTCCACCATGTGCTCCACAGCGTCGGCATCATCGGCGGCGGCGATGGCGATGTCCCAGTGCTGATTGAGTTCATCGCGCAGCGCGGCTAGCACCGGTCGGTTCCGGCCGGCCAGAGTCACAGAGGGCGCGTTAATCGAGGCAAGGTAGCGCGCCACCAATTGCCCGACAAGCCCGGTGGCACCATAGACAGTGATATCGCTCATAGTATACGAGCGTACCGCAGTCTTTAGAGCCAGTGGTTCTTTCGGAACCAAGCCCACAGGCCCACAACGACCACAATCATAATGATAATCGCCATGGGGTAGCCCAAAGCCCAATGCAGTTCCGGCATGATGTCGAAGTTCATACCGTAGATACCGGCCACCAGGGTGGGCGCAGCCCACATGCCAACGACCGCAGAAATGGTGCGCATATCTGAGTTTTGCTGCATGGTTACCTTGGCCACCGAGGCATCGATAAGCGAGGTAAGGCGCTCATCGAAGCTGGAGACCTGGTCTTTGACTACGAGCTCGTGGTCGTTGACGTCGCGCAGATACGAGCGCAATTGCTTAGAAATCAGATCCTTGTGGTCAGAGACCATGGATTTCAGTGCCACCGAAAGTGGGTCGATGGCATGCTTCATCTCCAGCACCTCACGCTTGAACATGTAAATGCGGTCCACATCAAACTTGAGGTTCGGGGTAAAGATTTCTTCTTCCAGCTCATCGACCTCAATGCTGATAAGGCGGGAGATTTCCGAGTAGCGGTCCACCATCATATCCAGGATCTTCCAGGCCATGGCCACCGGGCCAAGCTCTACCAAGTCCTGCTCATCTTCCACGGTATAAGCCAAGTTGGGCAGCTTTGCGCCGTGGCGCACGGTGATGATGAAGTTGGAGCCCATGATCATCTGGATCTCACCGGTGGAAATGATCTGGCGCTTATCCGTTACTTCATCGTGGTCGCGATAGTTCACGGAGCGGGCGACGACGAAGAGCTGGTCATCGTAGCGTTCGAGTTTGGGACGCTGGTGAGCCATAACTGCGTCTTCCACGATGAGTTCGTGAATGCCAAACTGTGAGGCTACCTTGGTCATCTGGGACTCATAGGGCTCGTGCAGGCCCACCCAAATAAATCCGCGTCCGTATTCTTCTATGGCTTCCAGCGCGGAGCTGGTGGAATACTCCCCGGGTAGCGCCTCGCCATCCACAAAGACGCGGCAATGTTCGATGGCGCGCTCCGGTGGTACCGGCAGGGAGGTGGGCTTACTTGGAGGCTCGGGTTTCTTGCGGCCCCTAAAGGGTGAAGGTACGGATGGCATCGTTTCAGCCTCCTTTGCGCGGTAGTGCGGACAAGTTCGCAAAAATTCGACGGCGATTTTATGCAGCGGGTAAATCTTACACCGAAGGCGGGTAATATAATCGAATCTATGCCTACGTGGAAAGAAGTAACCGAAGCTAATCCCGAGCACTCCCATAATTTTGCCCGCAAATGGAAGCTGCTTGCCGCACAAGGCAAGGACATCAATGGCGAGGCCCGGCTTATTGATGCCATGGTCGAGCGCAACTCCACCATCCTCGACGCCGGCTGTGGCACTGGCCGAGTCGGTGGCGAATTGCTTCGCCGCGGCCACAGCGTCGTGGGAGTCGACGTAGATCCCATTCTTATTGAGCACGCAGAGCACGACTTTCCGGACGGCCACTGGTTCGTTGGAGACCTGTGCGAGGAAGAGGTGCCGGAAGGCCCCTTTGATATCGCCGTGTCTGCCGGCAATGTGATGGGCTTTCTAGCAAAAGAAGGCCGCGAGCCCGCTTTGCGCAATATCTTTAATTCTCTCAAACCAGGTGGTCGCCTGGTCACCGGCTTCGGCGAGGGCCGGGGCTGGGAGTTCTCCGACTTTCTTGATATGGCGCAGAAGGTGGGCTACCGAGTCGACTTCACCTTCTCCTCGTGGGACATGAAGCTATTCTCGGAGCATTCCACCTTCCTCGTCGCCGTCCTTTCGCGTCCGGGGTCGGACCTTCTGGCCTAAAAGCGCCTATCGGCTTGGTCGAAGAAATCTACCTCATGGTGGCTCGCTGTGATGTAGGCGCGCTCGGCCCGTGTACGAGTGCGCTCATCCGCCCCGCTGAGAGCCTGCTCGACAATGTCGAGGCTGGCGCGGACTCCGTTGAGGAAGTCTTCACCGCCGTACATGGAAAGCCAGGAGTGATAGGGATGTTCTGGGGAATCGAAATCTGCGAGGTGTAGGCCTACCTCTGCATAAAGCCAGTAGCAGGGCAATACTGCCGCAGCGCCTACCACGTAGTCATCCGTATGAGTTGAACGGATAAGGAAGTCCGTATAGGCGCTAGTAACCCTAGAAGCTGCGGTAGTGATGCCCTCTTGGAGCCAGCCGCGGTGCAGCTCGGCCTCAACCGCCAAGCAATCATGCGCTCCTTCGGCCCAGTGCAGTTGCTGTGCCGCTGCAGGGGCTAGGCTGGCTAGGCGAGCCAAGGCCTTGGAGTAGGCGTTGAGGTACTGGGCATCTTGGTCGAGATAGAACCCAAAGGCTTCTTTATCCAAAGCGCCCGTTCCCAATGCCCGAATAAAGGGCAGAGCCTTGATAGCCTCCCAGTGATTTCCCGCCAGGTCCCACAGACGTTGCGTGTGTGGTCCGGCCGCAGGAACGCGGGGCTGCTCGACTTTTTCTGGTTCCTTCAAGCTGCCGGAAAGGTAGGGCTGTGGCAGGGTAGAGGCCGCCCGCATGAGGCGCTGCGAGCGGTGCAGGTGGTCCACGGGACCGTGCCCTTTGCCCACCTGGAGCGCATCCGCGTGCACAATGGCTTCGTGCAGCCAGTGGGTGGACCACGTAAGCGCTGCGGTGTGGCTATCGCCGGCTCCAAGCCGGGTAGCCAGAGCAGAGGAGAGGGAGCAACCTGTGCCGTGCGTATTCTTCGTGTCCACCCGGCTCGAGGAGACGCGGTGAACGGACCCATCCGGATTCACTACCGCATTGTCTGCGATATCGGAATCGAGGTGACCGCCCTTGACCACAACTGCAGTAGAAGCTTCCTTCGCCCATTGTTTAGCGGTGGCGATGGCCTGCTCGAGGTCGCCTGCCTCCTCGGTGTTGGTGAGAACAGCCAATTCTTTCAAGTTTGGGGTGATGATATCCACCCGGGAACACAGATCTCGCACGGCCTGTTCGGCTTCCTGCTCCAGCAGCCTATCCCCGCTGGTAGCCACCATGACCGGATCCAAGACCACGGGAACATCCTCCGGCAGGCGGCGTAGGAAATCTGCGACCTTGGCGGTAATGGCGGCGTCAGCAAGCATGCCAATCTTTACCGCGTCTATCTCCACATCGTCAATGACTGCTTCTAGCTGCTCTTGCAGAAATTCCACTGGCGGGACATGTACGCTGCGGACGCCCTGGGTGTTTTGGGCTACCAAGGCTGTTACCACATTCATGCCATATCCGCCCGCAGCGGCAATGGACTTTAGGTCAGCCTGGATGCCCGCTCCGCCCGTGGGGTCTGTACCCGCGATGGACAGTACTCGGGGATAGATACCTTTAGGCATGAAAAGCCTCCTTTAGTCGGCCGGCGGCTGCTGCAGGGTCTGCGGCCGCCATGATGTCGCTGACTACGCAAATGCCGTCAAAGTCGCTTCCCGCCAGTTCGTGCGCGTTATGGTCTTTAATGCCGCCGATGGCGACGGAATCAATGCCGCGTTCCCGTGCGGCGCGGGCGAGGGCCGCTGCTGCATCTGGCCCCATCCCCGCCGGGGCGTTCTTCTTCGTGTTCGTCGAATACACAGGGCCAATACCGATGACATCCGGGCGGGCGTCATCCGAAATGGCAGCAAGTTCGGCGTGGTTGCCAATGGACAAGCCGATAAGTTGCTCATCGGACAGCATCCCTCGGGCTTCACGAAAGGCCATGTCATTTTGACCAATGTGTAGATGGCAGCCGAGTTTTGCTGCTACCTCCACGCGGTCATTGATAAAAAGCGGAACATTGCCGAGCACGGCCAGCAGCTCGCGGGCGGTGTGTTCAATCTGCTCATCACTAGCTTCCTTATCCCGCAGCTGGACGACGCTAACCCCACCGCGTACAGCTTCCTTCACGATGCGAACCACGTTTTCTCGCCCGCCTGCCAGATCTGGATCTGTGACAAGGTAAAGCGACCAGTCGATTGCCATTTAAACCCCTTCGACGTCTGTGAGCTTGATTAGTCCCTCGATGTCCGCCGTCGGGACATCGTAGAGCGCGTCCAGCCAAGCAACGGCAAAGGAGCCTGGCGCGTGGTGCTTTTCAGCTGCCACGCTGCCTGCGGCTCCCACGTGTGCGTGGGCCGCGATGATTGCTTCGAAAGGATCCTCCCACGCCGCCAAATATGCTGCGCAGATAGCACCGAGTGAACAACCAGTACCAATGACGTTTTGGAGCATCGGATGACCGGAGTGCAGGAAGGCAGCGCGCGTGGTTTCACCGGCGTGGACGATAAGATCGCGTGGGCCGGAAATGGCTACTACAGCGCCAGTGTCCCGGGAAAGCGCTAGTGCGGAATCTAACGCGGCTTCCACTTCATCAGTAGATTCGACACCGCGGCCGCCCTGTCCGGTACCTGCGAGCGCAATGATTTCTGAAGCATTGCCGCGGATTGCCCCTGGGCCAAGGGGCAGCACTTCGTGCATGAACTTGGTGCGTTGGGGGAGACCGCCGGCGCCTACCGGATCGAGTACCCAGGGGGTCTGTCCGGCATTCGCACCCGCGATGGCCTCGCGCATGCCGCCGTATTGTTCGGAGCTAGGCGTGCCACAGTTGATGAGAACACCGCCGGCTACCTGTGCAAACTCGCGGGATTCCTCCGGAGTATCAACCATCGCCGGGCTGGCGCCAACGGCCAAGAGGGCGTTGGCGGTGACGTTGGAAACGACCTTATTGGTCAAACATTGAATAAGTGGTGTGGACTCGCGCACGGCATCGTGTGCGCGGAGAAAACTATATCCCACAACTATCCCTTCGCTAGTTCTAACTGAGTGCAGGTTCGATGGGTATTTCTCAGCCGCACCGTGTGCGGCACCCCATGTTGCGATTCTCAGCCTAACAAAGGTCACGGAAACTATGTGCGAAAATCGGCGCTCCAGTGCCCAGTTGGTGTGGTGCTATCGCTATCAATGAGTAACGACAGGAAAATAGAACATCGCCGCCCTTGCCCTGCATTGAGGCAGGAGGGCGGCGATGCGGTCGAGGAGTAATTACTTCTCGTTCTTGTTAATGATGTTGCGCGCGATGCGCTGCTGAGTGGTGATTTCTAGGTTGCCGCGGTCGCGGGAAAGAATATTGGTAGCCCAGTTCACCAGCACGGCCAAGCGGCTGCGCAGACCAATGACGTAGGTCAGGTGCAGGCCGAGCCATGCTACCCAACCAGCAAAGCCACCGAATTCGGTCTTGCCCAGCTTAACGACGGCGTTGAAGCGCTTGACGATTGCCATGGAGCCCTTGTCAAAGTAGTCGAAGGCTTCCTTCTCATTAGCGGTAGATTCCTCGTCCACCTTGGCCTGAATGAGCTTAGCGACGTGCGCGCCACCTTGGATTGCAACCTGTGCCAGACCTGGCAGGCGGTTGAGGGAGATCATGTCACCGACCATGTAGACGTTATTGTGCTCGCCCACAGTCAGATCTTCGTTGACGGAGACGCGACCTGCGCGGTCTGCCTCGACGCCAGCCTGCTCTGCAACTATCTTGCCCAGCGGGGAAGCGGCCACACCAGCGGACCAGATCTTGGTAGCACCCGTCAGGGTGGTCTCCTCCTCGGTCTTCATGTCCTTATAAGTGACGGTATCCGCGGTCACATCGGTCACCATGGCGTTGAGGTGAACCTGTACGCCTTCCTTTTCCAAGGTGCGCTGTGCCTTGCGGCCCAAGCGCTTGCCAAACGGCGGCAGTACCTGTGGGGCGCCGTCAAGCAAGTAGATCTTGGCGGAGGTGGTCCCGTAGTTGGAGTAGACATCGTTGAGGGTGCGGTTTGCTAGTTCGACAATCTGGCCGGTCAGCTCGACGCCGGTTGGGCCAGCACCAACGATGATGAAGGTAAGCAGGCGCTCGCGCTCCGCTGGGTCATCGGTAAGCTCAGCCTTCTCAAACGCGGAGATGATGCGAGAGCGCAGCTCGAGGGCATCGTCCAAGGTCTTCATGCCTGGGGCGAACTCGGCAAAATGGTCGTTGCCAAAATAGGACTGACCGGAGCCCGCTGCAACCACCAGGGAATCATATGCGTAAGTGCGGGAGAACTCATCCTGCTCAGCAGTGACGGTCTGGTCAGCCAGGTTGATATCGGTAACCTCGGCGTTGACGAAGTGAACATTATCCTGATCGCGCAGCAGCTGGCGGGTGGACGGGGCCACCTCACCGGCGGAAATCATGCCTGTTGCTACCTGGTACAGCATCGGCTGGAACAGGTGGTGGTTCTTCCTATCGATGAGAGTGATTTCTACATCGGCGTTCTTTAGCTTCTGGACGGTGTTGAGACCACCGAAGCCAGCGCCAACCACGACAACGTGGTGACGGCCACCATTGGGACGATAAGCGGTATCAGTCATGGATTTATTGCGACCTTCCTCAAGAAAGCTAATGTTTTGTACCCATTCAGTGTAAACACTTCTAACAGAACGTGCATACTCATTGACTGATAAACTTCCGTGCATCGTTATTATTTTCGCGGCAGGAACCATTGCGCCTGTGCGGAGCGCCTAAGCCGAGGTGCGTGCCAAGCTGACTAAGGTAATTGCCGATAGTGACTTCCTCCGCCCACCAAGGAGCGCACCTGGCATTATGAGTTTTATCCGCCCCGAGCATTTGAGCTCCATCGATGCAGATTCCTGGCCCAATGTGGCT
The DNA here is from genome assembly GCF_037908325.1 of Corynebacterium sp. KPL4035. Lineage (NCBI taxonomy): Bacteria > Bacillati > Actinomycetota > Actinomycetes > Mycobacteriales > Corynebacteriaceae > Corynebacterium > Corynebacterium sp. KPL4035. Next base: position 58,800 of record NZ_JBBMGF010000009.1, on the reverse strand, counting down.
ACAGTCCCTTCATCTCGTTGGCCTGGTTTAAAGGCTCGCCGTGCAGAGGCTGAATTTGCCAAGGCTTGCGATGACGCCGGATTGGAACTCGACTTGGAAGTAGAGGGCGGACCAGATCTCAAGGTCGGACACGATGCCTTGTTTGAACGAATCGCCGCCAGTGGATGGCTGGGGTTCGCAGAAAGCTTTATGGCAGGAGAGTGGTCCGTCAGCTCGTCCTCCCAGCTGGTAAAAGTGCTTGGGCGGTTGCTGGGGGTGGGATATCTTCCCAAGGCCAAGATGCTAGGCGCCGGCAATTCGGAGCCAGGGGAGTTGCCGATGGAGTTGGTCCGGCTCTATTCCGGTGATGGTTTAAGCCATGTGGGTGGCATCTTTTCTAGCGGTGTGCCGACGACCATTAGGGAGACAGTAGAAAGCTATAGCCCCAAGGCCGGCCGCAAGGAACCGAAAAGCCACTTCGTGGATGTCACGACGCTAAGCGAGCCCACGAGTGTGGACAGAGATGATTTGGGCGATGCCCAGCGTCGCGCCGCTGATTGGCTTCTCGACGTCACTCGCACCGGCGCCGGAACCCACCTATTGGTGTACCCAGCCGCTGGAATGCAGCCTGCCATGCGCGCAACCAAGCGGCGCGCAACGGTAGACGTATTGACCAGCGACGTAGATCAGATAAGTCATATGCGTGAGGCGCTCGTGCTCGAGGGGGCAGATGATTCCATCCATGTGGAACGCATTCCCGGGGTTGTCCCAAATCCCAAGCAATGGCGCGGACACTATGACGCAATCGTCACCGTGGAAAAGATAGAACAGCTTAGCCCACAGGAGCGCAAAGAGTATATTCGCGCAGTCGACCGGTTCTTAACCCCTAATGGCCGGGCAGGAATTCAGTCCCTTGTGGCGACCGAAGCAATGACCGACGCCGGAAAGGCGTCGATTCAGGCCTTGCGTGCATATGTGTGGCCTGCACTGGACTATCCGCTTACCGCGGAGCTGCACCAGCTCGTCGATAAGAACTCGAACCTGCGCATCGTATCGGAAACACACGTGGGGACACACTACCTAGAATCTTTGCGTCAGCAACGATCCTTTTTTGATGGGCACCTGCGGGAGGCCGCGGCGGCTGGGTTCGACCCAGTATTCCGCCGCCTGTGGACCTTCCAATTTGCCCTCCGCGAGGCCTTAATGACGCTCGGAATGATTGACGCGGTGCAATTCGGATTGGCCCACCGCAACCGTGGGGGACGACGCTAGGCGGGCGGTAGCTCGTCGAAGTTTTTCATCAGGTCCGCGCTGGGCACAAAGAAGTTGGTGCCAGTAAGAGCGGTGGAGAAGTCTAGAATGCGGTCGTAGTTCCCCTCCGGCTTGCCGATGAACATATTGCGCAGACGTTCCATGACGTTTTCTGGATCCTTTGCATAGCCGATGAAGTAAGTACCCATCTCACCAGCAGCAAAAGAACCAAAGACCATATTCTCGCGGTAGATATCTTCCTCAAGGTCGTTGAGAGCAACGTGAGAATTGGAAGGCTTAATACCATCATCGAGCTCGATATCGTCAGCCTTGGTGCGACCAATGACCTTTTCTTGCTCTTCGGTGCTCAGCTCGTTCCACTTGTCGAGGTCGTGGATATATTTTTGTACGGTGACATAGGAGCCACGAGGGTAATCGGCGGCGTCGTCAAGCAATACGGTATCCAAAGCTTCCTCGGCGAGGGGATTGGCGGTGCCGTCTACAAAGCCGAGCAGGTCGCGCTGGTCAAGGTATTTAAACCCCTGGGTCTCATCGATGACCGTTGCAGCCTCACCCAGCTGATTGAGTACCTGGCGAGCCATTTCGTGGCACAGGTCATAATTATTGGCACGGAAGTGCAAGAGAATATCGCCCGGTGTTGCCGGTGCCTTATGTGCGGCGTCAATAGCAGCAAATTCCTTGAGGTGTTCGGGCATAGGTGCGCTGGTCAAACGAGGCCACATGGAGGCGCCAATGCCGACTACGGTATAAAGCTCGCCGTCGTTATAACGGAAGTTTACGGACTTAAACAGTCCAGCGAACCCCGAAAGCATATCGCGGGTGGCTTGCTCGCCGCCATCCTTGATCTCAAGGACCAAGAAGAGCGCTGCGCGGGAAGGCTTATCTACTACATGCTGAATCGTCATAATGCCGATTTTACGCACCCTTAAGGGGCACAGAATGCTAGCGGGGGACAAATCGCGGGCAATGGAGATGCGGCGAAGAATTCATTGCGCGCGATTGCGCACTAGGGGAAATGGCACCCAGATAAAATGACATAATGTACATTATCGGACATTTATCCATTGTTGGGCAGTTCCTCATTTATACCTTGGCATACCTCGAGCCTTCTGGTCGGTCTTATCAGAATCCCCGCCTGCTCCTTTTATTGCGGCGATAATCTTCGCTCCGCCTTCTGCTGTGAAGCTCTGCTTTGCGATGTCGCGCAGTTGCCGCGACACACTCCAGTGGCCACTGGTCCGCCAAGCTGGCTGGCTAATCCTATTGAGGGCCGCCGGTATGCAGTCTGCCTCTGCGACGCCAGGCGCCTTAACTATTAAGCACTATTGAGCCCCGCCGTGCCACGGGCGCCAGCCATCTATGGCGTGTGGCTCCCGATGGGTGGTCGGACGGGTGGATTTCGGCAAAAATACGCCCTACTGGAGCATGTAATCACACCACTATATAACGTCACATTGACGATATTCGGGGCAACTACCGCTCGCTTTGGATGTCTTATTTAACGATTACGGTAAGCACTCCACAGCTGCCATATAGTCAAAAGCGCCAAGCAGGCAGAAATCGCTACGATGACCCACATGTGTTGAACGGCTACGAAAATGGTAAAGCCGATGACTATAAGAAGGCGCAGCCACATAAACGGGATCATTTGGCGGGTGTTCATGGCTCGTCCTTATTAGTCCTTCTTGAAGGAAATGCGAAGATTGACCTCGCCCTTTTCCTCGACCTTTGCTGCCAACATTTCCGGGGTTTCTACGCCATAATCAAGGCGGTTAATTGGAACGGTGCCGCCGATGACGATGTTATCCCCGTCGCGGAGAACGTCAAAGTCTTGGGAAACCTCGTGTGTCTCATCCTTGATGGTCAAGTCACCGGTGAGCTTTACCGCGCCAATGGTGCCGTCATCTGGGACGTCGGCAAGCGAAGCGGGTTTGGTGAGCTTAAAGGAAGACTCCGGGAAAAGTTGCGTCTCAAAGAGTTTGGACTTCATGTTTTGGTCGCGGACCTTTTTATCCGTAGACAACTCATCCATATCCACGGTGACCGTCGCGGTTTTGAGGGTGGAATCAGAAATTTCTGCCTGACCGGTCACCTCGGTGGTCGAACCAGATGTGGTGGTCTTTTCTGCAGGTAGAATCTCATTGAAGGTAAAACCAACCGAGGTATGACTATCAGCACGCCCCTTGGCAACCTGCCAGGATCCATCTAGTTCCGTAGACGCAGCCTTAGCTCCATCGGCGGAAATAGGCTCTGTTTTTACACCGGCGCCCTTGAGAAGCGAATACACCATAGGGCCAATGGCCACGGCGGTGAGCAATACAATGAGCACCACAAAGATGGTGATGACGAGCTTGCGGTTATAAAAAAGCTTTTTCATCTTCTATCGAAGTCCTTCTAGGCGTCGGGCTAGGGCAACAAGCTCTTCGCACAAACCGGCAAGCTCCTGCGCACTAGCGCCTTCCTCCGCGGCGGTATTGATATCTTCTGCGGAACAACGTAGTTCAAAAAGTCCGTCGCGCAAACTTTCTGCCTTTTCCGGAGTAAGGATCACAGCGTTAGCGGGAATTCCCGTGCCACTAACATTATTTCTTTGCTCATACGCGCGCTGTTTGCACGAGGCGCTGCAGAACTTACGTGGCCGCCCTCTACCGCCTTGATCAATGTCCTTCCCACACCATTGGCAGGAACCGACGTTGCGTTCACGACTAGCTGTACGGATCACCCGATACATTTTAGTGCATTTTAGGCGGGCTGGGAACAAAGACGCGAGGGTGTTCGTTATAATTAGTAGCTCTTAGGCGAAGTTTTGCTTCGCACTCAATCAGGGATCTCTTTGAAAAGGATGATGTTGCATGGCAGATCGCGTACTCCGTGGCAGCCGTATGGGCGCAGTCAGCTACGAAACCGACCGCGACCACGACCTCGCACCACGCCAAATGGTGAAGTACCGCACCGAAGACGGCGAGATTTATGAGGTGCCTTTTGCGGATGATGCTGAAATCCCTGAGGAATGGATGTGCAAAAACGGCAAGCTAGGCCACCTTGTAGAAGGTGAAGGCGTTGAGTCTAAGCCGGCTAAGCCGCCACGTACCCACTGGGATATGCTGCGTGAGCGCCGCTCCATTGAGGAGTTGGACGAGCTCCTAGAAGAGCGCATTAACCACCTGCGCTCCCGCCGCCGTTCCGCAGCCCGCCTGCTAAAGGAGCAGCAGGAACAGCAGCAAAAGAACTCATAAGGTTCTGCGGCAGCTAAAGGCCCGTACCTCCTTAGTTTTACTAAGGAACGGTACGGGCCTTTAGCGTTGAAGCATGGGCTACTTCTTCAACTGTGCAATCTGGTGCTTTGCTAGGTGAGCAATTTCCCCGGCGAAGTCAGATGCCCAGCCGGCGCTCTTGCGGGCCTGCACGCCTAGATCGTGAATGGAGCCATCCTTGACTTCACGATTGACCAGCTTGGATACGGCGTCGCCGAAATCCTGCAGCTGCTCCGTGCGGTGGGCAACGCCCCACTTGGTTACCTCTAGCAGGGAATCTTTCACGAAGGAACCATCAAGCTTGGACTCGCCGTATTCGCGCTCGGTGAAGGTAATAGGAACCTCGCGGACATCGAAGCCGGCCTTAACCGCGCGGAAAGCCAGATCCACCTGGAAGATATAGCCCGCCTTGGATAGCTCGTCGAAATCAATGGATTCGAGGAGTTCGCGGCGGAAGGCACGATAACCGGCGGTCATATCGGACAGGCCAGCGCCCAGCGCCACGGAGATGTAGATATTACCCAAGCGGGAAAGGTACTCGCGAGAAGCCGGCCAGTTGACGGTCTCACCGCCCGGAATATAGCGGGAGCCGATCACTAGGTCCGCACCCTTGTCTACCTCTTCTAGCAGCAAGTGGAGCTGTTCCGGCGCGTGGGAGCCATCTGCATCCATCTCGCACAGTACTTGGTAATCACGCTCCAAGCCCCACTCAAAGCCAGCGATATAGGCGCCTAGCAGGCCACCCTTGCCTTCGCGGTGGAGAACGTGGATATGGTCATCCTGCGCTGCGAACTCATCGGCCTTGTCGCCGGTGCCATCGGGCGAGTTATCGTCCACGATGAGGATATGCACCTCTGGGACCGCCGCGCGGACGCGTCCAGTAATGAGAGGGAGGTTTTCGATCTCGTTATAGGTCGGGATGATGACCAAGGTCGAGGCTTCAAGCGTGCTCACAGTGTTTATGCTCCTACGTATGTATCTGTGCCGGAGCGGCGCGGGGTGCGTCGCAGGCGGTTTGTGCGCAAAGCTACCAGTGCGCAGACTGTTCCAATAATAACCATGAGCCATTGCAGGGGCGAACCAAACCTAACGGAAAAGGTCTCGCCGCTACGCAAAGGCAATTGCTCCACGAGAGCGGCCGGCGTGAAAATTTCCGTGGACTGGCTGACGCGGCCATCGGGGTGAACAATGGCAGATACTCCAGAGGTCGCCGCCACCACCACGGCACGGTCTGTTTCCATCGCACGCAGCCGGCTCATGGCCAATTGCTGGTAAGTCATATCCGAGTAGCCAAAGGTGGCGTTATTGGTTGGCGTAGTCAGTAATTGTGCGCCATTTTTGACCGATTCTCTAAAGGCGTTGTCGAAAGAGACTTCGTAACACGTTGCCACGCCTACCGGCACGCCCGCCATGGAAACCACACCTGGACCATCGCCGGGTTTGAAGTCCCCGGCAAAATCCACGTAGTCAGAAAATTTGGCAAAGAAATCCCGCATCGGCATGGTCTCACCGAAAGGCTGCAGGTACTTCTTATAGTGGTGGTCCCCTACCGCGTGGCCAGGGGCAAAGACCTGCATTGTATTGCGGGCGCCCACGTCATCGCGCGTAGCGGTGCCAACCAGAACGGGGGCATCAATCGCATCAACGGCACCACTGATTGCCGCGGCTGCCCTACCGTCATGGAAAGGATTGATATCGGATGAGTTTTCAGGCCAGATGACGAGGTCGATGTCCTTGTCGCGCGCGGCCAGCTTCTTCGTTTCAGCCACATGATTATTGAGAACCGCTTGCCGCTGCCCAGCAAAATCTAGGCCCATGCGAGGCACGTTTCCTTGAATGGCAGCAACCTTTGCTTCACCGACAATGGAGTCGTCGCGGTTGATGCTCAAGCCCGCTACCGTCGCGGTCGCAAGGGGAAGAATAACTGTCACCAGTGCGACGGCCTTGGCCTTCCACCCGCGTTGAATCACCAAGGCGGCGATTCCGCAGCCACACAGTACTGTGGCGACGGTGATAAGCGAGGTGCCACCCCACGGCGCTAGCTTGGCTAGCGGCCCGTCGATTTGCCCCCAAGCCAGTTTGACCCAGGAAAAACCACCGAAAGGTAGAGAAGAACGCAGCACCTCCACCGCGAGGTAGACGAACGGGAAAGCAATAAAACCGTACTTCCACCGTGCCACCGCAGCGCCGCCAAAGCCCAATAGGATGGCGTAAACCGCAAGCCATACTGCCAACGCAATATACGGCCCGCTTCCCACCAATTCACCGATCCAGGGCAAGGTGAGAAGATAGAGCACGAGTGAATGCGCTACCGCGAGTAGTGCGCCCAGACGGGCGGAGACGTGCCTAGTTCCCCAAGGCATCAAACTCACATAGAGCAAGCCCATACCTACTACTGCGGCCCACCACCAGCCGCGGGGCTCAATGGCGGCATAAGTAAGCAGACCAGAAAGGCCCGCCACTAAAAGGCGGGCAAGGATAGGCAACACTAGCTCTTGCCGCCCTTGGTCTCGCCACCGGCAGGGCCAAAGTCATCCGGATCTAGGTTTTCAGTCCACCGGCGAATCTCTTCCTCATCCAAGACCTCATGTGGGCCAGCGTCCTGAGTACTCGGGTGCCCGCTGTGTGCGGCTTGTCCGCGGCCGAAGGAGACAAAATCGCCATACGTGTCATGCTGCTGCGCCATCGGGGTTGCCTCGTAGATCTTGACACCCATATTCTCGATCTTGCGGTACAAAGACGCTGCCATAACTGTGCGGATGATTGCACGGGTGGGCGAGAAAATAAGTAGGGCGCCGAGAATCGTGGTTAGGAAGCCAGGCAAGGAGAGCAACATGCCGCCTACCAAGGTAAGACCTACGTTGCTGGCAGTCTTGCCCATATTGCCGCCGCGGACAACGTAAGTGCCGTCTCCTGTGCGTTCGACCTGCTTTCCCATCAAGCGCCGGACTTCAATGCCGGCGATGGACATTCCGAAAAACATGGTGACAAAGAGCGCGATTAGCGCCCAACCTACACCGATCCATGTGGATACGGCCCAGAAAGTCAGGGTTTCTGCGACCATGTAGAGAGCAAAATAGAAAAACGGCATGGCCTCAGTTTAACGAGGCAGACTGAAAATGCGCTGGCAACACTCGTGAACTATGCTGCAGCTGCGGCAGGTTAAACTGGTGCGCATGTTTACTCCTGCGCTTTTCGACGACCCTCAGTACGGCACGTGCACCCGCATCCACGTTGCCGGCGGCAGCACCCACGCCCCAGATTGGGTAACTTTGGCAGAATGCGCCAGTGATTGCGCGGATGGATTTGTGTACATCGACCGGTTTTCTGCCATCGAGCTGCGCGGAATTACGGATGCGGAGGCGCTTAAGCGGCGGCTCCAGGGCCTGCATCTACATGCCGCCACGGTGCCGGTGCTGGCCTCACCCCTATCGGCAGCGGCCAAGCAGGCGGCCCAAGATATTGCGGCTGAATTGGGTGCGATAGAAGGCGGGCCAGGTCTTGCAGTCATCGCGGAAGAGGATAGCTTGCCCGCGGGTGCCGCTGGTGTGAGTTTAAACATCGACAAGGATGGTTCTTTGCACCTTGGGCGCTCCCCGCTTGTCGACGCCCCTACTGCCCCACTTACCCCACACGCCGCCGCCCGTCATTATGAGGAAGCACTCCAGCGCGCGGAGGCCGAGGAACACACAAGCTCCGCCCTGGCAGAACCCGGCCCCATTGGCTGGCTGGATGAGCATCTGCCTGCGGGCATCGTTGATCTGGGCGCAGGCGTTCATAAAGGCGCAATTCCAGCCGAGTTTGCACAGCTCATTGGGCAGCTGGAGGTAGACATCACCGTCACCCCGTGGGGTGGATTAGTCTTTCACAATATCGCTGAGGGCGATGCCGAGGTGGTTCTGCGCGTACTCGCCCCGCGTGGATTCATCTTCGACATCAACTCCCCACTGCTTCGCGCACAGCAGCAGGATCGCAGACTCTAGCGTGGCATGTGACGCCAGATTGGGCGCGGCACGAGGCGCATGATCCACGCTAGGCCCTGTAGAGCTCTGGGGATCCAGATGGTGCGCGAACGCGGTCTACCGCGCCGTGCATCGTGGTCTATGCAGCTGACCACGGCCTCGGCCACATCCTCTGGACGCACCGAAAGCGGCGCCGGTTTCATTCCTTCTGTCATGCTGCCAATCACGAAGCCGGGGCGTGCGGTAATGAGTCCTAGCCGACTGCCGTGCAGCTTATCGGCCAAACCTTGACAGAAGGCGTCAAGACCAGCCTTGGTAGAACCGTAGACGTAATTCGCTCGACGGGCCCTCCACCCTGCGATCGAGGAAAACGCGATGATGTGGCCGCGCTGCATGCGCTCAGAAACCAAGGTGAGCAGGGAAATCTGCGCCGCGTAATCAATCGTGGCGATGTCGACCGCGTGGGAAGCATCGCGTTCCGCTCGCTCCTGGTCACCCAGGATGCCAAAGGCTACAACCGCAATCTCCAGAGGTCCTGCTAGCTCTATCGCGCGATCGACAACTCCAGCATGGGACGGAAAATCTGCGGCGTCGAAATCAAGCAAGTGCACGCTGCGCGCGCCCGCCGCCCGCAACTGCTGTTCTCTACCGTCCATTCCGTGGGTGCCACGAGCAGCGAGCACAATGTCCTTACCGGGAGCCACCCGCCGAGCTATTTCGCCGCCGATATCACTGCGACCGCCAAGTATTAATACGCCAGCCATTTAACGGACTTCACGCGGAGCTAGGTTGAGGGACTCGTAGCCATCGCTAGTAAGCACCACGATATCCTCCAAGCGCATGCCCCACTTGCCTTCCACGTAGATGCCCGGCTCAATGGAAAAGGCCATGCCTTCTTCCAATGTGAGGTCATTGCCTTCCATAATGAACGGCTCTTCGTGCGTAGATAGTCCAATGCCATGTCCGGTGCGGTGGACAAAGTTGTCGCCCCAGCCGGCTGCAGCGATCGCCTTGCGGGTAATGGCATCGATCTCTGCGGCGGTGCTACCGGGGTGGGCTGCGGCGCGGGCGGCTGCTTGGGCGTCGGCAAGCACGGCATAAGCATCCTGAAAGTCCTGCGGTGCCTTGGAAACGTCCCCGCCGACCACGTAGGTGCGGGTGCAATCGGAGTGGTAACCAGAAGGCAGAGTGCCGCCGATATCGACGACGACTGGCTCGCCCTCCGCTAACACACGGTCCGAGAAACTATGGTGCGGGTTGGCGCCGTTCGGACCCGAGCCGACAATCACGAAATCGATAACGGTGTGCTCTTGCAAGATGAGCTCTTCCAATTCCTGAGCCACCTCCGCCTCGGTGCGGCCCGGCTGGAGGAGTTTTGGCACCTGTGCGTGGACCGCATCGATGGCCTGGCCAGCCTTGCGCAGCTCAGCAATCTCAGCTTCATCCTTGCGGGTAAAAAGCTCCGCCAGCGCGTAGGTAGCCAACTGATAATTAGCGAGTGGGATCAGATCCTGAAAACGCAGGACGTGGTCTGCAGTCAGCGACTGCCCCAGGGCCACGTTGTTTAGAGCAGCGCCTGCACCATCTAGTGCTAGCTCATAGGGATTATCGCCGTCGTTCCAACCCCGCAGCTCTACATCCAGCTCTCCTACTGGAGCCGCCTTGATATCGGTGATATCGGTATTAGGCGCAGCGATCCAGGCATTGCCTTGCTGCGGCACGACCAAAACGGTAAGGCGCTCGTGCGAGGAAACCCAGGAGCCAGTGAGATAGGCAAAGTCTGGACCCGTACCGATGAGGAGCAGATCGATGTCCTTGTCCTTAGCGGCCTGTTGGGCGGCCTGCAGGCGCTGGGCGTAGACATCAGCGGAAAAAGTCTGAGTAACAGTCATGTCCCAGAGTCTACTCGCCCAAGCCGCGGCCTCTAGGCGCCGATGGCTACCACACCGCGCTGAACGGCATCGATAGCCCTACGGGCATTGCGCTGAATCTCGCCGTCATAGCCGGTCTTCGCCACCTGCTGCAGGAGGTCAATGACTTGCCGGCACCAGCGGACAAAATCACCGGGGGTAAGTTCGGCGCCGGCTTCATTAGCGGCAGCCATGCAATAGCCCAAGGGGGCACCGGCTGCCCATTGGTGGACGGCCAGGGCGAAACCAGCCTCCGGCTCACGGGTAGGCGGCAGACGGTGGCGCTGCTCATCGGCGGTGAGTTCGGTATAAACGCGCCACGTGCCATTCATGGCATCGGCCATGCGCTCGGTAGCTGCTTCTGGCTGCCCACTGGTAGCCTTGCGGTTTTCGAAACAGCACAAAGAAGCAACGCCGGCAAGCTCGGCAGGATCCAGCTCATCCCAAATCCCGCGCTTCAAGCACTGTGCCACGAGCAGATCGGATTCGCTGTGAATCTTGGCTAGACGCTCGCCTTCCTCAGTAATTACGGGCGTGCGTTCGGAACCTACCCCGGTGAACTCGACATAGTCCATTTCTGCCAGAAGGTCCACGATGCGCTCGAAGGTGCGGCCCAAAGTATCTGTAGCCTTATTTACCTTGGACTGGAGCTTATCTTGATCTCGCTCGCGCCGCGCGAGCTTTTGTGCCAAGCCCGCCAGCTGCTCGCGGTCGGTGGCCGGCCACTCGTGTGCGGGATGGGCGCGTAGCTGATCGCGCAACTGCCCCACCCGCTTATTAGGCCGGGTACGGGGCTGTGACTTCATCCGCTTGGGGCGATCGAAGTGCTCACGGCGCAAGACATCCTGCACATAACGGGTATTGCGCCGCGGATTCTTGCGTACCGGCTTGGGGATTTTAATGCGCCCCACCTGAATGGGAGGGTTATTGATCCCAGCGGCGTCGATCCGACCAGACCACCCAGATTCCGTGGTAATCCACGGGCGGGGATCCGCGGTCTGGTTAGCGGGCGTGACAACCGCAGCGAGAATAGGGCGCTTCTTGCCAGGCATGGCAATAACGTCGCCTAGCTGCAGGCGTCCCAGAACCGCGATTACTTCTTGGTTGCGTTGGTTAGCGCTATCGATTTTGGACTGCTTTTCTTTAGCGCTGAGTTCGCGGCGCAGGCGGACGTAGTCCATCAGTACCTCGGCGGGATCTTCCCCATCCTTGGCAGGAGGTGCGAGCGATGCCACGGCATCATCCAGCTGGCTGCGCAGCTCGCGTACTCGATGTTCCGCGCGCTCAATTTCACGGGTTTCTTCCACCACCGAGCCATCCGCTTGGAACTGGGCAAAAGACTTCTCTAACAACCGAAGAGAGTCTTCGAACCCAAGCATGCCCAGCAAGTTGATTGCCATATTGTAGCCTGGAGCGAAGGTAGAAATGAGAGGGTAAGTGCGGGTGGAAGCAAGGCCGGCTACTTGACGCGGATCCATGGCGGGGGCCCATTGCACGACTGCATTGCCCAAGGTATCGATGCCGCGACGCCCCGCGCGGCCAGTTAGCTGCGTGTACTGGCCGGGGGTGAGATCAACGTGGGCCTCACCATTGAATTTGATGAGTTTTTCTAGCACCACGGTGCGCGCCGGCATATTGATGCCGAGAGCCAAGGTTTCGGTAGCGAAGACGGCGCGGACGAGGCCGCGTACGAAGAGGTCTTCCACGATGTGCCGGAAGGCCGGCAGCATACCTGCATGGTGCGCCGCGAAGCCCCGGGAAAGGGCTTCGCGCCAGCGCTTGAAGTCTAGGACCTGTAGATCTTCTTCGGGGATACCTTCTACACCAGCATCGACGATTTCTTTGATCTGCTGCGCTTCTTCTTGGGAGGTAAGCACCATGCGGTTGCGCAGACACTGATAGAGCGCGCCATCGCAGCCAGCGCGGGAGAAAATGAAGGTAATGGCCGGCAGCATGTCTTGGGACTGGAGTACTTTCAGTACCTCCGGACGGCCCAAGGGGCGATAGCGATCCTGCTGGCGAGAAGCACCGGAGCGTCCCCTTCCCCTTCCACGGAATTCACTACGACCGCCGCCCTTGTGGCGGGCGCGTGCGCGAAAACCCTTGCCGGACTTATAGTCTGCGCGACCGTCGTCGGTATCGCCGGCCTCAAGACGCTGGATTCTACGCGCCAGCTCGGTGTTGACTTGTCCGCCGGATTCGGGTTCGAAAAGCGGATAAATCTTACGTCCCAGCATCATCCACTGGTCGAGCGGAACTGGGCGGTGTTCGGAAACGATGACAGTGGTATCGCCACGCACAGTGGAAAGCCAATCGCCGAATTCTTCCGAATTGGACACTGTGGCAGATAGACCAATGATGGAGACATGGTCTGCCAGGTTGAGGATTACCTCTTCCCACACTGCGCCGCGCGAAGCATCAGCCAAAAAGTGGATCTCATCCATGACCACATGGGTAAGGCGATCTAGTGCTGCGGATTCTGCGTAGATCATATTGCGCAGCACCTCGGTGGTCATAACGACGATCTCTGCATCGGAGTTGATCGATACATCACCGGTGAGCAAGCCGACGGCTTCCTCACCGTGCTCTTCCACCAAGTCGTGATACTTCTGGTTGCTCAACGCCTTAATGGGAGTTGTATAAAAGCACTTGGTACCTCGGCTTAATGCCAGCGATACTGCGAACTCGCCCACAATGGTTTTGCCGGCGCCGGTCGGCGCGCACACCAACACGCCGTGCCCGTCCTCTACGGCCTGGCAGCCCTTAACCTGGAACTCATCCAAGGGGTATGGCAGGGCTGCAGAAAAGGAATCCAGATGAGTTTCAGTCATGACTCCCCAGGCTACCCGTGCCTAGAGGACATCGTCGAAAAAGCCGCCGCCGTGTGACGGAGCGCCCTTGGACTCAGTGTTCCACGTTTGCTCCGGCTGCTGCCGGGCCTGTTGAACTGGCTGCGTGGGGATGGGTGAAGGGTTTACCTGGCTTGGCGCCGCGACGGGTGTAGGCCCGCCGACCGCTCCTGGTCCTGCGTCGAGCGGTGAGGCAGCCTCATCGTCGAGGTCCATCCACTCGGGGCGCTGGCGTTGCATGCGCTTATCGTGGAGGCGACAGAACTGGAATGCAATCTCAATAAGAAGAATGAGGGATCCAGCTAAGACCACCATTGAGAAGGGATCCTGGCCCGGGGTGACAAAGGCGGCAAAAATCATCACGAGGACGATAATGATCCGCCGTTTGTCTTTGACATGCTCATATTCGAGCACGCCGATAAGATTGAGCGAGACGATAAGCAGGGGAATTTCAAAGCTGATGCCGAATATCAGCAGCAATGCCAAAAGGAAGTAGAAATAGCGTTCACCTGTCAGCGCTGCTGTTTGGTACTCTTCACCGATGCCCATGAGGAATTCCAGCCCAACGGACAGGATGAAATACGCGAGCACGGCGCCAGCAACGAATAGTCCCACTGCGGCAGAGACGAAACTCAAGGTGTAGCGACGCTCATTTTTATGGAGGCCAGGGACTACGAAGGCCCAAATCTGATATAGCCACACCGGCGAGGACAATACGGTGCCCGCCAGAGCGCCTACCTTCAAGCGCAGCAGGAGCATTTCAAAAGGGCTGGTGGCCAAAAGACGGCATTCGCCATCCGCACTGAAAGAGGCGCGCTTGTCTGCTGGCAGCGCACAATAGGGCTCGCGGAGGATCTCACCCAGCGGGGAGATACCGAACGGTGCGCGTTGGTACCAGATAAAGCCAATGATGGCGCCGACGACCACCGCTAAAACGGCGATGATGACGCGGCGGCGAAGCTCCTGCAGGTGCTCCACCAAGGTCATCTCCCCGGTAGGGTTCTTCTGCTTGCGCGAAAAACGCAGCTTCCCCTTCACGTTCTTGCTTGCCTTCGGGGCAGAAACAGGTTGTGACTGTGGCGACATCAGTATGGCTCTTTCAAACGCAAAGAAGCGAACACTTCCCTGCTGCGCGGATTACGAGAGTGTATCCACGCGCTGCAGAGGTGTTCGCGCAACGACGGGCTGGGGGCGTTTACTGCTGAGGGTTGGTGTTGCTCTGCTGGCCCGGCTGCATGTCCGGTCGATTCCAGAATTCCTCGTCGGACTGCTGCTTCTGGTTCAGCTGTGCCTGCGCCTGGGAACGCTGGGTATCCTCGGACTGCATCTCATTAACCTCAGATTTGAAGATGCGCATGGAACGGCCCATGGAACGTGCCAGATCCGGCAGCTTCTTTGCACCGAATAGCAAGACGATAACGAGAACGATTAGGCCGATTTCCATAGGTCCTAGGCTCATGGAGAAACCTCTTTCAACTAGTGCGCCAGCATGCCGAGCAGCGGTACTGCCGGAAAATCTTCCAGCGGGCGGGCGCAGTTAACGGGCAAGTAACTGGCTATTGAGTATAGCCGCTCAAAGCGGCATTTCCTCGCTCCGCAATGAGCTTAACCACGGATTGAGGAGCAACTACTCGCAACCTATCAGCTTGACCCAAGGCAAAACGAATCAGCCAGTCCACTGATCCCACAGGCATCGTCGCAGCTACTTCCCCATTTCCTAGGTCTTCGCCCAGCCGCATATCGTAATACTCAGCCAGCCACATGAATTCTTGGTTAATTGCTAGTTTCACGGTGTCCCCATTGCCCAAATTAAAGGGTGAAACGGCATCGAAATCGAGGTCTTTTAAGTGCGGCTGCGACTGCTCTTCTTCCATGTGAGCGGTCCTTATACGGTCGATCCGGAAGGTGCGATGGGCTTGCTTAGCTTCTTCCCATGCCGCTAGATAAGGCTCAGAATCAACGATGAAGATGCGGGCTGGGTCCACCAGCCTCTCGGATTCTGCATTAGATGAAGCACTCCAGTAGCGCAGCCTCACTCGCTTTCGTTCATTGACCGCTTGAGTCAAAAGCGCTTGGATATCCGTCTCTTCAGGGGCCGGAGTAGACAGCGAATCATAGATTGCTGCCGTCTTTTCATCCATGATGCCGCGTAGTTTAGCAGCGGCGGATTCGACAGCCTGGGCGTCAATGAGCCCCGGCATTGCCTGCAGTGACTCCAAGGTAAGGAGCAAGGCGCCGGCCTCGGTGGGAGTAAGACGCAACGCTTGGCTTAGGCCTTGATCATTGTGAATGGTTACCCCGTCGCGGTAGCTGAAGCTGAGATCAATGAGATCTTCAGTATTGCGGCCCGTGCCGGAACAAAATAGACGATCGAGGGCCTCCTTCAGCTCACCGGGCTCCATTCCCAAATCCGTAGCCGCTTCCATCGGCGTCTTGTCGGGGTGATTTTTAAAGTAAGGAATCAGGTTCAAAGAGCGCACGAGCGCCTGGAGCTTTTGCGATGCATCGGCCATATCTAGCGTCCTTCCTGCCGTTGCGCGGCGGCGCGCAGAAGAGAAATGACCTCCTGGCGCACCCCGGCAGGTTCGACCACCTGTACCTCTGGCGCGTACCCGGCCGCTGTGCGCACGAGCCAATCCTTATCCACGTTGCGCAGCATTACCGTGCCATCAGGCTGCTTCTCGCCCGCATCCATTAACTCCTGTGCCTTTCCCACCGGAATAATAAGCCGCGCGTCTACCTTTTCTCCGCGCTGCAATGCGCGCTCTACCAAGACCTGCAAGGTCTCTGTTGGCACGGTGTGTTCTGCAGGATGATGTGAGCGTTTGATATCGGAGACGCGAAGCGCACGAAAGACACGTGGGGCGCCGCGGTCCACATCGAAACCCACGATGTAAATGTGGCTATCACGGTTGACCACTCCCCAAGGATCCATCACGCGGCGTACTGGCTTAGCGGCCGGGTTTGCGCGGTAGGAAAAAGTAATGCGCAGTCGGTTGCGCACCGCAGCGAGGACAGAGGTAATAACTTCCGGGGCAAGGCGGGTGATGTCATTGACCGCTGTGTACACCGGCGCGCCGGAAAGGTTGCGCGAGGCGCCGCTGGCGGCAATCTTGGTCCACCCAGATAAAGAGAAATCGCTTAAGCCTCCCGTGGTACCCATTCCCCCTGCTATGCCTAAAACCATGGCCTCTTCCGGAGAAAATTCCACCGACGGTAGCTGGTAACTACTCGCGTCAAGACGGTAGCGCGCGCCATCCTCACCACCGGAATGCACAATGGGCACCCCAGCACGTTGGAGGGTCGCTATATCGCGCGCCAAGGACTTGGCAAAAGCCTCGCCCGACTTATCGCCGTACCCGGCAACGTGGCGACGAATCCATGCAGCGCTGCGATCAGGGCTACCGCCGGAGTTTGCCGCGCCTTGTAGCGCGAAGGAGAGGTTGGTGAGCCGTTCTACCGCCTCATCATGTCGTTTGGGCGTGGGGTTGTGTGCTGCCACGTGCTGTGTTGTCTCCCTGATATGACTCTATGGTGGGTCTAGCTGTGGTGTGAACGCATATAGTCTAGCAATGCATCGACTCGTTCATCGTGGGCAATGAAGGGATCCAAAAGTTCCTCGGTTCGCGGTTCGGGCCGATTGACTTTCAGCCGCGTCCAATCAACGGTGACATTGGCGCCACAGTTACGCGCGGTAGCCAAGAACTGGCCGCGCAGCGCAGCGCGCGTGGTCGCCGGCGCTGTGTCCATCGCGCGTTCAATATCAGAATCCTCAATCCAGCGATCGATAAGACCTTTGCGCAGCAGTACATGGTAGAGCCCGCGTCCAGGACGGATATCGTGATACGTCATATCAATCTGGGCCAGCTTAGGGTGGTCCCACTGCCCACCGAGCCGCGCACGGTAGCGCTCAAGCAGGGCGAGTTTAATGACCCAGTCGATTTCCCTGTCCACTTCGGAAAAATCTTGGGTCTCAATGGCACGCAAGGTGCGCTGCCAGAGATCAACCACGCGTCGCATTTCGGAGGTAGGGGTACCAGCGTCTTCCCTTTCTTCCAGCCATTGGCTTGCGCGCATACAGAGCTGCTGTTGCACCTCCAGCGCGGTAACGGAGCCACCTCCGGCAAGCGGCAGTTCGGTCAAACCCGTCATATCGCGCGCGATGGCGCGGATATGGTGAATCGGCTTTTCGATATCAAATTCCGGCAGCTCAAAACCCGCTTCCAGCATTTCCAAGATAAGCAGCGTTGAGCCTACTTTCAGCGCCATAGTGGGCTCGGCCATATTGGAATCTCCTACAATGACGTGCATGCGGCGGAAACGTTTGGAATCGCCATGCGGCTCATCGCGGGTATTAATGATGGGACGCGAACGGGTGGTGGCAGAAGATACGCCTTCCCACACCTGGTCCGCACGCTGCGAAAGCAGAAACTGGGCGGGCTTATCGCCCTTAGCGGGTTGGATCATGCCAGCGCCACAAATGAGCTGGCGGGTGATAAGAAACGGCAAAAGCGCGAGCCCCAAATCCTTGAGCACCATGTGGCGGCCAATGAGATAGTTTTCATGGCAGCCGAAGGAGTTGCCAGCCGAGTCCACGTTGTTTTTAAAAAGGTACACCGCACGCGGGTGGCCCGTGGCGGCGAAGGCTTGCTCTGCTTGCTCGCCGAGCCGGTTGACAATGGCATCGCCCGCGCATTCATAGGCTAAAAGCTGGCTCAAGCTATCACACTCGGCGGTGGCTACCTCGGGGTGGGAACCGACATCGAGGTAGAGGCGGCTGGCATTGGTTGAAAAAATATTGGAGGAGGAATGCTCCTGGACGATGGGCCGGAAAAGCACGCGCGCTACCTCATCGGGGCTCAGAGTCCGTTCCTTCGAGCCCGCGCTGGTAGTTAGGCCATATTCTGTTTCAATGCCCATGATGCGTCGGGCAAAGATAGGGCGCTGGTCAGTCACCCTTACTGCCCGCCCTTTTGGACATAGGAGCGCACGAATTCCTCGGCGTTATTTTCTAGTAGCCCGTCGATCTCATCGAGGAGTTCATCGGTGCCGGTGGTATTGATGCTGAGCTGCGTGGAGGTAAACTCCTCGTCGCCAGCGGAGTCATCGCCGCCATTACCGCCGGTGACCTGAGACTGGTGAGTGGACATAGGTGGGAAATCCTTTCTGTGGATCCTGCTGGATCCTGCTTTAATTCGTGGTTGTTAATTACGGTACTCGGGGTGGATCCCGCTGTCAGTGAGTCCTTGGAGAAGATCCTCGACCGTGTCGGCGGCGTCAATCATCTCTCCACATTCAGCCTGAGTGAGACCAGTGGCGATATCCATGGGGACTGTGGCCCACGGTGCGGCGGTGCCCTCCCCTACTTGTACGGTGAGGCTTTGCCAGCTTGCGGCAATGATATCCTCGCCGAATTTCTGCGTTACTCGGCCGCGGAAATAAGCGCGGGTGTCCTCCGGCGGACAGCTGGAAACACGCTCAATTTCGGCGGCGCTAAAAAGCTGCCGCATCTGGCCTTTGCGCACTAGAGCGTGGTGAAGCGATTTGGCCGGGTCAATCTCCGCGTATTGCAGGTCTATGAGCCGCAGCTTGGGGTCGTCTGGATTGATGCCGCGGTCGAGATAGCCCTTAATCAGGCGATACTTTGCCACCCAGTCCAGCAGGTGTGAGGCCTGCATCGGGTCTTTCTCCAGTAGCGAAACTACTTCGTCCCAGGCCGCGAGGACCTTGTGATCGGTGGGTGTGCGTGGGGTTAGGCGGGCGCGATATTCGGCAAGGAGCTCTAAGGCGGTGAGTTGGCGGGCGTCGGCAAGCGTGAGCCGATGCTGAAGCCTAAGATCGCGGCTTACGCGTGGGACTTCCGCCACAGCATCCTGCAGGCGTAGGTCGCTGAAGTCCACGCCCTCTTCGATGGCATCGAGCACCAGAGAGGTCATCCCCAGTTTGAGCAATGTAGACGTCTGCGACATATTCGCGTCCCCAATGATGACGTGGAGGCGGCCGAAGTCAGCATGGACTGCATGCGGCTCATCGCGGGTATTGACAATGCCGCGATTGAGGGTGGTCTCCAGCGAGATTTCTTGCTCAATGTAGTCAGCGCGTTGGGAGATCTGGAAACCTGGCTCTTCACCAAACTCGCCGCGTCCCATGCGCCCGGCGCCGATGACTACCTGGCGAGCAACGAAGAAAGGGATGAGGGCCTGCGCCATGGTGTCGAAGTCCGTTTCACGGGAGTACTGATAGTTCTCATGAGAGCCATAAGATGCGCCTTTTCCATCTACGTTATTTTTATAGAAACGCAGGGCCGGACAGGGCTCATGGTTGGCAAGGACGGACTTTCCTTGCGCGCTGAGCTCCGCTACGGCCGCGGCTGCTTGCAGGAGCGTGGCATCCCCTGCGGCGTCATAAAGCGTGGCGTCGCAGGCATTAGTGCATTCCGGCGCGGAATACTCTGGGTGCGCATGGTCGACATAAAAGCGCGCGCCATTAGCCGTGACCACATTGGCTACTCCAATGGCGTTGGGGTCGACTACGGGCACCGTCTGGTAGCGCTTGAGATCAAAACCGCGGGAATCGCGCAGCGGGTGTTCCTCGGCAAAATCCCAGCGTGAGCGCGCCCCTGTGTGCATCGCGGCATAGGCTACTACCGCGTGAGTGGAAGAAATAATAGGCGAGTACTCCGGTAGCTCCGGGGTTGCAATTCCGTACTCGGTTTCGGTACCTACAATGCGGCTCATGCGCTCCTCCTTGTGGTCAATAACTCCACCCGTTCCACGCGGGCACCCGAATGGTCTTGGGAAATGATCTTGGTCCATTCCTCCGGGTTGGTGGAGGTAGGAACATATTCTGATTCGGCGCGCTCGGCAGCGATGGCATCGAGCAAGTGCTGCTTGGCGATGCCCTCGTGGTCTCCGCCTGCCGCCTGCTCGCTGCCTGCGCGCAACCGGAGAGCGTCCTTGATAGCCAGCTTTTTGGCCCGCGAGAGGATATTGGCAATCATTGCGCCGGAGACAAAGTCGCGGTAATGCAATATTTCGCGTTCCCCGCTGGAAAAGTGCAGCTGTACGAAGGGGCGATCGGCATAAAGCTCATCCACCGCGGCGCTAATGAGTTCGTCCAACGCGCCCTGGTGCGGGACGGATTCGGTGAAGTGCCGAGCGAAAATCTCTCGGGCCCCCTGTTTATTCGGCCGGTTGACCCGGATCTTGATATCAAGCCGGCCGGGGCGCATGATGGCGGGATCGATGAGTTCTTCGCGGTTGGTAGCGCCAATGACGATCACATTGGACAGGCTCTCAACTCCATCGAGTTCCGTGAGCAGCTGGGGAACAACCGTGATTTCCATATCGGAGGACACACCCGAGCCACGAGTGCGGAAGATCGATTCCATCTCATCGAAGAAGATGACCACTGGCCGGTCAGCGCTGAGCTGGGCCAATTCGCGGGCCCGCTCAAAAATGAGGCGGATGCGGCGTTCCGTCTCCCCCACATACTTATTGAGCAGCTCTGGGCCCTTGATGTTGAGGAAGTAGCTCGTGCCCTCGCTGCCTAATTGCTGGGCTAAAGAGTGGGCTACTGCCTTGGCAATAAGCGTCTTACCGCACCCTGGCGGGCCATACAGGAGCACGCCCTTAGGCGGCTGTAGCTCGAATTGGTGATAGAGGTCGGGATGGATAAACGGTAGCTCTACGGAATCGCGGATCTGGGAAATCTGCTCGTCTAGGCCGCCGATATCCTCATAGCGCACATCCGGGACCTCTTCCAAAGAAAGCTGGGAGACCTCCGTTTTCTCCACCTTTTCCAGCGCGATTGCAGCTTTGGGATCCACGAGTACTACCTCGCCTGCAGACACCCGGGTATCCTCGCGCAGTGCTTGGGCTAGCAGCACTACCTTTTCCTCACCAGAGGAATTTGCCACTATCAGGCGGTCTTGGCTGAGGCGCTCCACCACCGTTGCTAGCTCGCCTGTACGCTCAGGCGGGCACCCTTCCACGACCACGAAGCCATCGCCCAAGCGAACCTGCTGGCCGGCCGAGAGACTGCCTGGTTCCACGTTAGGCGAGACCTTAAGCTGCATAATGCGGCCATTGGTATAGACCTCCGCGGTGGTTCCCACCTCGCTGTGGTTCGGCGAATAACCTAGAAAAACACCGTAGGTCGATGCCGGCTCAGCCAGCGCGTTGAGCTCGGCAAAAAGCTGCTCCAGCTTCACGCGCGATTCTTTTAATAAGCCCGCCAACTTCTGATTGCGGGCGGCAAGCTGGCTGACCTGCCGCTTATAGTCCGTGGCTTCATCCATGCCCACTACTCTAACGCGGCGCGGGCAGCGAGAGAGGGCACTTCCGCTTTAAATTCTGGGCGTTAAAGCGGCCCTACTTCCGGGCACGGCGCTGCGGGCGTGGTGGGGTGACACCATCGGCCAGGCGGCGAGTCCAGATGAGGAAGGCGGTGTGCGCATTCATGCGGTGCTCTGGGCGGGTAGCTAGGCCTTCGACCTTCCATTCACGCACCAGCGATTCCCATGCCTTGGGCTCAGTGAAGCACTTGAGTTCACGAATGCCTTCCATGACCTTCATTAGCTGTGGCACCGTTGCCACGTAGGTCATAAACACGCCACCTGGGATGAGGAGATCGCGCACGGTCTCCAAGTGTTCCCATGGTTCGAGCATGTCGAGGATAACGCGGTCTACCGGCCCACCCAGGTCTGCAGTGGTAACGTCTGCCAGATCACCAAGGCGCGGCGACCACCACTCCGGCTGCTCGCCAAAGTATTCCTTCACGTTATCCACCGCATACTCAAGGTGATCATCGCGCACCTCATAGGAATACACATGGCCTTCTGGGCCGACGGCACGCAGCAAAGACATGGATAGCGCACCGGAACCGGCACCGGCCTCGAGCACGCGCGCGCCCATGAAAATATCGCCTTCTACCAAGATCTGTGCCGCATCCTTGGGGTAAATCACCGCGGCACCGCGCGGCATGGACAGCACATGGTCCACCATCAGGTGACGGAATAGAAGGAAGGAGGAGCCAAGGGTGGACTCAATAACCGAACCCTCATCCATACCCACGATGTCATCGTGGTTAATTATGCCCTTGTGGGAGTGGAACTGGCCTCCCTCTTCAAGGATGACCGTGTAGTGGCGCCGCTTGGCGTCGGTAAGCTGCACGCGGTCGCCATAGGCAAAGGGGCCGGAATAAGCCATGTCTCAAGACTCCTCGAGGTTGCGATTACTATCCCACCAAGTATGCCTCAAGCGCTTGTGCAAGCCATACTTGGTCCCGCTCGCCCACCATTTCACGCGCCGAGTGCATCGACAGCATGGGCACGCCCACATCCACGGTGTCGATGCCCAAACGGGTTGCGGTGATGGGACCGATGGTCGATCCGCACGGCACGTCATTATTGCCCACAAAGCGCTGCACCGGCACGCCAGCCTTGTCGCACGCTGCTTCCCACAACGCCACTGTGGTGGCATCGGAGGCATAGCGCTGGTTGCCGTTGATCTTGGTCACTGGTCCCTTGCCGATTATCGGGTGGTGCGTGGGATCGTGCTTGCCCACGTAATTGGGATGCACCGAATGTGCCGCATCGGCCGAGACACAACTCGAGCGGGAAAACATCTGGAAGCGTTCCTCCTCGTTAGCTCCCAGTGCCCGGGCCGTTCGAGTAATGACGTCCGCCAGAATAGGCCCGCCCGCACCGTAGCGGGAGCTGGAACCTACCTCTTCGTGGTCAAAGGCCATCATGACCAAAATATCCTTGCCCTGATAGTCCTTGGCAGCATTCTTCATCGCCGCCAAGGAGGCATGTACAGAAGAAAGATTATCCATGCGCCCGGCTGCAATGAACTGCTCTCCTGCCCCAAAGACCTCACCGCGGGCGGCATCGGCCGTAATCAGGTTGAAGGATGCAATATCCTGCTTGCCGACGCCCGCCTTCTCCCCCACTACCTGCAAGATCGATGCCTCTGGGTCACCGACGCTTAAGACAGGCTGCATATTGTGCTGTCGGTCTGGTTTGAACTCATCCTTGCGGTACAGGTGGATGGCCAAAGACGGCAGGCGCAGGACAGGGCCAGTATTTACCACATGCCGCGTGCCGTCCTTAGTCACAATCTGGCCAGCGACGGTCAACTCTCGGTCAAACCAGGTATGCAGTAGAGCCCCGCCGTAGACCTCTACTGCTACTTGCTGCCAGTCCGCCGCCGAAAAGTCCGGCGTGGGTTTGAGCACCAGGCCCGGCGAGTCCGTATGTGACCCCACGATGCGGAAACCAGAATTCTTATCCGCCCCCTGTGGTACATACCAGGCCGCTACCGCGCCACCGCGCACCATCACGTGGCCACCTGGTGCGGCCGACCATTCCTCGCTCTCATCCTGTAGATCAAATCCCACCTCGCGCAATTGGCGGGATACCTCCTCCGCAGCGTGATAAGAGGAAGGAGAAGCGGCGATGAAATCGAGGAAATCTTCGGTATAACTCATACCTCCTAGCTTGCCACGAAACGCACGACGATAGGCTAGATACACCATGGCTACTTCATCGACACCCCGCCCGCTTGCCCTGTCACCCTCGCGCGCTTCCGATTACAAGCAGTGCCCACTGCTCTATCGCTTCCGAGCCATTGACAAGCTGCCCGAACCCAAAACCATTGCGCAGGTCAAAGGAACCTTAGTGCATGCCGTACTGGAAGAAATGCATAAGCTACCGCGCGCAGAGCGTACCTATCCTGCCGCAGTAAAGATGATTAAGCCCTCGTGGGCAGACATGACCGCAAAGGACGCGGAACTGCTCGAGCTCGTGCCAAAAGAAGACACCTATGACTTCTTCGTTTCCGCCAGGGAATTGCTCAAAGGCTATTTCCAGATGGAAAATCCGCAAGGCTTTGATTGCCAAGAAACCGAGATGTACGTGAATACAATCCTTCCTAATGGAGTTCCCGTTCGTGGCTTCATCGACCGAGTGGACCGCGCTCCCACCGGCGAGGTCCGCGTCGTTGACTATAAAACCGGCAAGAAACCACTACCCCGCTATTCACAAGATGCCCAATTCCAAATGCGTTTCTACGCGCTAGTCTACTGGCGCATTCTAGGCACTATCCCCCACCAGTTGCGGCTTATGTACCTCAAGGTCTTGGACTCGATGTTTCTTAGCCCAAACCGAGAGGAGCTGGAGTACTTCGAGCGCGATCTCGGCGAGTTGTGGGCCAAAATTGAAGCCGATGGGCGCGCCGGGGATTTCCGCCCCAAGCCCTCCAAGCTATGTGGCTGGTGTGCCCACCAGGATCTCTGCCCCGAATTCGGCGGCACGCCGCCGCAGTACCCAGGGTGGCCAGGTTCCGCGGCGGATAACAAGGCCTAACTCCACGCGGCCTTAGAAAAGGCCCGAGATAGGGCCGTCCTTATCGACGTCTATGTTGTTGGCCGCCGGGTTCTTTGGCAATCCCGGCATCGTCATGACATTGCCGGTGAGCACAACGATAAAGCCTGAGCCGGTGCGCGGCAGCAATTCGCGGACATGCAGCGTATGGCCTTCCGGCGCACCCAATTCAGATGCATCATCGCTGAAGGAATACTGCGTCTTGGAAATGACCACGGGTAGCTTGTCCCAGCCGTTGTCCTGGATGTACTTCAGATCTTTAAGCGCCTTTGCTCCATACTCCACGCGATCGGCGCGATAAATCTCGCGAGCAATGGTCTCGATGGAGGCTTCAATTCCCTGCTGCGGATCGTAGAGCTGCTTGGCACCGCCCTGCAGGTTCTCCAGCAAGGTCTCTGCCAGCTTAGTCGCACCTGCACCGCCCTCGGACCAGACGTTGGCTTCCTCCAAAGCCACTCCAAAGTCATCGGCCCATTGCCGCATGAACTCGCGTTCCGCCTCAGTATCCGACCAGAAGAGGTTGAGCGCTACCACCGGCTTAATGCCGAATTTGCGCAGATTTTCTACGTGGCGCTCAAGATTGACAATGCCTGCCTTGAGCGCATCTACGTTTTCTTCGGTGAGCTTATCTTTGGCTACGCCGCCGTTGTATTTTTGCGAACGGATGGTGGCAACAACAACGGCACCGGCAACATCCAGATCACCAAAGCGTGCCTTGATGTCGACAAACTTTTCTCCGCCCAAATCGGAGCCGAAGCCGGCTTCACTCAAGACAATATCGCCAAATTGCAGAGCGGTTTGGGTTGCTAATAGGGAGTTGCAACCGTGTGCAATATTGGCGAATGGTCCACCGTGTACCAAGGCCGGCACCCCGCCGAGGGTCTGTACGAGGTTCGGATTAAGGGCATCACGCATCAGTGCCGTGAGCGCGCCTTCTGCGTTCAAGTCACGCGCAGTAACAGGGCGTTGATCGTAGGTGAACCCGATGGTGATATCGCCAAGACGCTTCTTCAGGTCTTCAAGATTCGTGGACAAGCACAAAATGGCCATGATTTCAGAAGCGGCAGTAATGGTGAAACCGGTTTCAGCGGGCACGCCGTGGGCTGGGCCGCCCAGTCCAGTGACCACGTTGCGCAAGGCACGGTCGTTGACGTCCATGCACCGCTGCCACGTTACTCGTCGTGGGTCGATACCCAACGCGTTTCCTTGATGTATGTGGTTATCAATGATGGCGGCCAAGGTGTTGGTTGCGGAGGTAATCGCGTGAAAATCCCCGGTGAAGTGCAGATTGATGTCTTCCATGGGCACAATCTGTGCATAGCCGCCGCCAGCCGCACCGCCCTTAATGCCCATCACTGGCCCTTGGGAGGGCTCTCGCAGGGCAACTATCGCTTTCTTGCCCAATTGGTCTAGGGCATCGGTCAAGCCGATGAGAACGGTGGATTTTCCCTCCCCGGCAGGGGTAGGTGATACGCCGGTGACAAGCACCAGCTGGCCCCGGTTTTCCTTGGAATAGTCAACCTTGGTGATATCTACCTTGGCTTTGGTGGTGCCGTAGGGAATCACGGCGGCAGCAGGGATGCCCGCCTTGGCTGCTATCTCTGCAATCGGCTGCAGTTGGTGGGCTTGGGCAATTTCAACATCGGATGGCTGAGTAGTCATGACCTAAGCCTACCGAGCGCTTGAGTTAAATAGGGCTCATTTAGACAAGAAAGTGAAATGGATTAAGTTGCCCGCTGATGCGGCAACCAAAAAGGCGCCCTGAAGGGCGCCTTGGGGATGGTTTTAACCTCCTCTAGTTATAGGAGGACGAAACTGAATGCATAGCCCAAGAGAACCGAGAGCACGATGCTGACCGTACCTGGGATCAGGAACGGGTGGTTGAATACGGCCTTGCCGATACGAGTCGAGCCGGTATCGTCCATCTCCACTGCTGCCAACAAGGTTGGGTAGGTCGGCAGGATAAACAGAGCAGAAACCGCCGGGAAGGCAGCGACTGCGGTAATGGGGCTTACTCCCAGAGCAAGGGCTGCTGGCATAAGGGCCTTGGTCGTGGCTGCCTGCGAATACAGCAACGCTGCAGCGAAGAATAGCACCACTGCGAGGAGCCACGGCGAAGACTCAATAATGCTGCCGGCCATAGACTGAATATCGTCCATGTAGTGGTTGATAAGGCTGGTGCCCAGCCAAGCCACGCCCAGCACACAAATACATGCGGACATTCCGGATTTAAAGACCGGGGTATTCAAAACATCTCCAGCCGGGACCTTGGTCATCATAACGATGATGGTGGCAGCGGTGAGCATGACCGTCATAATGGCTTCATTACGTGGAAGGGTCGGGTCGGCGATAAGCCCCACCTGCTCCGAGGTCAGGGTGGCCCACGCCATCACGATGATGATGGCTACCAAGAACACGAGAACAGAAGCCTTGGCACCCTTCTGCGGAGAGTAGTTCCCTGCGCCGAGTGGTTCCTTGACCAGGCCTTGTGCCTTGCGCTCCAAGTAAACCGGATCATCTTCAAGCTCTTTGCCAAACTTATTAGCTACCCAGGCAGCTGGGAAGATAGACAGGAATGTCGCCGGAATAACGACCGCCAGTACCTGCAAATAGCCCACCCCAGTCGGCTCTAGCAGGCTAGCGAGCAACACCACGGCTGCCGAAATGGGCGAAGCACAGATTGCCATCTGAGAGGCAACTACCGCGATGGATAGCGGGCGTGAAGGACGAACCTTACCCTCTTTAGCTACCTCGACGATAACCGGCAAAGTAGAAAACGCAGTGTGCCCGGTGCCAGCGAGAACCGTCATTAGCCACGTAACAATTGGCGCGTAGAACGTGATCCGCTTTGGGTTTTTGCGCAGGAACTTCTCTGCAATGTGCACCAAATAGTCCATACCGCCAGCTCGCTGCATTGCTGCGATAGCAGCAATGACGGTCATGATGATGCCGATAACATCGAAGGGGATATCTTCCCTAGTAATGGGAACACCGGTGAGACCAAGCGCCAACACGCCGAGGCCGCCGGCCATACCGATACCAATTGATCCAATTCTCGCACCCAAAACGATGGCCGCGAGAACGATGACTATATGAACAATAACCATGGACGTACTCCATACGCTCTCTATGCAAACTATGGGCACGCATCTCCATAAAGAGTGCATGCCGTCCTCAACATCTTCTATTTTGCACCCGCTGTGGTGATTTATTCATTCAAAGTGCCTGTTTGTGTTGATTCCCACATAAAATAAGGATTCCGCTATAAGATGACCGGTATTCTAAGACGCATCGTCCCTGTACAGGAGAATAAAAGGTGAATGTGAATAGTGCCCCTTCACCATGCACAAACCCCCGCAGCCTCCGCCTGCTTTACTTCCATGTGAAGTAAAAGTGGCGGCAACTGCGGGGGCCTACTCCGCGGGCACTATACCCTGCTGCTCCTAAAGCGCTGTGGGCTTAGTCTTCGTCAATGAAGAGCTGGCCTCGGAACTCTGGGTGCATGAGGTTTTCTACGGACAGAACCTTGTTCAAGGTTGCTTCATCCAGCAGGCCCTTCTCCAGGACGAGTTCCTTGACGCCCTTGCCGGTCTCCAAGGACTCCTTAGCGATCAAATCACCATTGTGGTGGCCGATGAACGGATTCAGGTAGGTGACGATACCAATGGAATTTTCTACGTAGGCGCGGCACACATCCGCGTTGGCGGTGATGCCCGTGACGCACTTTTCGTGCAGCGCATCGACGGCGTTGCCCATGATACGAATGGACTGGAACAGTGCTTCGCCGATGACCGGCTCCATGACGTTTAGCTGCAGCTGGCCTGCCTCAGCGGCCATGGTGACTACGTGGTCATTGCCGAAGATCTTGAAGCAGGTCTGGTTGACAACCTCCGGGATAACCGGGTTTACCTTACCCGGCATGATGGAGGAGCCAGCCTGGCGGGCTGGCAGATTAATCTCAGCCAGGCCAGCGCGAGGGCCGGAGGACAGCAGGCGCAGGTCATTACAAATCTTGGCGAGCTTCATCGCTGCGCGCTTAATGGTTGCGTGCAGCAGCACGTAAGCACCACAGTCAGAGGTTGCTTCAATGAGATCGCGTGCGGTCTTCATTTCCAAGCCCGTAACCTCAGACAAGGCTGCTGTGACCTGGTGGCGGTAGCCGGCAGGAGTGTTTACGCCGGTGCCGATTGCGGTTGCACCCAGGTTGATCTCCAGCAGGCGGCGCTGAGCATCGCGCAGCAATGCTTGTTCCTCGTTCAGGTTATTGGCAAAGCCCTTGAACTCATCGCCCAAGGTCATCGGAACAGCGTCCTGGAGCTGGGTACGGCCCATCTTCAGGATGTCCTGGAAGTCATTGCCCTTGTCCTGGAACGCGGCGCGCAGGCCATCCATGCGCTCAATGAGGTGGTCAACCGCTGCATGCAGACCCAGGCGGAAACCGGTCGGGTAAGCATCGTTGGTGGACTGGGACATGTTCACATCATCATTGGGGTTGATGATGTCATAAGAGCCCTTCTCCTCACCAAGGTATTCCAGAGCGAGGTTGGCAACGACCTCGTTGGTATTCATGTTCAGCGAGGTACCAGCACCACCCTGGAAAACGTCCAGTGGGAACTGGTCCATGCAGCGGCCCTCTTCCAGGATCTGGTCACAAGCCCAGATGATGGCTTCGGCCTTCTTCTTAGGCAACACGTGAAGGCGACGGTTTGCCATGGCAGCCGCCTTCTTGACCTGGACCATGCCGCGAATGAAGTGCGGGATAGTGTTGATGGTTACGTAAGAAATCTGGAAGTTTTCCATAGCGCGAACGGTGTGCACACCGTAGTAAGCGTCCGCTGGAACTTCCAAAGAGCCAAGAAGGTCGGTCTCGGTACGAGTCTTCTTGCTGGAGTTCTTAGGTGCCTTCTGTTCGGCCACCTTCTGCTGTGCAGCGTGAGTGGAAGTATCAGCTTCCTTCTTCTTCACGTCCTTTGCTGCAGACTTGGTGTCCTTTTCTTCTTTCTTAGAGGACTTTGCCATGATGGCTCGGCTCCTTTGCCTGTCGAGACTTATATTCGGATGAGTAACCTCAAGCGCTAATGTTAGCCACGACTGAATCTATTTGTGCCGACCCAGAAAATTCGCTCCCCCTAAAAGCGGGCGATGCGTAAATCAGAAGCCAAGATCGCCTCTGCGCCGAGTTGGGAAAGCCGGTCCATGACTTGGTTGGCGTTTTTCTTGGGAACCATCGCGCGCACCGCCACCCAGCCCTCACGCGCCAAAGGTGAGACCGTAGGACCGGTTAACCCGGGAGTAGTACCAGCAGCCGCATCGAGATTGGATTGCGCGATGTTGTAATCGATCATCAAATAGGTGCGAGCGTGCAAAATTCCCTGCATGCGGTCGAGCACCACCTGCTCTTCTTCGCTAACTTCTACCCCTGTGCGCTTGATTACTACGGCCTCGGACTCAATGATCGGCTCGCCGAACGGCGCCAACCCTTGTTGGCGCAAGGTAGTACCAGTTGACACGACATCAGCAATGACATCGGCAACGCCTAACCGGATGGAGATCTCTACCGCGCCGTCTAGCCGAATAACATCGGCCTCAATTCCATGCTCGGCAAGGTTCGCACGGACAAGATTGGGGTAAGAGGTCGCGATCCGGCGACCATCCAGTTGAGAGATATCCCACTCCTCCCCCTGCGGGGCTGCATAGCGAAAAGTAGATCCTCCAAACCCTAATGGCAGAACCTCATCAAAGCTCGCCTTTGAGTCGAGAGCTAAATCGCGACCGGTAATACCCAGATCCAAAACACCGCGGGCAACATAGATGGCGATATCTTTGGGCCTTAAGAAGAAAAACTCAACCCCGTTATCCGCATCAACCACGTTGAGTGTTTTGGAATGTCCACGCCCCTTGTAGCCGGCCTCTGCAAGAATGTCCACGGCGGATTCTGACAGTGAGCCTTTGTTCGGTACAGCAATTTTTATCATGCGGATCCTTCCGTCCCGTGGGGCGCTGTTTAAAGGTAGTTGTAGATGTCTTCTGGGGTAAGCCCCCGCTTGAGCATCATGACCTGAGTCCAATAGAGCAACTGAGACACTTCTTCTGCTAGCTCAGCATCAGACTGATACTCTGCGGCGATCCACACTTCCCCGGCTTCTTCGATGATCTTTTTGCCTATGTGATGCTCGCCTTTATCCAAAGCGGTAACGGTGCCAGAACCAGCGGGGCGCTGGGCAGCCTTCTCGGATAATTCAGCAAAAAGGGAATCAAAGTTCTTCACGCCTACCTATTGTTCCACAGGTAGTTAGAGAATGTAGTAAAACCTTAAAGTTCTACTGCTATTTCGAAATCTGGCTAAACCACTCATAGACCTCGGAGGCCCGAGCACCGGCGAGGTGCCGCGAGTTGCGGAGCTGGGAGACCTCGGTGACCTCCGGCGGAACCTCCACCTCGTCATCTTCGGGCAAGCCGATGACTACACAGCCAGCATCAACTGCGGCGCGCATTCCCGTCGCGGAATCTTCAAATACCAAGCAATCCGCAGGTTTTGCTCCGATGCGGCGGGCCGCTTCGCGGTACATATCCGGTGCAGGTTTCCCGGAAGGTACTTCATCCCCGCAAATGGTATCGACAAAGTACTGCCGCCCCAACGCGCTAATGGCGGCATCGGCGACGTTGCGCTCGGTATTAGTCGTCACCATCATTGGCACGCCATCCGCCTTCAGCTCATGCAGCAACGCAGGAATGCCGGGAAAAATCTCCAGCTTGCGAGCGAAAAGACCTTTGACATAGTCAAACATCCGAGCGCGGTATCGATCGCTGTCACCGGGCCGCAGTGTCACCCCCGCATTATCTGCGCAAATCCCCAAGGTCGTCTCAAAAGTCGCCCCTACAGTGGCAAGGCGCTGGGTGGGAGTTAAACGCTTCCCTAGGAGCTCCGAGAGATAGAACGTTGCCTCCGCCCAAAGCGGCTCCGAATTGGTGAGCGTGCCATCCATGTCCCAGAAAATGGCGGCGGGCTTTGTCAGACCAGAAACGGCATCGGGGTGCTGCACGAGAATAAAACTAACTTTCTCTTTAAAAAGGCTGTGGGGTGAAACCGACCATGCGCTAAGGGCACAGAAGTAAGCGCCAGGCTGCGAATATGCCGCGGGCCGGCGCTCAAAAAGCGGGAGGACAAGAACTAAAAGTCTAGTTCTGGAATGTGCGATAGAGCTTCGTCATCTGCTCCAGTTGCCGCGCAGGCATTGTAGATAAGCTCAGATAGCTCTTCCTTCTCTTCCGGCTCGAGAACAGCGTCGTGCTGGGCACGATTAAAATCGGCCAACGCACGAACGGTCTTGGACAACACGGTTACCAGCTGCGGGCCATCTGGATCATCCGGAAGGGCATCCAGCCCATCGAGCATATTCTCAAGGTGACCGCGTAGCTCCGGAAGCACGCTGGCATCAAACGGAGCCTCCCAGAACTCCTTTTCCTCCTCTTTGAGGTAATCGCCGGTGGCGAAGGACTTCAGATCACTTATGAACTCATCTACGGTGGGCTGGAAATCGGCGCGAATGCTCATGCTGTAGATACTGCCCTATCTTGGCTAAACCTGCACGCCGAGGAGTGAATTTAGGGCAGTGCGAACCAAATCTGCCGCTCCTTCTTCGTCTGTGCCACGGTCAGCCTGCGACCACTCATCCACAGCAGCCAGCGCCGCAGGGGTATCGAGGTCATTGGCAATCGCCGCGCGCAGCTTGGCGACGACCCCTTGCGCCCCCGCCATGCTTCCTGGCGTAGCCACTGCTTCTCGCCACGCGGACAACCGGTGCTTTGCCTCTTTGAGCACTTCATCCGACCAATCCCGCTCATCGCGGTAATGCCCAGCGAAGACGCCCAGGCGGATAGCGGAGGGCTCCTCGCCTGCTCCTACTAGCTTGTGGACGAAGACAAGGTTGCCCAAGGACTTAGACATCTTGACCCCGTCGAGGCCGATCATGCCTGTGTGTACATAAAACTTTGCCATGCGGTCCACGCCCAGGGCCGCCTCGGCGTGGGCGGCGGAAAATTCGTGGTGCGGGAACTTCAAGTCACTGCCGCCACCTTGGATATCAAAGGTGGACCCTAAACGATTGGTGGCGATAGCGGAGCATTCAATATGCCAGCCCGGACGGCCAGGACCAAAGGGCGACTCCCAAGCGGGCTCTCCCTCGCGGTGAGCGCGCCAGATGAGTGCATCAAGCGGGTTCTTCTTTCCTGGGCGGTCTGGATCACCGCCGCGTTCTGCAAAGAAGGTCTGCATCTCTGCCGCAGAATAATTGGACTCGTATCCAAATTGCTCAGTGGCCTCGATGGAGGCGTAGATATCTGGGTGTTCGGGATCATCTACGACGTAGGCCGCACCGGCGTCTAGAAGTTTCTGGACCATCTCCACGATTTCATCGACGGCCTCCATGGCACCGACATAGTCTTGCGGCGGAAAGACGGAAAGCAACTCCATATCGGAGCGGAAAAGCTCAATCTGAGACGTACCGAGCTCGCGCCAGTCCACCCCATCGCGTTCTGCGCGCTCAAACAGTGGATCATCGACATCGGTGATGTTTTGGACGTAGTGGACCTTCTTTCCGGCGTCCAAAAAGGCGCGGTAGATAAGGTCAAACGTCAAGTATGTCGCGGCATGGCCCAGGTGGGTGGAGTCATAGGGCGTAATGCCACACACGTACATGGTGGCCGTATCCCCTGCGACCTCTACGGGAGCGATGGTTTGATTCGCGGAATCGTACAAGCGCAGCTGCGCCGCTTCACCGGGCACAGGGCGGAAGGAAGGTATTGGCCAAGATTGCATAGCCACCATACTAACGCGGTGCTTGTTAAAGCGGCTGTAGGACTCCCAATGCCAAGAGAAGCATTACTAGTACACCAACGGGTATGCGGTATGCGGCAAACCACGAGAAGGAGTGGTTACCCACGAACTTCAGCAACCATGCAATGGAGGCGTAGCCCAAGGCAAAGGCGATGCCAGTGCCAACCAAGAGCTGCAGACCGGTAGCGGATTGGCCGGCTGCGGGGGAAAAGGCGTCGGGAAGCGAGAAAAGCCCCGAAGCTAGGACTGCTGGAATGGCAAGCAAAAAGCTAAAGCGCGTGGCCACCTCGCGGTCCAACCCCAAGAACAAACCACCAGAGATGGTGCCGCCAGAGCGAGAAACACCTGGTATGAGCGCCAGGCACTGGCACAGGCCCATCACGATGGCGTCTTTCATAGTCAACTGCTCAAAGCCACGCTCTTTTTTCCCCAACTTTTCTGCGGCGATAAATACAAAAGAGAAAACAATCAGCATGGCGGCGGTGATCCACAGGTTGCGCAGGGCTCCGCGGATTGCATCTTCGAAGGCGTAGCCGATGATTCCAATGGGAATAGAGCCAACGATAACCATCCAACCCATGCGCCAGTCCTGGCCACGAGAGGACTTATCGGTCCAGCCGCGGAACCAACCGGTAAGTATCTGCCAAATCATGGGAGCAAAATAAACCAGCACCGCTAGCTCAGTGCCAAGCTGAATGACTGCGGTAAAAGATGCGCCGGCGTCCTTGCCCCAAAAAAGTTCGGAAACAATGCGCAGGTGACCTGAGGAACTAACCGGAAGGAACTCGGTCAGACCTTGCACGATGGACAAAACAATGACCTGTGCCCAAGAGACGGCGTCTGTTGCGGTATTTGAAATCACCCGCTTCACACTACAGCGGAACTCGGCTTCGGGTTTTTATAACGCGCGCTGTTAGGATTAGGAGTCGTGAAATCTCAATCCGGCTCCGCACTGATCTTTTCTAGTTTGCTGGCGCTTAGCGCCACCGCACTGGCCGCCTGCCAGCCCGATGTGGGCGTGGGCGCCGATCCGGAAACCGTGGTCAAGGGCAATGCCACCCCGGCGGCCTCGCCCGCCAAGGCAGACCCGGAAGGCACCGTCGTAGACCTTAAGGAAGACATCACAGACCTTGCTGCTGTCGATAACTCGCTTGCGGTGCGCACTAAGGACCAGCTCCTTATCGGCAGCCAGAATGAGTTTGCGGGCCATAAGGCAACTGCTTTAGACATTTCTGCGGAGTGCGGCGATCTAAGTTCATCGTCGTCGGGCTTCGTACTGGCCTGCCCGGAAAAGGTCCTGCTCATCGATCCCTCTTCCCCGGATTCTCCCGAGGAGGTCCGTATGGAGGAGGAGACTCCTGTTACTGCTGCCACCCAGCTTTCCAGCGGCGAGATCTTTGCTACCTCAGCCGATTCCAGCACCGTTGGCATTTATAAAGACGGCAAACGCGAAGGTGACATCGAGGTCGAAGCCGGCTCGGACCAGCTATTAGCCGCGCCCAATTCCGCGGGTGATGATGGAGTGGTACGCATTCACCGCGAGGATTCCACCATTCAAAACGTGGATTGGACTAATGATCGCGCGGGCGGTCGACTGCGCGTTGGCCAGGGTGTAGGAAGCATCGCGGTGGGCGACAATGGCGTTGTTCTTGCCTCCGATACTGAGGGCGGGCGCTTGGCTATCTACACTTCCGATGATGTCGTTCGCCTGCACCAATACGGCAACGTCAATGGCATCCCATGGGGCGTAGCTTGGGACAAGGAGCACAACCTGGCGTGGGTCAGCGCCACGGATACGAACAAGGCTCATGCCTATGAGATAAATAAAGGTGTTCCGGAACTGCGCGGAGATATCTCTACCGTGCCAGATGCACAAAACATTGCCGTACTTAACAATGGCACCTTCGTCGCCGCCTCTGCCACCGGCCACGGCCTCCAGTTCGTGGACACCCCGCACCTGAAGAAGGAGTCTTAACACCATGACCAGCACTATCGATCGACTGCGCGCGCAGGCCTACCAAGTGGCATTGCGTGGCATGTTTCAGCTTAGCCCGGAGCGAATCCACGGAATTATCAACACCGCACTGAGTGGACTCCAGGCGGCTGGTCCGGCCAACCGGGCCTTGGCAAAGGTGCTGCCGGTCAACGATCCGGTGCTCCGCCAAGAGGTCTTTGGCGTAGAGTTTCCCCGCCCACTGGGACTAGCTGCAGGGTTTGATAAAAATGCCGCCGCTGCTGATACCTGGTCCCCGATTGGCTTCGGCTTCGCGGAGTTGGGCACCGTCACCGCCCAAGCACAGCCGGGAAATCCTGCGCCGCGACTTTTTCGCCTAAAGGCCGATGAGGCCATCTTGAACCGCATGGGGTTTAACAATGAGGGTGCAGCGGCCGCTGCAGAAAACCTCCGCAAGCGCCGCTACAGCGATGTTATTGGCATTAATATTGGCAAGACTAAAGTCACCCCTGCCGAGCACGCTGTGGAAGATTACCGCCGCTCTGCTTCCGTATTGGGCGACTTGGCTGACTTCCTTGTAGTCAACGTTTCCTCGCCGAATACCCCGGGCCTGCGCGACCTACAAGCAGTGGAGTCGCTGCGCCCCATTCTTTCTGCCGTGCAAGAGTGCACCGCCGTTCCAGTGTTGGTGAAAATCGCTCCCGATCTTTCTGATGCCGACGTAGATGCAGTGGCAGACCTAGCCCTTGAACTCGGTCTCGACGGTATCGTAGCGACCAATACCACCATTTCCCGCGAGGGGCTCAAGACCCCTCCTGCCGAGGTAGCGGAAATGGGGGCCGGTGGCCTATCTGGTCCCCCGGTAGCCGAGCGCTCTCTGGAGGTGCTGCGCCGTCTCAATGAGCGTGTCGGAGGCCAGCTCACCCTCATCTCCGTCGGGGGCATCTCCACGCCGGAGCAGGCGTGGGAACGCATCACTTCCGGCGCTTCCTTGTTGCAGGGCTACACCGGCCTCATCTATGGCGGTCCGGATTGGATCCGCGATATCCACCGTGGCATTGCCGCCCAAATCCGCGCCCACGGCTTGCGCAATATTTCCCAAGCGGTTGGCTCTGGCCTGCCATGGAAACCCGTGGATTAATCCCTATAGAGACTCTTGGTTGAACAAGAAAGTCCGCCCCCACCTGCTCTACCCTAAGCAGCTGGGGGCGGACTTTCATTGATTAAACACGGTACTGGCTAGGCTTGCGCCATAGCGCTGCGCCTGAGAATAAGTGCGCACAGGACTGCGAAGCCGGCGTAGAACACCACCCAAAACTGCGCTTGGGTGAATAAAATCCCGCCGGGTAAGAAGCGGCTCGCCGCAATGACTACGATCGCAACCACTAATGCCACAACCTGGGCGCGGCTTCCCGCCTGGCTTCTACTCATGGTACTAAAGGTCCCGACGAGGAACGCGGCGGCAACAATAGCCACCTTCGAATACGTCCATGCGAAGTCGGCTCCCCAGCCATCCGAAAAGACAGAGATTAGCGCGAAGAGAGCCAGCACGAATGCGACCACCATGAAGGCGCCGCCGACACGCAGGGTCGCCGGACGGCTAGCCTGCGATGCACTAGAGCTACTTGCCATTACTTTGCCTCGTACCAGCCCCACAAAATGGCACGGCCGAGCGCGTGGAAATGCAGGTTGAAACCGAGCACAGTCGGGGTTGCGTCTGGGTTGATATCGAGCTTTTCCACGTCTACTGCATGGACTGCGTACAGATAGCGGTGAGGTGCGTGACCGGCAGGCGGGTTGGCGCCATAGTAGGTGCGCTCGCCCGAATCGTTGCGCAAGCTAATAACACCGTCAATGCCCAGGTCTTCTGCAGCACCAGCATTGGTAGGCAACTCGCATACCTCAACGGGGATATTGAAGGCCGCCCAGTGCCAGAAACCAGAAGCGGTGGGTGCATCCGGGTCGAAACAGGTCACAGCCAGGGACTTAGTGCCTTCAGGCAAACCGGACCACGCAAGCTGAGGGGAAACGCTTTCCGGAGCGCGAAGCTTTTCTTGCAGCTCATCGCCTTCGACCACGTCGGTGGAAGAAAGAACAAAGGAAGGAACATCACGCAGCGGTGCGTAGGGATCTGGTCCAAGGAAGCGGGAGTCATCTGCATAAGAAGTCATAGACCCATTTGTACCCCACCTCACAAGGCGATGTCGATGTGGTGTAACCGCACGCCATGGTCACACTACAGTCGTACCCCAGTACGACGCTTAGGCCGGATTACACCCATGTATTTCACCGCCCTTCACGCATGGACTTTTCGGCGCCCTACGCTGGCGATTTGTAAAGCACACCCCACGCAAGATACAGTATCGGAGTGCCCAGCCGAGAGGCTGACAAACACCCTGCCCGGGTGGCGGAATGGCAGACGCGCTAGCTTGAGGTGCTAGTGTCCTATTAACGGACGTGGGGGTTCAAGTCCCCCCTCGGGCACAGACTTCCGGCGGTTACCACGAGGTAGCCGCCGGATTTTTCTATCCTGCACTCCCTCAAGGACTACGATTTCCCCATGACCACATTTCTGGGTTGGGTGCGCAATTTCGGCCACTTCCTGCTTTCGCTCGCTCGGTCCGCTTGGCGCTCAATCCAGCGGTGGACCGTGCAGCGGTGGATAGCCGTTCTCGCTGCAGTAATCGCCCTCCTCGCCGTGCTTTATTTCTACGATCTGCCGGATGTGGCTCGTCTGCGTAATGCCTCCACCCGATTTGGCGCATGGTTCCCCTTCATCTTCACCCTAGGTTATGTCATATTTACCCAGTTTCCCTTTCCTCGAACCTTCTGGACGGTAGCCGCAGGACTATTATTTGGCCCGTGGAAGGGACTCGCGCTTTCCCTGTGCGCCTTGACGGTATCAGCGGCGTTGTCCTTTCTTATCGTCCGCAAGCTCCTCGGAGCCTGGATCCGCCCGCACCTGACCCATCCCGCAGTGTTCACAATCAACGCGCATCTCGAGCGGCGCGGGTGGCTGGCCATAGCTTCCCTCCGGATGGTAGCCGGCGTCCCGTTTAGCCTCCTGAATTACGTTGCTGCCCTTACTCCGGTAAAGCTCAGCCACTTCACCTTGGCCACCCTTGTCGGATCTATTCCTACTACGGCTTTGGGCGTGTTCTTCGGCGATACCCTCACCGGACATACCTCTCCCGGCATCGTCCTCGCTATGGTGGTTTTCGCTGCGATTGGAGCGAGCGGGCTGTATATGGATTCGCGACTTCCCACTCGCCCTTAAGTCAAGTTCGAGCGGTAGACTATTTCGCATTAGGTTCTTAAAGGGAGGTTTTCCATGCTTGCTGTCCACGCCCGCTACCGTGGCCGTTCCGTGCGTCGCGCAGAGTTGGTCCAGCGTTCTGCGTCGGCCCTATCAACTCTTTCTGGCGTTGGAGAGTTCCATGTGCTTGGCGTGGAAGATATTTGCGCCGTAGTTGATTCAGCAACGGCCGTCTGCGACGTCGTCATGGCCTTGCTTGCCGACGGCGACTGGGCCATCGGCATCGGTATAAGCCCCGGCAACCAAGAAGATGAGGAGGGGGCACGCCAAATAGCTACCGCCGCGTTGCGGAAGTCCGCCCGTATGGGCCAGGTCTACGCCAAGATCAACAAGCGTGGCCGCGCTTCCGAGGCAAGCGATATCGCGGCCACCTTTGCCCTGCTGGGATATGTTTTGCACAAGCGCACCATCGAGGGGCGCGAGGCTACCTCACTCGTGCGTGCTGGGCTGAACCAAAATGAGGCCGCCGAAGAGCTAGGGATTTCTAAACAAGCCATGTCGCAGCGCCTCCAGGCGGCCGGCTGGAGCGCGGAATTGGCTGGATGGCAGTTGGCCGTCAACCTGATTGAGCGCGCCAATCTTACCCAGCCTTAGAGCAAATCAGACTTGCTCAGTTCGGGCGTCGTAACGAAGTCCACGAGCCGCTCTACCGCGCCAATCAGACTGGAATCTAAGTCACGGAAAGAATGCACGGCGTTATACACATGACGCCAGCCGTCCTTAGGGTCGCTCCAACCCACGCGCCTGCAAATTCCGGTCTTCCAGTCCTCGCCATAAGGTACTTCTGGCCATGCACGCAATCCCACGCGCTGCGGCTTCACCGCTGCCCAAATATCGATGAATGGATGACCAGTGACTAGGACATGCTCTCCCACGGTTTCCGTTAACCGGGTTTCCTTGGAACCTTGGACGAGATGGTCAGCCAACACACCTACCCTGCGGCCGGGTCCGGGCTGAAATTCCGCCAAGCGGTCTTCCAAATTGTCCAGGCCTTCAAGGTATTCCACCACTACGCCTTCCACGCGTAGGTCGTGGCCCCACACCTTTTCCACAATAGCGGCGTCGTGGACACCTTCCACCCAAATGCGCGAGGGCGCGGCGACCTTAGCCTCCACGTTTTCTACGCGGCGGGAACCGGAGTTGGACTTGCGGGGGGCCTGCTTTTCGACGTACCGGGTAAGCGTAACCGGCTTACCCTCCACTAGGAACCCCCCTTTGACCAAATTAAAAACGCGTTCCACACCGTGGCGATCCTCAAGGCGAACTACCTCACCGAAAACGGTCTTATCCACCCCCATGACAGCACCCACAAAGTCGTCACCACGTACTTCCACTACCATTCCGGGCTCAGCTGGCACCTCAGGATATTGACGCGGCTTCGACCGCGAGTGGCCAGCAAATATGTCTCCGCCATAAGGATCAAAACTCATGGCCCGTTAGTCTATCTATTAGACTGGCTCGTCATGGATATGCGCGCCGAAGTATGGTCACCTTTACAAAACACCGCTGTCTGGCTGGGCTCGTGGCTGTGGGGACACGAAACCACCGATGATTTGCTAGATGCTCTTACGGAACTAGGCGGGCGTCCGGAGAGTGTGGATGAAGCACCGTTCGTCGATGTGCTGGCGATGCTGCGCGCAGAGACCGCTGAACTTACCGCGAAGCGCGGTGAGCGCGCGGAACCCGTTGTACGCCTCGCGCTTTCCGGGCCGGGAGAGCCCCCTGCCCTACCCGCAGGATCGGAGTCCTATCACGCAGCTATCCAAAGTTCAGCCGGAGCAATCATAGTTCGCACCAATAATCCCACGCGCAACTTAGTCCTCATACCTCATATCCATAGCAGCCACACCGCGTGGCAGGTGATCGTCGAAAAGCAGCAGCTCCCTGCCCCCGCCTGGCTGAGCCCTGGGGAAGCCGACGCACTGCTTGCTCAAGCAACCAGTGAATCCGCTGACCTTATCGCCGCAACTGGGTATAGCACTGAAGCACTGCCCAACCCCCGCCTCACCGTGGGAACTTTAAGCGACTTTTATGACACCCCCGGCCTTCCCCAATCAACGCCGGCCCGAGCAGCCAAACTCTTCGCCCGCGCCGACCGAGTGGCCGCGATCATCGAAACGGTTACCGACCGCATCAACGATCACAGCCTTGACCCGCAATTACTTCGCTTGTGGCGCCACATCCGGCAGGCC
This sequence comes from Corynebacterium sp. KPL4035, assembly GCF_037908325.1. NCBI lineage: Bacteria > Bacillati > Actinomycetota > Actinomycetes > Mycobacteriales > Corynebacteriaceae > Corynebacterium > Corynebacterium sp. KPL4035. The sequence continues at coordinate 17,890 of NZ_JBBMGF010000009.1, read as the reverse complement.
CGCATGACGGGCGTTGCCTATGCACTCGGAGAGTTCGCGCGTTAAAGAGACCAAATATCGCAACATCCCGCCGCACACGGCGCACCATTGATCGTGCACCCTTGCACGGTCACCTGCCCACTGGTTTCCTGCTCGCGGCCATGCTCCAGCTCTTCTATAAGGTCAACCACCATTTCTGCAAACCGAGGGGTCGGGCCTACAGTACGGGTACGCACGACCCTGACCCCCATATCCTCGGCCGCCTTCTGCAGCTCGGAATCGAGATCCCAAATAACCTCCATATGGTCGGAGATGAAACCAATTGGGCAAACCACAACCGTGTCGACACCTTCGTTCTGGTGAATCTCAGTGGTGTGATCAACAATGTCGGGCTCTAGCCACGGAGTGCGTGGATTGCCTGAGCGTGACTGCCATACAAGGTCATAATCGGAAATGCCAGCCTGCAACGCCACCAACCGCGCCGCCTCAGCCACCTGGCGGGAGTAGAGGTTTTTATCGCCTTCCGCGCCGCCAACGTTATCGTGCGCAACGGGGACAGAATGCGCGGTGAACAAAAGCCGGGTAGTCCCCTTCTTATCAGCTGAAACTTGTTCCCAGACCTCCGTTACGGCAGTGGCCATTTCGGCCACAAATTTCGGATGATCAAAGAATTGACGAATCTTCGTGAATTCAATCTCCGGCAGGCCTTGCTGCGCCAGATGCTCGCGCATGCGCTGAATATCTTCGTCATATTGCCGGCACGCGGAGTACCCACCCCATGCGGAGGTGGCAAATACAGCTACTTTACGGATACCGTCCCGAGACATCTGTTCTGCGGTCTCGTCGGCAAAGGGATGCCAATTCCGGTTGCCGAAATAAACCGGTAGATTATGTCCGCGTTTTTTCAGCTCACCGTGGACATGGTCGATAATTTCACGGTTGAGCGCATTGAGCGGACTTACGCCTCCAAAGTGATAATAGTGCTCACCCACCACTTCAAGCCGTTCGCGGGGAATGCCTCGACCACGGGTAACGTTCTCCAAAAACGGAACGACCTCCTCGTTTCCTTCCGGGCCACCGAAAGAAAGGACGAGGAGGGCGTCGAAGTTTTGGGCATTCTGTTGTGCGTCAGTCATGCCCTAAACAATACCAACCAAAAGTTGGGGATTAGAGAAGGCGCACGACGTCGGGAGTAGCACCACCCCAGCGAACTGGAACTACTGAAACAGTCTGACCAGACTGTGGCGCCTCAATCATTTGCCCATCACCTAGGTAGATAGCTACGTGCTGGTTGCCACCAGGACCGTAGAAGATAAGGTCACCGCGCTTCGCGTTGTCGCGAGGAACCTTCTTGCCCTGCTGGTACTGTGCGCCAGTGTAGTGAGGCAGGTCCAGGCCAGCTGCCGCGTAGGCGTACTTTACGAGGCCAGAGCAATCGAAGCCCGACTGGTTGAAATCACCGAAAGAGTCAGCCACTCCGCCATCTCGGAGCCCACCGGTAGGACCATTGTTATCGCCGCCGCCCCAAACATAAGGCACACCAACCTGAGATTCAGCACGGGAAATGACGGCCTCAATCTGAGCATCACGCCCAGCATCTGCGCCCGCAATAGCATCGTCAGACTCCGGCACCTCGTCCACCTCAGCCGCATCAGCGCTAGCAGCGGGTGCAGTGTTCGGGCTTCCCAATCCAAGCAAGTCAGATGAGCCTTGCATGAGGGTGCGCACATCGTCCTCATCAACTGCAGCAGCGATATCATTCGCAAGTCCGAGCGCATCATTTACAGAGGACCCAGTTGCGAAGTCAACGTTCTGGAACGTTGGTGTAGCAGCCTGATTGAGGGCGTTTCCAAATTCAGCTTCCGGAGCGGTACCGCCCTGGTTGATAGCACCTAGCTCTGCCGAATTATTGGACACGTTCGGGTCAGCAGAAACCTGCGGGGCACCCTCCCCAACAACCTCATCAGTAAAGGTCTCTGACTTGATTTCCCCGGTCAAGTTTTCAGGTTTGACTGTGACGGCGTCGGAAGTCTTTTGATTGTCAAGCTCATTAACTGGATTTAGGCCGGTATCAAGCGCGTCCTGCTGAGAGAGCTGAAGACCGCTGTTTACCTCCTGGGATTCCGCTCCCTGCTGGCGAGCAAAAGTTGCCTCCGCAAACCGTTGGGTAGCGTTCAGTCGAGCCTCATTTTGTGCTAACCCTCGGCGCTCTTGGACCACACGATTCTCGGCGTCTCGCTTGTCTTTGTCTGCCTGATCCAACTCGCCCTGCAGGCTAGCAAGGTACTCTTCATTCGCACCTGGATCGTCGCTAACTTGTTCCATTTGGTTCTGGATCCGAGCGATACGATCCTCGGCTTCAGCGACATCAGCTTCCGCTCGACTTAGCTCTGCACGCGAAGCCTCAACAGCCCCCTGCAAAGAGTCTGCGTTGTTAACCGCGCGGTCAATTGCCGCACGCTCTGAGTCGTGTGCTTGGATTACACCAGCATTGTCCGCCGGTGAATCATCAGCGCCTGCTGGCGCTACGGTAGAAAGAGTTGATACGGCTGCGGTACCTACTACTGCAGCAAAGAAAGCGCGAACATGTCGAATGCGCGGAAGGCGAATGGTGGCCACTGAAATACTCCTAGATTGGACCCACACAGTTCCTTTAAGAAGTGCCCATGACCGCTTACGGGCATAGGAATGCCCGGGCTCCCCGCCTGCCTCTTTCGCACAAACGCAGGCGTTATCGCATGCCTAACCGGGGTAACTGGAAAATCGCCTCGAGATAATAAAGATAGGTACGCGAAGCTATTCTCAAGCGCCCGTAGACACTAGAGGGGTAAATGGTTATGGACTGCCTCAATTGGCTAAGACTTCACTCCGGGCGTGTTGTTTCTATGGACCACCCAACAGTCCAGGGACTTTTCGTGCTGTAACTGGAAAACCTGACCTTTATCGCATTCCAGCCGACTGTCTTAAATCGCTACTGTTTCCCCACAACAGCGAAAATCAGACACCTTTGGATCCGGCTGAATTTGTTAAAAGCCTACTCGCCCAAAATCAACAGGCTGGCGCAAAAGGTCTACACATATCCTTTGTTCACAGCAGAAGTTCCCATGACTGCGAAGTCCACTTACTCGTTCGCGATATTTGCGACATACGTTCCAGGATGCGTTTTACAACCCAAGATTCCGCATGCCCCGATCACGTGCTATTGCACTGAGCGCCGTGAGAACTGCTCTACGGGTTCTGGCATGACTCGCCGCGGCGCCGGCTGATTTTGTTAAAAGGTCTAGCCCTTTAAAACAATCCTGAGCCGTCGAGGGCAAGCAGCCACAAACCATGAACAGGCCACACGAAGCTGGCCCTGGCGGAGTGAACAGGAGTTCCTAGCCCCAAAACCCTATGGACCTATCCGTGCGCCCCTTTCGTGGCTCTGAGCTTCGCGCTCTGCCCTATCGAAAGATTCGCACCAAAAGTTCCACACGGTGGAGTTCTAATGAACCCGTCTCACCTCATAAACGGAAGGTGGGTTGATGTTTAATTTTTTCGAACATTGCAATCGCTCAAGTTTTTAACTTGCATCCCCAATCTCTTTCGATGGAGCCCGGTTCATTGACTTCCAAGGACGGCCACTCGATGTTCCATCATTCGCTCGAGGCGTGCTTCCCCACATACCCGTGCGAGTTCTCTCGTGACAGTCAAGGCTAAGCCCATGAACCCAGGAAGCAAGAAATGTCCCCTGAGTCGACACCCGAACCTTACGTCACGACACGCCCGCTTCGCACAATTTTCCCGCAATTCACGTGAGTCAAGTTAATTCGCATGACTCAACATGAGCACCTAACCTGCAATGATTTTGTTACCATCCCGTTATTGTGATTTTAGTCACGCACGAACTGGATGGGCACGCGCGTCAAACCGCCCCCCTGTGGACGGTATGGAAGCAAATTGACCACTCCCCCACCCCGAGTCAACCCCTAAGAGTTGACTCTGTCCCCTCCCCTGCCCTTCCCGCACCTTTCACCGACACCCCTAATCGTTTTGTCATCGGATACGGGCCCCTGCTTCGGCGCCCAACTTTTAGACGCCTTCATCACCCTTACGGATAAACGAGACAGCAACTTGTTTATCGCCGCCCGGCACCTCTAGCCCATCCCCTGGCGGTCTTTACGTAAATTACTTTTCTCCTAAAACGGTTCGCAAAAGTTTCAGCTACTTATCTGAAACTTTTTCGAACAAACCTATTTTCCTACAGTCTCCACCTTGTTCAAGAGGCGTTACTTGGAATCTCGGATCCAGCGCTCAATGTCGAGGCGCCCTGCCTTTCATGCCCCTGGGGTCCGCTTACAGCCCTTCAGACTTGCGTCGGTTTGCCACCATGAAAGAGCTAACCAAGACAAACACAGCAATCACAGCAACCGCACCCACAATTGTTGCCACCGGGAAGCTGATTTGGTCTAGTCCCCCGTAGTACTTAGCCAGTAGGTCCACCTGGTCAAGCCCGGGCGCCAGTTGCGCCTGTACTGACTCAATATCGGCTCGACTATAAGTATCACTGACCGAAGAGACATGCTGTGGGGTCTGGACAATGACTGTGTTCAATCCCGTGGCATCTTGAAGCTCTTGGGCGATGTCGCGGACGTCGGGGGCCCGAACATTCATCACATCAACTACGGCAACACCGTCGCCGTCCCGCAACCCCTTGCTCACATCCGCATTGAGTGTGGCATCGTGGCTAAGCGCCGTGGCCGTATAGGCCACGCCATCGTCTTTGAGCTGATTCGCCAAGTCAGATATATCTACCCCTGCGGGAACCATGCGAATCCCTTCCTTATATATAGGGCCCCTAAACTACTTCTCCCCCAAGATACGGGCAGCTAGAAGCGACCCAACTCCTCAACTCGCCGGTTTTCCCGAAAAGGTGAAACAGAACGCTTGTACTGTTACAATGGCAGCGACCGAAGGTTTTAGCCTCTACAATATCTAGGTGAACCATCGCGTTCTTTGTCGCCTTCAGCACTGCGGGCCCCATGGTCGCGTCCTGTCACTTTAGTGACCGAAGACGCAGAGCACCGCCCCGCGGTAACGACAGACGACGAGTACCAAACAGAACACACTGTTTATCAACAAGGAATGGAGCTCCCTGTGACTGAAAGCTTGAACTCCTTCGAGGCCAAGAAGACCCTTGACGTCAACGGCAAGTCTTATGACTACTTTGACATCAACTCCGTCTCCGGCTTGGAGAAGTTGCCTTACTCCCTCAAGGTGTTAGCAGAGAATCTGCTGCGCCATGAGGACGGCAAGAACGTAACCAAGGACCACATCAACGCCCTGGCAAACTGGGACCCGGAAGCAGAGCCAGACACCGAAATCCAGTTCACCCCAGCACGCGTCCTCATGCAGGACTTCACCGGCGTTCCTTGCGTTGTTGACCTTGCTACCATGCGTGAGGCTGTCTCTGCCTTGGGTGGTACTCCGGATCAGGTCAACCCGCTCAACCCAGCTGAGATGGTTATTGACCACTCCGTCATCGTTGAGGCCTTCGGCTCCACCGATGCACTGGAAAAGAACGTTGAAATTGAGTACCAGCGCAACGAAGAGCGCTACCAGTTCCTTCGCTGGGGTGCTGAGAACTTCTCCAACTTCCGCGTTGTACCTCCAGGAACCGGCATCGTCCACCAGGTAAATATCGAGTACCTGTCCCGCGTTGTATTCGACAACGAGGGCCTTGCTTACCCTGATACCTGTATCGGTACCGACTCCCACACCACCATGGAAAACGGCCTGGGCATTCTTGGCTGGGGCGTTGGCGGCATCGAGGCAGAGGCTGCGATGCTTGGACAGCCGGTATCCATGCTCATCCCGAAGGTCGTCGGCTTCAAGCTGACCGGTGAGATTCCCACCGGCGTTACCGCAACCGACGTCGTACTTACCATCACTGAGATGCTGCGCGAGCACGGCGTTGTCCAGAAGTTCGTAGAATTCTACGGCAACGGCGTCAAGTCCGTTCCGCTGGCTAACCGCGCCACCATCGGCAACATGTCCCCTGAGTTCGGTTCCACCGCGGCAATCTTCCCAATTGATGAGGAGACCACCAAGTACCTCGAGCTCACCGGACGCCCACAGGAGCAGATTGACCGCGTTGAAGCATACGCCAAGGCGCAGGGAATGTGGCTGGAAGAGGATGCCCCGGAGTCAAAGTACTCCGAGTACCTCGAGCTGGACCTGTCCACCGTCGTTCCTTCCATTGCTGGTCCAAAGCGCCCGCAGGACCGTATCCTGCTGACCGAGGCCAAGGAGCAGTTCCGCAAGGATTTGGCTAACTACACCACCGACGAGGTTTGCGTCGACGAAACCTCTGTTGAGGCAAAGCGCATGTCCGCAGAAGGCGGCGCTCCGGCCATGGAAGACGTCACCGGCGGTTTGAACAAGGCCCGCGAAGGCCACGGCGAGTCCTCCGCTCTTGGTGCAAAGGGCCGTCACTCCAACCCGATTACCGTTGAGTCCCAGAATGGTGGCGAGTTCACCTTGGACCACGGCATGGTTGCTATCGCCTCCATCACTTCCTGTACCAACACCTCTAACCCATCCGTGATGGTGGGCGCAGGTCTTATTGCTCGCAAGGCAGCAGAAAAGGGCCTCCAGTCCAAGCCGTGGGTTAAGACCATCTGTGCCCCTGGTTCCCAGGTTGTTGATGGTTACTTCCAGCGTGCAGATCTCTGGAAGGACCTCGAGGCAATGGGCTTCTACCTCTCCGGTTTCGGTTGCACCACCTGTATCGGTAACTCCGGCCCATTGCCGGATGAGGTATCCGCAGCCATCAATGAAAATGACCTTGCCGCCACCGCGGTACTTTCCGGTAACCGCAACTTCGAGGGCCGCATCTCTCCGGACGTCAAGATGAACTACTTGGCATCCCCAATCATGGTCATTGCCTACGCCATTGCCGGCACCATGGACTTTGACTTTGATGCACAGCCCCTGGGTCAGGATAAGGAAGGCAACGATGTCTACCTGAAGGACATCTGGCCATCCCCGCAGGAGATCGAGGACACCATTCAGTCTGCCATCTCTCGTGAGATGTACGAGGCTGACTACGCCGACGTCTTCAAGGGCGACGATGCCTGGCGCAACTTGGATGTGCCGGAAGGCGAGACCTTCAAGTGGGATGAGGATTCCACCTACATCCGCAAGGCTCCTTACTTCGATGGCATGCCTACCGAGCCAAACCCGCTTGAAGACATCAAGGGGGCGCGCGTTCTGGCGAAGCTCGGCGATTCCGTCACTACCGACCACATCTCCCCCGCTTCCGCTATTAAGCCGGGCACCCCGGCTGCGCAGTACCTTGATGAAAACGGCGTTGCACGCAAGGACTACAACTCCCTGGGCTCTCGCCGTGGTAACCACGAGGTCATGATGCGCGGTACCTTTGCGAATATTCGCCTGGCTAACCAGCTGGTCGATGTCACTGGTGGCTACACCCGTGACTTTACCCAGGAAGGCGGCCCACAGGCCTTCATCTTCGATGCTTGCCAGAACTATAAGGAAGCCGGCATTCCGCTGGTAGTCATCGCTGGTAAGGAGTACGGCACTGGTTCCTCCCGTGACTGGGCTGCAAAGGGCACCAACCTGCTTGGCGTAAAGGCTGTAATCACTGAGTCCTTCGAGCGCATCCACCGCTCCAACCTGATCGGCATGGGCGTTATCCCACTGCAGTTCCCACAGGGCGAGTCCCACGAGTCCTTGGGACTGGATGGCACTGAAACCTTCGATATTGAGGGCATCACCGCCTTCAATGAAGGCTCCATCCCGAAGACCGTCCACGTCACCGCCACCAAGGAGTCCGGCGAAACCGTCGAGTTTGACGCTGACGTCCGCATTGACACCCCGGGTGAGGCTGACTACTTCCGCCACGGCGGCATCCTGCAGTACGTCCTGCGCCAGATGGTCAAGAGCTAGGCGCTTTCCGCACACTCCTTAGGCCCCTGAAGGGGCTAAGGGCTTAGGTTCGGTCGATAACGCGGGGTTGCACCGCCCTCCCCAGTAGAGGGCGCTGCGGCCCCGCGTTTCGTCGCATAGATTTTATTCTTATTCAAAATTACTGATTTATTATTCTTTAGACGTTCCCCATGAAGGAGAGTTGCCTACTATGCCAATCGTCAGCGAATCTGAACTCAGCCGCCGTCGGCACGACATTCTCGTAGGCGCTCGCCGGTGTTTTGCAGAGCACGGGTACGAGGGAGCTACAGTTCGTCTACTAGAACAGGCAACGGGCAAGTCCCGCGGCGCAATCTTTCACCACTTCGGTGACAAAGAGTCTCTCTTTCTTGCCTTGGCGCAAGAAGATGCCGCTCGTCAGGCCGAGGTCGTAGCCCACAATGGCTTGGTTGAAGTAATGCGTGAGATGCTCCAACATCCTGAGCGTCACGATTGGCTAGCCACTCGCTTGGAAATCACATCCCTCCTCCGCACTGATCCTTCCTTCGCCGCTAGGTGGAAGGAAAACCAGTCGGTTCGTGGCGAGGCCGTGCGCGCACGCTTGGCGTCAAATGCGGACAAGGGCCGCCTGCGCGATGATGTTGAAATCGACACCTTGGCTATCTATCTAGAGGTGTTTATGGATGGGTTCATCAACCGGCTCGCCTTGGGCGAAACCGCAGAGCTGGAAAAAGTCCTTGACTTAGTAGAGCAATCTATCCGTGGCGGTCAGGCGGATCTGTCTTAATCCCGTCTGAACAGTCCTGCTCCCGGCTGCTTGTTACTTGAAACGCGCAATAGCCGGGAGCTTTTTGCATGGGCTCAGCGGCGCGGTGACGGTAATTTCTCTTCCGTGACTTGGGCATAGGTCGATATTTCCGCCACAAACTGCGGATCATGGCAAGTAACCACTAAGGCACTGCCGGACTGTAGGCCGTAGTGGATTAGTTGGTGCATGAGCCATCGGTCCGCGGCGGAAAGCAAGGTATCTGGCTCGTCGAGCAGCACCTTCTGGCGGTGCTGCCCAATAACGTGGGCCACTTGCGCAAGCCGCAGGCGTGATGATGACAAATCTAAGGGATGATCAGCAGGATTTAATCCCAGCAGGTTGCGCAAAGCTTCATTGGGTACAAATTCCTCCACCGTGGAAAATGCCGCCTGGTCAAACGGCGACTGCATAGCAAGGGCGGGAAGATTTCGTACAACTCCCCCGCCATCAAGCCCGGCGGCGGCGCGCAAGAGCGACGTTTTACCGCTACCATTATTGCCGCGCAACCATGTCACCCCGGCTTCCACGGTGGGGATTTCTACGGGGCCGACGCTAAAAGTTGTTCCGGTGGGCTGGGAAAATTGCCACCACCTTTTCTTCTTTGGTCCTCGCTGGGCAATTAGCGGGCCTATGCTCCCCTGCCGCCCGCGCGCATATACCCGCGGCAGGTTGAGGGGTGCTACGAGTGGTTCTGTTCCTATGATTTCTCCGCCTAGCTCTGGCCAGGTAGTACTCGATACGGCAATAACGCAGGTATGCGGCATTGCCTGCAGAAGGTTAATCACTTGTGCGCGCGACTCTGAATCGAGGCCAGCTGCGGGTTCACAAATGATCATGATCGCGGGCTCGCGGATGGCCACACAGGCTGCGGCTAATCTGCGAGTTTGGCCACCAGACAGCTGCGCGGGGTCATGTTCACAGTAGGCAGAAAGGCCCACTGCGCTAAGCATATGCTCCCCGCGGACTTGCATCTCCTCCGCAGGCACACCCGCGTTTTCCAGGCCTAGTACTACTTCTTCAATACAGGTCTCGCGCAGGAAACTAATTTGTGCGGAAGCATCCGTGCCGATGATTGCTGCGGTGGATAAAGATTCCGCTAGCTGCGCCGCAACATCTTCTACTGCTTTATCAGGATCGACGAGTACCTGGATGATGGCCCCAGGGGTAGGGCGAAGGTGGGCTAGATCCATCTAGCAATCACCACCGCAAGGCACACTAGCGGGATGAGGAAGCGTAAGACTCGGGACAACCTGGAATCGGCAACGGGCCGCAATAAGCTGCGTTGCCCTTCCTGGTCGAACCCGATGGCGGCCAGGGCTTGGCCGCGTTGAGTTCCTTGGATGAGGAGGCGAGCGATGACAGGAATAATGACGCGAGAGATAGTATTGCGCCAGGTTATGGTGATTCCGGCCAATTGGTTGGCTTCACGGACGCATCGCCAGGCATGCGCACCTTGGGGCAAGGTCTGTAGGGAGGAACCAACCACATACGCCACCTTGTGTCCGGCGCGGGAGATTTGCAGCCATTTGGCGATATCCGCGATGCGCAGCGCCGCCATTGCTGCGATGAAGCAGGCCATGAGCGCACAGAAGCGGAGGCTGAGGCTACCGGCGAGCATCAGGCCGTCGGCAGTAAGCAAAGGCGCAACTGGGGTGTCCCCGTAGGGAGCATGAATGACCAGCATGGAAAGGGCCGCTGGCACGCTCAGTGCAACCGTAGTCAAAATCACGGAGGCGTTGCGGGTAGATACAGTGCCGCTGGCAAGGGCAACGAGCATGACGCTTGCCGACGCCACTGGGGTGTTCAGCGCCAAGGTAAGGATCCAGCCGCAGGCCGCAATGGTGACTACGGTGGCAGGATGAAGGCGACTCATCAGCGTGGCTGCAGCGATTCACGGGTGCGTTGCGGCAAAGCTTTTACCGCTGCCCAGACGATGAGGAAAACCAGCGCTTTATCCAGGGGATCTGAGATGAAGGACTGCAGGGTAACCGAGGCGATAAGGGAATTGCCCAGCTCACGGAAGAGCGAAACAACCGCGCCCGTACCAAGACCCGCAGTACCGCCATAAACAAAGGCAGCGACAGGGGCGGCGAGCATGCCGGAGACAATGCCAATGACGGCGCCACTGAGAATGACCCACCATACCTTGGTAAATGCGCCCTTCTTGATGACGAATCCGGAGAGGAATCCCGTGGCGGCGGACACTGCAGCGAAAGGCAAAGCCGCGGGGTTGAGCAAGCCCCAGACGACAGAAGACAGCGTGCCGGTAGCCAAGCCAGCAATGGGACCGGCAAGCGCGGCTACCAGGATAGTTCCCACGGAATCGATATAGAGAGGGATGCCGATTGAACCAATGATTTCACCAACGACAATATTAAGGACCAGCGCCACCGGGATGATGGCAATGGTACGCGCTGGTAAAGTCGGCACGGTGCCGGCAAGCAGGAGCGCGGCGCCGATAAGATAGCCGCTCAGGGTAACGAGCGCTTCAGTCGAACCAGCAACAGAATGCCAGTCCGTGGGGCGCAAAAGCACCAGGTAAATCCAAGTCGCGGCTACGATTAATGCACCCGCGATGACCATGGCCTTGCGGGCGGGGGCGAGAGAAAGCTGTGACACAATAAAAGTCCAAATCCATAAATAGAAAAAAGGGCATAGAAAAACGCCGACCGCGGATGGTGCTGCTTTCCTATGTCACCTCGGAAAGCGATCCCGCACGGCACGTGCGCCGCGGATAATAGTAGAGGTTCTGCTCATTAAAAGCCACTAGCGTGAAGCCAATAGTGTAAACCCCCGCAGACATTCTTGATGCGCGGCTTCCATATCTGCGCTCGTAACCAGTCGTGCGTTGTGGGCCCGGCCCCAGTGGTTTCGCAAGTCCGCAACGCTCGTCCCCCGCAATAGCGGCGATTCCGCTTCGACATCAACGGTAGTCTCTACAACGTCAAAGTCGATCTGCCCCAAGGCGATCATGCACGTCAAAAGGTCGTGGATTTGGGCCTGATAGCCTTCCCCCTGCGCTTGGTGGAATTCAAAATAGTAGCGCAACACATCCGGCAGGATTTGTGCCATAGGGTGTCCGTGCAACAATTCCATGACCGCTTCTAGGCGCTGTGGGGTAATGAGAAACTGCTCTGTTAGCTCAAGCGAACATAGTGTGGTGGGAACGCGCGGGGCAGATGAATGAAAGTGCTGGGCGGCGGCGTGCGGATCAACCCAAAAGTTCCATTCCGCGGTCGGGGTGGTATTTCCCCGGTAGTTAACCGCGCCGCCCATGATGGTAATGGCGCCAAACTGCGCGACGGCTTCACTATGGGCTTTTTCAAATGCTGCAAGATTGGTGACCGGCCCGGTAACAATCAACTGCAGATCGTGATGAGCGGCTAGTGCTTCTTTCCATAGTCGCTGCCAATCGCGGTGGTGCAGCGTGGTAGTAGGTGCAGTGGCATAGCCCAATCCCGTCGGACCATGGGTCTCAGGGGTTGTGGTGAGATCTACCTTCAAGGGACGGGGCAAGCCGGGGGCTACGGGGACATCGGCAAGCGAGCACAAATCCAGGATCCAGCGGGCATTGGCCGCAGTCTCATAGGCCTCGGCGTTGCCGGCTGTGGTGGTAACTCCCACCAGCTCAATATCCCCGGCATGATGAAGACCCGCCAAGTACATCAGGGCGAGGCAATCATCTATGCCGGGGTCACAATCAATTAAAACAGCTGGAGGCGTGGCAATCATAGTGCCAGCCAGTCTAACGCCTTACTTGATGGAGCTCACCGGATTGTCGCCATCAACAAAGGCGAGCGGGGATTCCGGCAGGGTTTCGCGGCCGAGGGCCTCGACAATGACATCGGCGACCAGCTCGCGCGAAGAAGTCATGGACTCCTTTAGCGCCTTATCCTCGATCTGCTCCAGCCCCTGTGCTGGCTCCTCGGTCAGCATCGCTGGCTTGAGGATAAGGTGTGGAAACTCTGCCTGAGCAAGGCGATTGTCCACTTCCTTCTTGGACTCAACGTAGGCATACCACTTCTCGTCGGCGGGATCCGTGGTGGCCTCCTGAGAACCGACATAGGAAATCATGAGGTAGGTAGGCAGATTCTCGCCTTCTTGCTGCAACTTCTCCATCGCGTCAACGGTAGCGAGAGCACCATCGCGATCCACGGCCCACGTAAGGTCTGCCCCACCGCGGCCGCCGTTGCCAGCGCCCCACACTACGGCGTCATAAGCGGCGAAAAGCTCCGCCCACTGCGCAACGGTCTGCTCAGTAATATCGGCCAATACTGGGGTCGCGCCGAGCTTTTCAATCTCAGACTTCTGCTCAGGGTTGCGGATAAGGGAGTGGACCTCGTGGCCGGCCTCCACCAGCTTTGGGGCGGCCAACAGGCCGACCTTGCCATGTCCACCGATGTACAGAATCTTCTTCTTATCAGTCATACTTCCCCACCGTAACAACGCAGCCTCTTTTCCGCAGCGCCTCGGCCATCGCTGGTGGCAAAATGGCGGCGGTAGCTGCAGCGAGCAGATAGAATTGCACGCATGTATGCCATTATGACTGTCACCGGAGCCGATAGCACCGGCATTATCGCCGCGGTGACCACTACCCTTGCCCAACTCGATATCAACGTCATTGACGTCTCCCAAACGCTCATGGGCGGCTACTTCACCATGATTCTGCGCGTCGAATTTGATGCGGAGAAGGTCTCCATCCAGACCATCAAGGAGCATATGCGCCCCGTGGCGGAAGAAAAGCACCAGTCCATCCGCATTCAGTCCGAAGACCTCTTCACCGCCATGAATGAGATTTAAATGAACACGCGTTTTAATACCACTAATATCTTGGACACCATCGAGATGATTGAGAACTATCGTCTCGATATCCGCACCGTAACCATGGGCATCTCGCTCCTTGGATGTACCCGATCCACCATGGAAGCTACCTGCCAGGCCATCTATGACCGCGTCACGCAGCAGGCCGGGCGCCTAGTGGAGGTATGCGAAGGCATCGAGGGCGAGCTGGGTATCCCCATCGTGAATAAGCGCATCTCCGTCACCCCAATATCCTTGGTAGTAGCCGGTGTAGCAGGAAACCCCGTCGACGCCGCAAAGGCACTGGACAAGGCAGCCAAGGAGGTAGGAGTCAACTTCGTAGGCGGCTATTCCGCTCTGGTAGAAAAGGGCGCGACCACCGCGGAACAAAAGCTCATCAGTTCCATTCCAGAAGCGCTAGCTACGACTGACGTCGTGTGTTCCTCCGTCAATATCGCCAGCTCCCGCGCCGGTATCAACATGGATGCGGCAAGGAAGATGGGCGAGGTTATCAAGGAAGCCGCCGAGCTGACCAAGGACAATTCCGCCATTGCCTGCGCCAAGCTGGTGGTCTTTGCTAACTCTGTGGGTGACAACCCATTTATGGCCGGCGCGTTCCACGGCATCGAAGAACCCGATTGCGTAGTCTCCGTCGGCGTTTCTGGCCCAGGTGTTGTCGACCGCGCCTTGGGATCACTTGAAGGGGCGAGCCTGGACCAGGTAGCGGAAGAAGTGAAGAAGGCCGCTTTCAAGATCACCCGCGCCGGGCAACTGGTGGGCACCATGGCTTCCGAGCGCCTTGGCGTGCCCTTCGGAATCATCGACCTTTCGCTTGCCCCTACTGCCGAATTGGGAGATTCGGTGGCCCACATCCTTGAGCACATGGGCCTAGACCAGGTAGGCACGCACGGTACAACCGCTGCTTTGGCTCTGCTTAACGACGCCGTAAAGAAGGGCGGCATGATGGCCTGCTCCCGCGTCGGCGGTCTGTCTGGATCCTTCATCCCAGTCTCCGAGGATAAGGGCATGATCGATGCGGTTAAGTCCGGCTCTATCTCCATGGACAAGCTGGAGGCCATGACCGCCATTTGCTCGGTGGGTTTTGACATGATTGCGCTGCCGGGCGATACCTCGGCCGCGACCATTTCGGGCATGATTGCTGACGAGGCCGCCATCGGCGTGATGAATCATAAGACCACGGCGGTACGCGTGATCCCGGTTCCTGGCGCCCAGGTGGGCGACGAGGTGAGCTTCGGCGGCCTCCTGGGCTACGCACCGGTAATCCCGGTCAATAAAGTGGGTAATGCGCAGTTCATTAACCGCGGCGGCTTCATCCCCGCCCCAGTGCATGGATTCCGCAACTAAGGAGAGCGGCAACCGCGCCGCGGACTAGGCCGCGGCGTGCTCTTCGCCAGGTTTTTCCGACTCCGCCCATTCGGCTAAGTTGGCCTGGAAGTGCTGGTAAGAAGACTCCAGCTGGTGTCGCTCCACCTCGCCACCGACTTGGCGGCGGGCATCGGAGAAGATGGCCCGGGCGGCGTCGGCAAGCACGCCCCGGCGCTCAGCAGTACGCAACAGGGCAACGACCTTGGCCAAGTTATCCAGCAGGCTAAGGTAGATTTCTGCATTATCTGCCGCATCGCGCCGAATCTGCGCGAACATCGCCTCAACAATTTCCTCGTAGCTAAAGGTTTGATAATCGAGCCGGAATTGCCCAGCCACGTGCACAATGCCCTGCGGCAACCGCTTATCCCCAATCACGGTAAGAATCTGGGTAAAGCGGTCAATGATGTCTATGACCGTATAGGGGTCATTGACGCCGGTGCTCAAAGCGCGGGCGGCGATTTCCGCGAGGTGCCGGGCGGTAAATCGTGGGTCGTGGGCCGAGGCATTTTCGCGGTGCTGCGTGAGCACGATGTGACGCTCAATATCTTCCGGCAAATGCGGCACGCCGTGTGCGATGACCTCTCCTTCCAGCACCAAGTCTCCCGGTGCCACGCCCAGGTGCACCGCGCAGTTCTCCTGCGCCGCCGCCTGCGCGATGGCGTCATAATCCACGAATTTAAGGTAACCAGTCTCGCTGCTGCGCCGCTTCTCCGCAGCTTCGTAAAATTCCGGCCCCGGCGCCTTAGCCTCCTTTTCCTGCTCGCCGCGCTGGATAAGTCGGCGCATGTGGTCCTCTACGTCTTGTGCAACTACGTGAACCACGTGGGACATGCTGATCGATTGCGCAATATGCACAATGAAGTAGATAAGGAACACCACGCACGCGAGGGCCAGCAGAACCGTCACCGCCACGTTCAATGAAGGAACGTGCTCTTCTTCCCCATCGCCGCCAGTGCGCACCGCGCGGAGGGACAGCAGCGCAAAGGTGAAAGTGGCAAGATAGATCGCCAAAGTAGATTGGATGGAGCGGTCTTTTAAAAACTCATGTAAAAGGCGTGGGCCCATCACCGTGACCACACCAGATAGTGCGGTCAGCGTGATGAAGAAGACTGTGCCGGCCAATGACAGCGAGGACGTAGCTACGGCGCTCAAAATGCCCTGCGCGCTATCAGCGCTGCCATCATAAAAAGGCGTGGCTGCCACATCGAACTTGCTACCAATCGCAATAAGCAGCTCCGCACCCACTGCGGCGATCGCCACCGCCACAGCTGGGATAAGCCAAAATTTCTCCCGCCAGGCGGGCATCCTCTCCAGCAGCGTCTTCATATGCTCCTACGCTAGCTCCACAATTTCCATATAGTCATCGGACCACAAATCTTCGTCACCATCGGGCATGATGATGACGCGTTCTGGGTCCAAGGCCTTAACCGCACCCGGGTCGTGTGTTACCAGCACCACAGCACCGGTGTAGGTCTTGAGCGCATCAAGCACCTGCTCGCGCGAAATCGGATCCAGGTTATTCGTCGGCTCATCCAGCAGCAGCACATTCGCGCGGCTAGAGACCAGCGCGGCCAAGGCTAGGCGCGTCTTCTCACCGCCGGATAGAGTGCCCGCGGGTTGTTCCAACTTCTCGCCGGAGAACATGAAGGCACCAAGCAGACTACGCAGTTCCTGCTGATCCGCGTCTGGGCAGGCGTCAATGGTGTTTTGCCATACAGACTTATCCGGATCGATGGTGTCGTGTTCCTGCGCAAAATAGCCGATCCGCAAGCCGTGGCCGCTGACGATGCCACCTTCACCGTCGGTGCGCTCCACTCCGGCCAGCAATTTCAACAGCGTGGTCTTACCCGCGCCGTTATAGCCCAGCACCACTACTCTTGACCCTTTATCGATGGCCAAATCCACCCCGGCGAAGACCTCTAGGGAGCCGTACATTTTGGTCAGCCCCTTAGCATTCATGGGTGTCTTACCGCACGGAGCCGGCTCGGGGAACTTGATATTGGCCACCTTATCGGCCACCCGTACCTCGTCGAGCTGGCTCATCATGCGTTCAGCGCGGTGGAGCATCTGCTTGGCCGCGGCGGCCTTCGTTGCCTTGGCGCCCAACTTAGCGGCTTGCTTTTGCAGTGCGGATGCTTTCTTTTCCGCATTGGCCCGCTCTCGGCGACGGCGCGCTTCATCGGTAGCACGAGCATCGAGGTATTTCTTATACCCCATGTTGTATACATCGGCCTCGCCGCGAACCGCATCGAGGAACCACACCTTATTACACACGGCCTCAAGCAGCTCGACGTCGTGAGAAATCATAATGAGCCCGCCCTCATGCTTGGACAGGAATTGGCGGAGCCACGTAATAGAATCCGCGTCCAAGTGGTTCGTCGGCTCATCGAGGAGCAGGGTGGTCTGGGATTTTCCGGACCCCTCGGTAGCGGCAAAGAGAATTTGCGCTAGCTCCACGCGGCGGCGCTGACCACCCGAGAGAGTTTTGAGTTGCTGGTCTAGGACGCGCTGCGGCAGACCCAAATTATCGCATATTTGCGCGCACTCGGAGTCGGCTTCATAGCCGCCAAGCGACTCGAATTGCTCCTCCAAGCGGGAGTATTTCCGGATGGCCTTATCCCGGAACTTATCGTCAGTGGCCGATTCCATAAGCTCTTGTTGCTTGGCCATGCGGCGCTTGAGATCATCCAAACCGCGGGCGGAGAGAACGCGCTCTCGCGCCGTCTGTTCAATATTTCCTTCGCGGGAATCCTGGGGCAAATAACCAATGGGGCCCGAACGAGTAACTGAGCCGCCATAGGGCTCGGTCTCCCCTGCCAAAATGCGCATAGTCGTCGTCTTGCCCGCGCCGTTGCGGCCGATAAGCCCGATGCGGTCACCGGGTTGCACACGCAAGTGCTGCCCTGGGGCTTCGAGAAGCGTGCGCGCTCCTACCCTGACTTCGAAATCATTGGTTACAATCACGAAGAAACAGTCTAGCAATTGACG
>NZ_JBBMGF010000008.1:0-111758 GCF_037908325.1 Corynebacterium sp. KPL4035 | reverse complement strand
TCGGTGCCGACGCTAAGACGCGCTAACGCCCCCAACAACTGTCTCCCTAGACCGGGAAATGCGCTGCTGGAGGCGTGTGCGTAGGACGCGATTTAAACCGCGAAGCCGAGGGCCTGAAGTTGCTCGCGGCCCTCTTCCGTAATCATCTGCGGACCCCATGGTGGCATCCATACCCAGTTGATACGGACGGCATCGGCCAATTTATTGGCCTTGACGATGTCTTCCACCTGCTCAGCAATGACATCGGTCAATGGGCAGGCCGGCGAGGTCAACGTCATATTAATCATGACGATCTCCTTGCCATTGTCCTCTTCGAACCACAGATCATAGACAAGGCCCAAGTCAACAACGTTGATCCCGAGCTCAGGGTCAATGACGTCTCGCATAAATTCGGTGACGTCAAAGGCCTTGGAAATCTGCTCTTCGGTTTGCTCCGGTCGCTCGCCGCTGCCGGAGAAAGAGGAATTCTCGTTCTGATAAGGATCTACGGGATCAGTCATCTAGCTCTCCACTTCTGTTAGTGCATCGGCGGAAGCAGCCTGGAAGGCCTTCCATCCGAGGAGCGCACACTTTACGCGCGCTGGGTACTGGGACACTCCGGCGAAGGCTACGCCATCACCGATGAGGTCTTCATCGCCCTCGTCCTGGCCGCGAGAGGTGATCATCTTTTCAAACTCGGCCAGCTTCTCATTGGCTTGCGCGAGCGGTAGCCCAACGATTTCTTCAGCCATAACCGAGGTAGAAGCTTGCGAGATGGAACAGCCTTCCGCGTCATAGGAGACGTCCTCAACGGTCTTGCCGTCATCGGAAAGACGCACGCGCAGGGTCAGCTCATCTCCGCAGGACGGGTTCACATGGTGAACCTCAGCCTGATAAGGCTCCCTCAGTCCGGCGTGCTGCGGGTTCTTGTAGTGGTCCAGGATGACGTCCTGGTACATGGAATCTAGGTTCATGAGGCAACTCCAAAGAATTCGCGGGCGGCCTTGATTGCTTCCACCAGCTTATCTACTTCTTCCTCGGTGTTATAGAGGTAGAAGCTGGCTCGGGCGGTGGACTGTGCCCCGCAGGCGCGGTGCAATGGCCACGCGCAGTGGTGGCCAACGCGAATGGACACGCCGTGGTCATCGAGGACCTGGCCCAAGTCATGCGGGTGAACGCCGTCCACGGTGAAAGAAATGGCACCGCCGCGGTTTTCAGTGGTTTCCGGGCCGATGATGCGCAGGCCCGGGATTTCCTTCAGCTGGCGCAGTGCGCGCTCCGTAAGTTTCTTTTCGTGCGCGTGGATATTATCCATGCCCACTTCTTCCAAAAACTTCACCGCGGCGCCGAGGCCTACTACCTGGCTGGTCATCTGCGTGCCTGCCTCAAAGCGTGTCGGCGGCTCGGCAAAGGTTGTCTCTTCCATCTTGACAATCTCAATCATGGAGCCACCGGTCAAGAAAGGCGGCAGCTTCTTGAGCAGCTCCTCCTTGCCGTAGAGGACACCAACGCCGCTGGGGCCACACATCTTGTGACCGGAAAACGCCGCGAAGTCCACATCCAAGGCGTGGAAATCTACCGCCATGTGCGGTACGGATTGGCAAGCGTCGAGTACAACCATGGCGTCAACCGCGCGGGCGCGGCGTACCAGCTCATCCACATCCGCCACAGCACCGGTCACATTGGACTGATGGGTAAACGCAACGACCTTGACGGATTCATCGAGTTCGAGCGAATCGAGATCGATGCGACCGTCTTCGGTCATGGAGTACCACTTCAACGTAGCGCCGGTACGAGCGCAAAGCTCCTGCCACGGCACCAAGTTAGCGTGGTGCTCCAGTTCGGTGATCACAACGGTATCGCCCTCGCCTACGTAGAGGTCCCCCGCGCGTTCGTCGCTAAGCACATAAGCAACCTCGTTCAGGGCCTCGGTGGCGTTTTTGCTAAAGGCGATTTCATCGCGGTCCGCGCCTACGAACGCGGCGATAGCCTGTCGCGCGGACTCATAGGCATCATCGGCTTCTTCCGCCAACTGGTAGGAACCGCGGTGAACAGGAGCGTTCGTGTGCAACACAAACTCCTCTTCCGCCTTCCACACCGGCAGCGGGCGCTGGGAGGTAGCGCCTGAATCCAGATACACCAGAGGCTTATCACCACGGACGGTGCGCTGGAGAATCGGGAACTGCTCCCTGATTGCGTTTACATCAAATCCAGACATGAATCTTCTTAGGATAGTCTCGGTTGACCGGCCGGTGGCCGGTCCTTACTTGAGGAACTGGTCGTAGCCGTCAGACTCGAGCTGATCGGCCAATTCAGCGCCACCGGTCTTGATGACGTGGCCATCAGCGAAGACGTGGACAAAATCCGGCTTCACGTAGTTCAGGATGCGCTTATAGTGGGTAATCATCAAAATGCCACCATTGGTTTCCTTCTGGTAGCTGTTGATGCCCTCAGAAACGATGCGCAAGGCGTCAACGTCCAAGCCGGAGTCCGTCTCATCCATCACTGCGAACTTTGGCTTGAGGATATCCAGCTGCATAACCTCATGGCGCTTCTTCTCGCCACCGGAAAATCCCTCGTTAACGGAGCGGGAGATGAAGGACTTATCGATCTTCAGGTTCTCGCGGGCCTGGGTAAGCTCCTTATTCCATTCACGCAGCTTCGGTGCCTCACCACGGATGGAGGTGACGGCGGAACGCATGAACTGGGAGACCTTTACGCCTGGGACCTCAGTGGGGTACTGCATGGCCAGGAAAAGGCCGGCACGAGCGCGCTCATCGACGGGCATGTCCAGTAGGTTTTCGCCGTCGAGCAGCACCTCGCCCTCGGTGACCTCATACTTTGGGTGGCCGGCGATGGTGTAGGACAAGGTGGACTTGCCGGAGCCGTTCGGGCCCATAATGGCGTGGATCTCGCCAGAGTTGATGGTCAGGTTGACGCCCTTGAGAATTTCCTTCGGCTCGCCGCCTTCTTCCGTCGGCAGCACCTGAGCGTGGAGGTTCTTAATTTCCAGAGTAGACATAATGTGTGTGGTTTCCTTCTATGAAAGCTTTAGGCGGAGATCTTTTCCAGTTCTTCGGAAATGCGGTCTTCCAATTCCTCAGACAGGGACTGCACCGGGATGCGGTGGATGACCTCATTGAAGAAGCCACGGATGATGAGGCGGCGGGCTTCAGCCTCTGGAATGCCGCGAGACATGAGGTAGAACAACTCAATGTCATCGAAGCGACCAACGGTGGCTGCGTGGCCAGCGCCGGTAATTTCACCAGTCTCAATCTCCAGGTTAGGGATTGCATCCGCGCGAGCGCCCTCGGTCAGGATCAGATTGTTATTGGTCTCGTAGGTATCAGTGCCCTTTGCATTGGAGCGAATGAGAACATCGCCCACCCAGCAGGTGCGGGCCTCATTTTGCTTAGTACCCTGCAGCGCGCCCTTATAAAGAACATGGGAGCGGCAGTTAGGAACGGAGTGATCCACGAGCATGCGGTTCTCAAAGTACTGGCCTTCGTCCGCGAAGTACACGCCCAATAGCTCTGCGTCGCCACCTTGCTCGGTGAAGTTCACGCGCGGCACGATGCGTACTACTTCGCCGCCAAAAATGGCAGAGTTATGGCGTAGCACGGAATCGCGGCCGAGCTGGGCAACGTGGTTGGACAGGTGAACCGCATCGTCTTCCCAGTCAACGTCAACGACAACGGTCAAGTGAGCACCATCGCCCACGATGAACTCGACGTTATCCGCGTGGGTGCCGGAGCCGACATACTTCAAAATGACGGTAGCTTCGGCGTGGTGGCCTACCTCGATGGAGGTGGCGCCAAAGGACGTTACGCCCTCTCCCCTGCCGGTATAGGTGATGACGACGGGTTCTTCGACCTGAGCCTCTGCATCGATGGTGACAACCTGGCCTTCTGGCATGGAGGTCCATGCCTGTGCCGCGACACGATCAGACGGGGTACCTACACGACCCAATCGTTCATCCTCACGAGCGACGGTCTCGGAGCTTACGCCCTGGTGCTCGCTCACGGTGACATCCTGGGCTACAGCCTCAGCAAAGTCGCCATTATGCAGGCCACGGAGCTTGCGCAGGGAAACAAAGCGCCAGACCTCGTCACGGCCGTGCGGCACCGGGAAGTCCTCCACGTTGGTGGAGGTAAAGACATCACCCTTGGTGATCTTATCCGGATTGAATTCGTTCGAAGCGACCATTTTCTTTAGCCGACCGATCCTTCCATTTGCAGTTCGATGAGGCGGTTGAGCTCGAGGGCGTACTCCATCGGCAGCTCCTTAGCAATCGGCTCAACGAAGCCACGCACGATCATCGCCATTGCTTCTTCTTCCGCAATGCCGCGGGACATCAAGTAAAACAACTGCTCCTCAGAAACCTGGGAAACGGTTGCCTCATGGCCCAGCGTGACGTGGTCATTACGGATGTCGTTATACGGATATGTATCCGAACGCGAGATGTTGTCGACCAACAGCGCATCGCATTCGACGTTCGAAGTGGAATGGTGCGCGTTCTGATTGACCTGCACCAAGCCGCGGTAAGCGGCGCGACCGCCGGCACGTGCCACCGACTTGGAAACGATATTGGAAGAGGTGTGCGGGGCCATGTGGGTCATCTTGGCACCGGTGTCTTGGAACTGATCCTCACCAGCAAAAGCAACGGAGAGGACCTCGCCCTTTGCATATGGTCCGGTCATCCACACTGCCGGGTACTTCATCGTGACCTTGGAACCAATATTGCCGTCGACCCATTCCATGGTGCCGCCCTCTTCTACCTTGGTGCGCTTGGTCACCAAGTTGTAGACGTTGCTGGACCAGTTCTGAATGGTGGTGTAGCGGCAACGGCCGCCCTTCTTCACAATGATCTCCACTACTGCAGAGTGCAAAGAGTCAGACTTATAGATAGGTGCGGTACAGCCCTCGACGTAGTGCACATAGGCGTCCTCATCAACGATGATGAGGGTGCGCTCAAACTGACCCATGTTTTCCGTGTTGATGCGGAAATAAGCCTGCAGCGGAATATCCACGTGCACGCCCTTTGGCACGTAAATAAAGGAGCCACCCGACCACACGGCGGAGTTCAGCGCGGAGAACTTATTATCGCCCGCGGGGATGACGGTACCGAAATACTCCTTGAAGAGCTCTGGGTAGTCACGCAGCGCAGTGTCGGTATCGACGAAGATAACGCCCTGGCTTTCTAGGTCCTCACGAATCTGGTGGTAGACAACCTCAGATTCGTACTGGGCTGCCACGCCTGCAACGAGGCGCTGCTTTTCGGCCTCTGGAATGCCCAACTTATCGTAAGTGGCCTTAATGTCATCCGGGAGGTCTTCCCACGTCTGGGCCTGCTCCTCGGTGGACTTCACGTAGTACTTAATCTGGTCAAAATCGATGCCAGATAGGTCCGCGCCCCACGTGGGGATGGGCTTTTTATCAAAGATATTGAGAGCCTTTAGGCGCTGGTTAAGCATCCATTCTGGCTCGCCCTTCTTGGCGGAAATATCGCGTACTACATCTTCGTTTAAGCCGCGGCGAGCAGAAGCACCAGCCGCGTCCGAGTCGTGCCAGCCGTACTCATATGCACCAATGGAATCAATGATTTCATCATCGGTCATCTTGTTGTCGGGTGCCGATTGTGCCTGGGTCATGACTCGCTCCTTTCAGTATTTGTATTAACGGGTGTCAAGGGGATGTTAGTGGTACAGATTCCGTGACCTCCAGCAATGGAAGCCAAAGGCTGTACGTGTTTGCCTAATAAAGCAGAAAAGACTTCCTGTTCCGCCTCACACAGCTCTGGATGCTCGGCCGCCACGTGGGAGACCGGACAATGGTGTTGACAGATCTGCACTCCTTGGCCGGCGCGGTCCACCGTGGCGGCGTACCCGTGCTCATCCAAGACCTCGGCCAGCTTGCGAGCCACGTCTTCAACAGACTCGCCCTCTTCTATCAGAGGCCGAACATCTGCCACGAGGCGCTCAAAGCGGACTTTGGCAAAGTGTTTGACGGCCTCGGACCCGCCGACCGCGCGTAAAGCTGTCAGGGCTTCTGAGGCCAGATCATCATAAGCGTGACCGAATTGTGCGCGGCCACGATCGGTGAGGCGGAAGTATTTGGCTGGTCGCCCGCGACCAGAACCGCTGACCGCAGAGCCGCGGGGAGCGGGGCGGCGGCGCACGACCTCCGTCAGTTCCTCTTCCACCAAGTTGTCTAAGTGCCGGCGAATTCCGGCAGCAGAAAGGCCAAGGCGTTCACCCAAGTGGGAAGCGGTAACGGGCCCGTCTTTCAACAGCAACAGCATAACTTGACGGCGGGTATCACCATCCGTGGTGCGGGATTCCTTCGCCGGCTTCGGCGTAGCCACACTACGTTGCGGACTGCTCATGCTGGGACCTCCCTTCGCGCTTCAGACACTTACTGCCGTCCCGCAACGTCCTCCCGTAGCTCCGGGATGCTCGCCGCAGTTCAACAGCGCCTTCAATATTAGACAACACTAGTGTTCCTTAATTCATTCCGGAATGCCACCATTGGCCAAACTTCGGCGTGGCACGGGGGTGGCAACACTCCCCTAACGGCCCGACTCGACCGTGCTGCCCACGATGTGGGCGGGCCCGCTGGGGTTTAAGCAATTGATTCGCGTAAAGTCATATGCCATGACAGGCAAAATCCGCGGCTTATTTTCTGGCGTGAAGGCAGAGCTGCCGCAGCTGGGTACCGCTGGTTCCCGGTCGGCACGGTTACACGCCGAAGACACGGGGGCCGCCGAACCTGATTCTCGGTTTGATTTTGTCCCCGCCAATGCGGATGGCCTCAAGCGCACCACCACAGCACAGTGGCGGACATTTTTCATTCTGCGCTGGGTAGGCACGGTAGGCTCCCTGCTCATTGCGTTCGGCGCCCTAGGCGCCGGCGCACTCCCCGTGGTGGGCAATCCCTACGACAACGTGCCCTTCGGCTCCTTGATGTCCCGCATGCTGCAAACCTCCTCCGCCATAGTAATGGTGGGAGTAGGCCTATTGGTCTCCGCTTGGGTGTTCCTCGCCCCCTTTGTCGGAACCCCCTTGCGCCAACCTCAGGACAAGGCCACCGCCCCAGCGGGTGCTCGCCGTCTGGTGACCACGCATCAACTGTGGCAAACCTGGGCGGGGTGGGTCATCCCGTTGATTTTTACCGCCCCGCTATTCACCCAAGATATCTACTCCTACTTGGCTAATGGTTCCATCGTGGCACAGGGCATGGATCCATATTCTGCCGGGCCCGTTCAATTGCTAGGGGCAGGTAATAAGCTCGCCCGCTCCGTGCCGTTTATCTGGGCTAATTCCCCTTCCCCTTATGGCCCGGTAGCACTCGGCCTAGCAGCTGTGGTCAGCGCGGTTACTTCTAACTCCATCCTCTTGGGCGTTATCACCCATCGCCTATTGTCCATCGCCGGGATTATTGTTGCTGGTTGGGCCATAAGCTGTCTCGCGCGGCGCTGCCGGGTATCTCCAGAATCTGCACTGTGGCTCGGCATCCTCAACCCGCTGACCATCTTGCATCTAGTGGGCGGAATCCATAATGAGTCCATCATGTTGGGTTTGCTATTGGTGGGCATGGAACTGGGTCTCCGCGGCGTCGACAAGCTGGATGCCTCCCGACGCAGTGCCTACCTAGCCCTGGTAGCTTCCGGTTTTTGCCTTTCCTGTGCCGGAATGGTCAAGGTTACTGGCTTTATTGGGCTGGGCTTTGTGGGCATGGCCTACGCTCGCCGCCTCATCAACGCACACGGTACGGCACGCTGGAAGGCCCTGGCCTACGCCATCGCTTTGCAAATAATCGTTTTAGTAGCAACCGTTGCTCTTATTAGCGTCTGCACCGGCATTAGCTTGGGGTGGATTACCGGGCAAGGCGGGGCGGCGTCCATTCGCTCGTGGCTTTCTACGTCCACCGCCGTAGGCGTAGGTACCGGTTTTATCGGAATGCTCCTAGGCCTTGGCGACCACACCGAAGCCATTCTCACAGTCACCCGCACCTTTGGTGTTCTCGTGGCGGTAGCCTTCATGGCCCGCATGCTCTTTGCCACCTTGCGCGGCCACATCCACCCCGTGGGAGGACTCGGCATCGCCTCTTTAGTACTGGTTATCTTTTTCCCCGTCGTCCATCCGTGGTACATCCTATGGGCCGTACTACCTTTGGCCGCGTGGGCTAATAGGCTCATTTTCCGCTTCAGCGTCGTAGCCTATTCCGCAGCGATGAGCTTCTTTGTGCTGCCGCGCGGTCTCGGCCTTCCCCCCAGCACCATCACTGTGGTCTACGTGTCAGCCGCCTGTGCCTTCACTGCTATCGCCACCCTGTGGTGGGTTGCAGTGCGGCGCAGCGGAATCCGTGTCCTAAACTAATGCCACGTGAATTCCATTTCAGCCGACCGCCCAGCCCTAACCTTGGACAACGTGGTGAAGAAGTTTGGCTCCACCACTGCCGTAAACGGCCTTAGCCTCAGCGTTGCCCAGGGCGAGGTCTTTTGTCTCCTTGGCCCCAATGGTGCCGGAAAGTCCACGACGATTGAAATGTCAGAGGGCTTTCTCCATCCCACCAGCGGCACCATCGACGTCCTAGGGCTAAACCCAAGTACCGAACCAGATAGGGTGCGAGAAAAGGTCGGTATCATGCTCCAAGGCGGCGGTTCCTATTCCGGCATCCGCGTGCTAGAAATGCTGGAGCTTTCTGCCCGATACAGCGCCCGGCCTCTCTCCCCGCAGTGGCTACTAGAAACGTTGGGGCTTGAGGGGGTGGCTCGCACCCCTTATCGCAGGCTATCTGGAGGACAACAGCAACGCCTGTCCCTCGCCTTGGCTATCATCGGACGACCCGAGTTGGTTTTTCTGGATGAACCTACGGCAGGCATGGATGCACAATCCCGGTTGGCGGTCTGGGACCTAGTCCGAGCCCTGCAGCGGGATGGCGTAACCATCGTTCTAACCACCCACCTGATGGATGAGGCGGAGTCGCTGGCAGACCGCTTGGCCATCATGGATCATGGTCAGCTGGTAGCTCACGGCACCCCCGCAGAACTTACCGCCCAGACGGAATCGGCAGGGCTTAATTTCAGCACCGACATCGACGTAGATATGGAGGCCCTAGCTGCGGCGGGGATTAATGCCACCAAATCCCGTCCCCTGCATTACCGCTTGAGCCAAGCCGGCACTCCCGAGACCATCGCCACGCTCAGCGCTGAGCTCGCCCGCCAAGGAGTCTTACTGCGGTACTTAGATGCGGCCCACCGCAATCTGGAAGAGGTATTCCTTGACCTCACGGGCCGCCACTTGCGCAGCTAGCTGCAATCCCATCTTGGGAAAATATTCAATTCATTGTGTCGAGGAAAGAAGCCATTTATGAGCACCACCTTTAAACCCGGGACCTTTACTCCCGCCCCCAAGCGGACCAGCGCCGGCGCTATGCTGCTCGCGCAAGGCACGATGGAAGCTAAGCTCATGCTGCGCCACGGCGAGCAGCAACTGCTCAGCGTCATCATTCCACTGGCCATCCTCATTGGTGCGGCCCACTTGGAGTCCGTTACCAAGCACGGCCTGCACGAGGTTTTCCCCATGGTGCTTGCAGTTGCGGCCACCTCTGCGGGCTTTACAGGTCAAGCTATTTCACTTGCCTTTGACCGACGCTACGGGGCCCTCAAGCGCACCGGGGCATCCGGGGTGCCGGCATGGGCCATTATCGGCGGCAAAATCCTCGGCGTGCTCACGATGGTGGTATTCCAAATCCTTGTCTTGGGCATAGCCGCCTTCATTTTGGGTCTGCGTATCAGCGCGGGTGGGGTGTTGCTCATGCTCCTCTCCCTTTTCTTTGGCGTCGCGGCTTTTACCGCCATGGGGCTACTGCTTGGCGGCACGCTTAGTTCAGAGATGGTGCTCGCGCTGGCCAACCTCATCTGGTTCCTGCTCCTCGGCGTGGTCGGGTGGACCCTATACTCCCAGGGATTGGGCGATAATGGCATCCTCAACGTGGTCCCCACCGTCGCTCTGGCTGGCGCACTTACCGACGCCTCCAATTCCACCTTCCCCGGCCTCGAACTTATTTCCTTGGTAGCTTGGCTCGCCGTGGCGTCGTTCGCAGCGGTCCGTTGGTTCCGCTTCGAGGGCTAAATGTGACTTTTGTCCGGTTCCGCCCGAAACAAGAGGAATTTTTATGCCCAAAATCTCCCGACTAGTAGGATGCTATGCGTGAATTACTGGACAAAAATCAAGCGCTTCTTTAAAGAAGCCGCCCCTACGCTGCAGCAACAGCGCCTCATCGCGCTCATCCTTCTCTTATGCCAGGGTGGCATTACCGTGTCTGGGTCCATTGTCCGCGTGACCGGCTCGGGACTCGGCTGCCCTACCTGGCCCGAGTGCCAGCCTGGCTCCCTTGTCCCCATGGAAGGCGCCGCTCCTGCACTGCACCAGGCCATCGAGTTTGGTAACCGCCTGCTCACGTTCGTCGTCACCGCTGCGGCGGTAGCCGCCGTCATCGCCATGCGCATGGCACGTCGGCGCACAGAGCTTAAGGTGTATGCATGGCTCAATGTCGCTGGCATTGTGCTACAGGCGGTCATTGGCGGAATTTCTGTCCATCTCGACCTGCGCTGGTGGTCTGTAGCACTGCACTTCCTGCCATCAATGCTCTTGGTATGGCTGGCGGCAATGCTCTATTCCCGCATCTTGGAACCCGATGACGGAACGCCACGAGCACGATTCCCCCAGGCGATTCGCTTACTCGCTGCAGTCGCTACCGTTGCCCTCAGCATTGTCCTTATCACCGGCACTATGGTTACCGGTTCGGGCGTCCACTCTGGCGATTCCGGGGTCGGAATGGAAGGCCGCTTGCAGGTGGATACCGAAGCCATGGCCGTCACCCACGCCATGTGCATGTACGCCTACCTGACGCTTACCGTGATTACCATCTTCCTGCTCTATAAGAACCGTGCCCCACAGGACGCGAAGAAGGCGGGCTGGGTCCTCATCGCCTGCATCCTTATCCAGTGGGCCGTAGGCGTCTACCAGTTCTATATGAGCATTCCGCGCTGGACTGTTCCTTTCCACATTGGGCTATCCTCCTTTGTCACGGCCTATACCGCACTACTGTGGGCACACGGCGTACGCCGTACCGATGGCACCGCAGATCTCATCACCGGCTCCCCTAGCGGCGATGAAAAGTACGCCGCACGCCAAGCCTCGCTAGAAGCAGCACGCGTGACGGCTTAACGCGCAGCGCAACCAGCCGGCCGAAGTCCTGCACTCGGCCGGCTTTTTGCGCTAGCCTGGCTATATGCACGCAATTCAGGTCACAGAAACCGGCGGACCAGAAGTACTTCGCTATACCGAAGTTCCCGCCCCCACCCCGAATGACGATGAGGTCTTGGTAGACGTCATCATGGCCGGCGTCAACTACATCGATACCTATTACCGTGAGGGTATCTATAATGCGACCGCCCCTTTCATTCCCGGATTCGAAGGTACTGGGCGAGTCGTCCACGATCCAAAGGGAGAAATTGCGGAAGGCACAATGGTGGCGTGGAACCAGGCCTTCGGCTCCTACGCCGAAAAGGTCTGCGTCCCGCGCGAGGGACTGGTGGCAGTCCCAGACGATTTCCAACCTGAGGTCGCAGCATCCATGTTGCTCCAAGGCATTACCGCGCACTATCTAGCGCACGGGGTCTATCAATTGGGCGAAGGTGCTTCTTGCCTGATTACCGCCGGTGCCGGCGGCGTGGGGCAAATCCTCACCCAGATGGCATCGTCGCTAGGTGCTACCGTTTATACGGTCGTGTCCACGGACGAAAAGGAAGAACTATCCTACGCGGCCGGGGCGGATAAGGTTTTTCGCTACGGCGAGGGGCTCGCCGAGCAAGTTCGCCGCTACAACGGTGACAAGGGCGTCGACGTGGTTTATGACGGCGTCGGCAAAGCTACCTTCCAGGAATCGCTAGAGGCAGTACGCCCACGCGGCACCGTCGCGCTTTTTGGTGCCGCCTCTGGCCCGGTTGAGCCTATCGACCCACAGCTGCTGAACAAGCATGGGTCCATCTTCCTGACGCGGCCTTCCATCGGCGCATGGACGGCACAAGAAGGCGAGTTTCAAATGCGCGCCCAAGCAGTCGTCCAAGCTGTCATGGACGGCGACCTACGCTTTAACGTCACGGCCTCCTATCCTTTGGCAGAAGCCGCTGCGGCTCACCGCGACCTGCAGGAGCGCAAGACTACCGGCTCCATCGTTCTGCGCGTCCAAGACGGCGACGGAGACGGGGACAAGGACTAGGTTTCACCCACCTACACCTAGAGCGCGGGAGAAAAGCAGCACTGCTTCTCCCGCGCTCTTTTTGCCCCGCTCTTGGAATGGGGCACAGTTAGAATAACGTGGCCGACCAGCCCAGCATCCGGCCCAAGGGCTCCCAGCCTAAGACTGCGTCGATGGACAAACCGATAAAGAGCACCGAAAGGTAGTTATTGGAGTAAATGAACAAGCGCATCGGTTTAACCTTGGCGCCATTTTTAACTCCCTTATGCAAACGGATAGCCATCCACAGGAATACCGCACCCGAAGCAAGCGCTGCGACCAAGTAGATCCACGATGCTGCGGGGACGATGAGTAGGGTCACGATCACCGTTCCCACGGTGTACCACACGATCTGGCGAGTGACTTCCGCTTCGCCTGCCACTACAGGCAGCATCGGCACGCCGGCTTTTCGGTAGTCTTCCTTGTACTTCATGGCCAGCGCCCATGTGTGCGGCGGAGTCCAGAAGAAAATAATGAGGAAGAGCACCACTGCCTGCCACCAGCGGTCAGGCTCTCCGGCTGGGGCGTTATCCCGAATTACGGCCCAGCCAACCATGGCCGGCATACAGCCTGCGAGGCCGCCCCAGACGATGTTTTGCGCATTGCGCATCTTCAAAAACTTGGTGTAGACGAAGACATAGAAGAAGTTCGTCAACACGACGAAGAAAGCTGCGAGCCAAGAATGGGCAAGGAGGCCCAGCCACAGCACGGAAAGGATGAGCATTACCCAGGCGAAAATTGCTGCGTTTCGCTTAGAAATCTTGGCCCTTACCAACGGGCGGGCTCTCGTGCGCTGCATTTTTTGATCCAGCTCGTAGTCCACGACGTTATTAAACGTGTGGGCGGCGGCAGCGCCCATCCAACCGCCAAAAATGGTCGACACGATAAGCCAGATATTGTCTGAAACGGCCTCCACGCCGCGCTGCGCTTGGAGCATCGCCGGGATTGCGGCCACGAGGAGGAGCTCAATGATCCTCGGTTTCGTTAGCGCAAAATAGGCCTTGATGGTCTCCAAGGAATTCCTCCACTATCTGAACGTTGGTGAACTGTGCCTCGCACGTATCCTGCGCGCGGTCACCCCTAGCGGTCGCACATGCCCGTGAAAAAGTTCCAGTTCTCTCACTCACATTTTTCGGCGCAGGCGCGAGAGGTTACAGACCCATGTCCGCTAGATTTGGCACACGCTTTTGCGTGCTCGCGTGCACCGCTTAGCCATGCCAGCATACCGGTTATGCCTGGCTTTCTATAATTGCGCACCGCCGGCTAAAAAATTACTAGACTTAATAAAGTTAAGTACTTTTTGCCTAGACGTAAGCGAGGCTTTTCGTGTCGAAAGATAAGTTGTCCCCAGAGCTCCAAACTATGGTTGAGCGCCGTTATCCGGAGGATTGGTCGGAGCTTGACACCCGCGCTATCGACACCGTGCGAGTACTAGCCGCCGACGCGGTACAAAAGTGCGGTTCCGGTCACCCCGGCACGGCAATGTCACTCGCTCCCCTCGCCTACACGCTCTACCAGCGGGTCATTAATCACGATCCCGCTGACGTGCACTGGGCTGGCCGCGACCGCTTCGTACTTTCGATCGGCCACTCTTCCCTTACCCAGTACATCCAGCTCTACTTGGGCGGCTTTGGCTTGGAAATGGAAGACCTCGAGCAGCTGCGCACGTGGGGGTCACGCACCCCAGGCCACCCCGAGGTCCACCACACCGACGGTGTTGAAATCACCACTGGCCCCCTCGGCCAAGGTCTAGCGTCCTCCGTTGGAATGGCCATGGCGGCGCGTAAGGAGCGCGGCCTTTTCGATCCAGAAGCCCCTGCTGGTGAATCCCCCTTCGATCACTACATCTACACCATCGCCTCCGATGGCGACCTACAAGAAGGCGTTACCGCGGAGGCTTCTTCTCTGGCTGGCACGCAAAAGCTGGGCAACTTGATCGTCTTCTGGGACGATAACCGAATCTCTATTGAAGACGATACAAATATTGCCTTCAATGAAGATGTGGTGGCCCGATATGAGGCCTACGGCTGGCACGTCCAAACGGTGGAATCCGGAGAAGATGTCGTAGCCATTGAGGCTGCTGTCAAGGCTGCTCAAGCAGAAACCGATCGTCCGTCCTTCATCCGCGTAAAGACGGTTATCGGCTACCCTGCCCCGAATAAGATGAATACCGGCGGTGTCCACGGTGCTGCGTTGGGCGATGACGAGGTAGCTGCCACCAAGGAAGTCTTGGGCTTTGATCCGGAGCGCAGCTTCCACATCGATGATGAGGTCATTGCGCACACCCGCATGTTGCGCGAGCGCGGCGCAGAAAAACACTCTGCGTGGCAAGAAAAGTTCGACGCATGGGCTGCAGCTAATCCGGAGAGTAAGGCACTTTTTGACCGCATGAATGCGCGCGAATTGCCGCAAGACTTCAGTGCTGATCTACCGGAATGGGAACCAGGCGAAACTTTGGCAACCCGCAAGGCTTCTGAAGCCGCCATCCAGGCCTTGGCTGCTTCTCTGCCGGAGATGTGGGGCGGTTCTGCCGACCTTGCCGGTTCTAATAACACCGTGATCAAGGGCGCGGATTCCTTCGGCCCCGCGGCCATTACTACCGATATGTGGTCGGCTCAACCCTATGGCCGCAACCTGCACTTCGGTATTCGCGAGCACGCAATGTCTGCGATTATGAACGGTATTGCCCTGCACGGTAATACCCGCGTCTACGGCGGCACCTTCCTTATCTTCTCCGAGTACCAGTACCCGGCTGTGCGCTTGGGTTCCCTGATGTCGACCGATACCTACTACGTGTGGACCCATGACTCCATCGGTTTGGGCGAAGATGGCCCTACCCACCAGCCAGTAGAGACTCTTTCTGCCCTGCGTGCCATTCCCAACCTGTCCGTTATCCGCCCTGCGGATGCCAACGAGACTGCACAGGCATGGGCGGCAGCCCTTGAGTACAAGGCCGCGCCTAAGGGCCTGGCGCTGAGCCGCCAGGGACTACCAGTGCTGGAAGGCACCAAGGAAAAGGCGCATGACGGCGTCCGCCGCGGTGCCTATGTTCTGGTGGAAGAGTCCAAGGAGACACCAGAGGTCATCCTTCTTGCTACAGGCTCTGAGGTGCAGCTGGCTGTCGCTGCCGCGAAGGAGCTAGAGGCAGCTGGAACGGCGACCCGCGTTGTGTCCGCACCCTGCCTCGAGTGGTTTGATGAGCAGGATGACGCTTACCGCGAATCTGTGCTCCCCAGCAAGGTGCAGGCGCGCGTTTCTATTGAGGCCGGTATTGCAATGTCATGGCATAAGTACACCGGTTCCTTTGGCCGCAGCATCTCCATTGAGCACTACGGCGCATCTGCTCCTGCAGGCGAGCTCTTTGAAAAGTTTGGATTCACCACTGCAGCGGTAGTTGAGGCGGCACAGGAGTCCCTAGCCGCCGCGAATAAGTAACCCCTAACAGGACTGGATAAGGATAAAGCATGAGCCATATCTCGGAACTTGCCCAGCTGGGAACCTCGACCTGGCTTGATGATCTTTCTCGCGAGCGTCTCGTTTCCGGCAACCTCAAGGAAATCATTTCGACCAAGTCCATTGTGGGCGTGACCACCAACCCAGCGATTTTCGCTGCGGCGATGACCAATGGCACCGCTTACGACGCCGAGCTGGCAACGCTAAAGGAGTCAAAGGCCAGCGCCGATGAAGCGGTATACGCCCTTGCCATTGAAGACGTTCAAAATGCGTGTGACCTCTTTGCGGATATTTACTCCTCCACTGATGGGGCAGATGGCCGTGTATCCATAGAAGTCGATCCGCGAATTTCGGATGACCCTACCGCCACACTCGAACAGGCCCGTGAGCTGTGGTCGAAGGTCGATCGCCCTAATGTCATGATCAAGATTCCAGCCACCACCGGCTCCCTCCCAGCAATTGAGGATGCCCTGGCGGAAGGTATCAGTGTCAATGTCACCCTCATTTTCTCTGTGGAACGCTACCGCGCTGTCATCGAGGCCTTCTGTACCGGTCTCAAGCGTGCCGCCGAGTCCGGAAAGGACGTCACAACTATCCACTCCGTAGCGTCCTTCTTCGTTTCCCGTTTGGATACCGAAGTAGACAAGCGCTTGGAGGCCATTGGCAGCGAGCAAGCCCTAGCACTGCGGGGCAAGGCGGGCGTCGCCAATGCACAGCGCGCCTATGCCCTCTTCCAGGACACTTTGCTTGACGACGCCGACTTGCCAGAAGGCTCCCACCTTCAGCGTCCATTGTGGGCTTCGACCGGTGTGAAAAATCCCGATTACCCAGCCACCTTGTACGTATCTGAGCTAGCCGGTCCGCATACGGTCAACACCATGCCGGAAAAGACCATCGATGCGGTTCTCGACCAAGGCAATCTTCACGGAGATGCCCTATCGGACAGCCGCGAGACGGCAGAAGGCGTCTTTGCCCAGCTAAACGAGGTTGGCATTGATTTCGACGATGTCTTTGCCGTGCTAGAGCGCGAGGGAGTAGAAAAGTTTGTTGCCGCTTGGAATGAACTACTTGCTTCCATCGAGGAACGACTCGCGTAAACTAGCCGTGTGACTTGTGCCCCGCCGAAAATTCGGCGGGGCATTCTGCCGCTAGAATATTAGCGAGCTAAAAGCCCATAAACTCAGGAAGGATTCTTCGTGACCGACTCAGCCGCTTGGGTCAACCCCTTGCGCAATGCCAGCGACAAGCGATTGCCGCGAATCGCAGGACCCGCGGGCATGGTCATCTTCGGCGTTACCGGTGACCTAGCATATAAAAAGCTACTGCCCGCAATCTACGACCTAGCGAGCCGAGGTCTCTTGCCCGCTGGTTTTACCCTGGTGGGTTATGGTCGCCGTGACTGGGACAAGGTCGCATTTTGTGACTACGTTCGGTCAGCTGTAGTGGCGGGCTCGCGCACCGAATTTAATGAAGATGTCTGGCAGCACCTGTCGCAGGGCATCGAATTTGTCCAAGGTTCCTTCGATGATGCCGGCTTCGATCGCCTCTCCGCCCGCTTGGGCGAGCTAGACCGAGAGCGAGGAACCGGCAGCAACTGGGCATATTACCTTTCCGTTCCACCGGAGTTTTTCTCCAATATCTGCCACCAGCTGGAGCGGGTGGGCATGGCCAACTCCGTTGCAGACTCATGGCGCCGCGTCATCATTGAAAAGCCTTTCGGCCATGACCAGGAATCTGCACGCAAGCTCAATGAGATTGTCAACGCTGTCTTTCCTGAGTCCGCGGTGTTCCGCATCGACCACTATCTGGGCAAAGAAACGGTACAAAATATCTTGGCTTTGCGCTTTGCAAATCAGATTTTTGAGCCTATGTGGAATGCCCACTATATCGATCACGTCCAAATCACCATGGCTGAAGACATCGGCCTAGGCGGTCGCGCTGGCTACTATGATGGCATCGGCGCAGCTCGAGACGTCATCCAAAACCATCTTTTGCAGCTCTTGGCCCTCGTCGCGATGGAAGAACCGTCGTCCTTCGAGCCGGAAGAATTGCGGGCTGAAAAGGTAAAGGTCTTGCGCGCTACCCATGCCGTTCACCCTCTGAATAAGACCACTGCTCGCGGCCAATATTCCGCGGGGTGGCAAGGCTCCGAGTTTGTCAAGGGGTTGCGCGAGGAAGAAGGCTTCGATCCGGAATCCACAACGGAGACCTACGCTGCCTGTACCTTGGAAGTCAACTCCCGCCGCTGGGGAGGAGTACCTTTCTACCTGCGGACGGGCAAGCGCTTAGGCCGCAGAGTGACCGAGATTGCGCTAGTTTTCAAGGCGGCTCCTAACCAGCCATTCGTCGATGGTCAAACCGATGCGCTGGGCAGAAACGCGGTCGTTATCCGCGTGCAGCCGGATGAGGGTGTCACCATGCGCTTTGGTTCCAAGGTGCCCGGCTCCACTATGGAGGTGCGCGACGTCAATATGGACTTTGCCTACGCTGAGGCCTTTACCGAGGAATCCCCGGAGGCCTATGAGCGATTGATCTTGGATGCCCTCCTGGACGAGTCTTCGCTATTCCCCACCAATGAAGAGGTAGAACTTTCCTGGTCGATTTTGGACCCCATCATCGACTACTGGGCCGAAGCAGGACAGCCCGAGGAGTACCGCGCTGGCACCTGGGGACCAGAATCCGCCGATAAAATACTGCGTCGCCGGGGTCACTCCTGGCGCCGCCCATAGGAGGGACGCAGACAATGATTATTCCATTGCCCAATACCACTACGCGTGAAATCTCCAAGAAGTTAGTAGAGGCGCAAGAACATTACACCCTGACTACCGGCCGAGTGCTCACTCTAATCGTGGCGGCCCGTGAGGATGATGACCTTGAAAGCATTCTCGCTTCCGTGCGCGATGCCTCCCACGAGCACCCGTCACGTGTGTTGGTCGTAGTAACGGGAGACCCGCAGGTCGAAACCCACCTTGATGCACAGCTACGCGTGGGCGGCGAAGCAGGTGCCTCCGAGATGGTCATCATGAAGTTGCACGGTGCTTTGGCAAACCAAGACGAAGCAGTAGTCACGCCGCTGCTACTACCTGATACCCCGCTGGTCGCTTGGTGGCCTACTCTGTGCCCACCGGACCCTGCCTCCAGCTCGGTGGGAAAGTTGGCGCAGCGCCGCATAACTAACGTTGCCTTTGACGGACGCGTGACCGGCGAAGATCTTCGCACCTTATCTGCCGGGTACACGCCGGGTGATTCCGATATGTCTTGGGCTGCCATCACCTTGTGGCGCGGTGTCGTTGCCTCCGCCTTGGACCGTCATCCCCACGAGCCGGTGAAGTCGGTAGAGGTAGCAGGTCCGGCCGGCCACCCAGCCCCGGATTTCGCCGCTGGATGGTTGCTCGACCGCTTGGCAGTTCCCGTACATCGCGCAGTGGCCGACTCCGAGGAGGACCACTTCCCAGTGACTCATTTGCGGTTCAATCGGGAGACAACCCACGTAGACGTCGATGTCATTGACGAGCGCACGGTGCGTGTGTGTGTTCCGGGTTCGCCGGAATCCTTGGTGAGCCTCAATAAGCGCTCACAAGCTGAGGTGCTTTCTGAAGAACTGCGCCATTTGGATGCCGATAAAACCTATGCACAAGCGCTCCGTGCACTAGCCCAGGTAGACTACAGTAATCAGTAAACGGCTTTAATCTGAATCTTTGTAAAGGATAGCGATACATAATGGTAACTCTTCACCGCGTGAGCGATGTGGATGACCTTATCTCCCAGGCCGCACTGAAATTCGTGGATACCGTAGCGCGTATCCAAGCATCGGGTGGCGGCCTCCACGACGATGGTGTCGCGCGTGTTGTCCTCACTGGCGGCGGAGCCGGAATTGGCGTTCTCCACGAGTTGGCCCGTTTGGATTTCGCCGCACAGCAGCAAGGTGAAAAT
This sequence comes from Corynebacterium sp. KPL4035, assembly GCF_037908325.1. Lineage (NCBI taxonomy): Bacteria > Bacillati > Actinomycetota > Actinomycetes > Mycobacteriales > Corynebacteriaceae > Corynebacterium > Corynebacterium sp. KPL4035. The sequence continues at coordinate 92,087 of NZ_JBBMGF010000008.1, read as the reverse complement.
TTTCCTGCTCAGCGCATCGATTGGTCGCGTGTTCACGTTTTCTTCGGCGACGAACGCAATGTACCCGTTTCCGACGCAGATTCTAATGAGGGCCAGGCGCGCAATGCGTTGCTCAACCACGTAGATATCCCAAACCAAAATATTCACGGTTTTGATCTGGGCGCGGTGTCTATGGAAGCAGCGGCAAGCGCATATGAACCAGAGTTGAAGGAATTTGCCCCTCATGGTTTCGACCTACACCTACTAGGCATGGGTGAGGAGGGCCATATTAATTCCTTGTTCCCGCATTCCTCCGCTATTCGGGAGCAAGAAGAACTAGCTGTTCCCGTCCACGATTCCCCAAAGCCGCCCAGCGAGCGCATTACCCTCACCCTTCCGGCGGTCAATAAATCCGATCGCATTTGGCTCCTTGTGGCCGGCGAAGCCAAGTCGGAAGCGGCCAAGCACGTGGTAAAGGGCGCTGCGGCCGAGGAATGGCCGGCAGCCGGCGTACACGGTAGGAAGGAAACCGTTCTCTTCCTTGCCGATGACGCTGCTTCCGAGATATAAGCAGGCAATCCGCAGTGTGCGTGCGGGCACATTGCTTTTAGCGCCTGACGCCAATCGAAAAGCGCCGGCACCGCTTCCCCACTTTCAGATCCCCTAGGAAAATTAGTGGTAGGAAGCTAGTGCCGGCGCTTTCGCTATCCTGGCTTTTCGCTTAAGCGAAGGCTTGGATCAGGTTTAGGCCCACAATGCAGGCCAGCCAGATGATAACCATCACCACGGTGTAGCGATCCAAGTTCTTTTCCACGACGGTCGAGCCGGAAAGGTTCGACTGCACGCCACCGCCGAAGAGGCTGGACAGGCCGCCGCCTTTACCTTTGTGCAGCAGCACGAAGATGGACATCAAAATAGCTGCGATGACCAAGATGATTTCCAGTGCCAAGACCATGAGGATAATCCTTATTTCTAACGTGCGCCTTGTGGTTGACTCTTGCCACCCACTAGCGCGGAATCGTACTTTTAGGCTTTGCGTCCAGCAAAGCAGTCACACCGGCCCACTGTACACGATGGCGCGGGCCGGAACCATTCCAACCCGCGCCGAACGCGAACCTGTGACAGGTGATATCTCCTGTTAGTTCAGGGCATTAGCTGCGTTGGCAGCCAACTTGGCAAACTCTTCGCCCACCAGGGAGGCGCCACCGATGAGGCCGCCGTCTACGTCTGGCTTGCTGACGATCTCCGCAACGGAATCAACCTTGACGGAACCGCCGTAGAGAATACGAATGCCTTCCGCTACCTCGTCACCGGCGAGCTCTTTCACGAGCTCGCGGATGGCGGCACAAACCTCTTGTGCGTCGTCTGCGGAGGCTACCTTGCCGGTACCAATGGCCCAGACCGGCTCATAAGCAATGACGGTCTTGGCAAGCTGCTCAGCGCTAAGGCCAGCCAAAGAATTACGGGTCTGGTTAACCACGTAGTCCACGTGAGTACCGGCCTCGCGAACGGCCAGTGGCTCGCCTACGCACACGATGGGGCTAATGTCATTATCCAAGGCTGCGGCGGCCTTTTCTGCGACGAGCTTATCGGTCTCGCCATGATACTGACGGCGCTCCGAGTGTCCCACGACTACCCAGCTGCAGCCGAGCTTGGCTAGCATTTGACCAGATACCTCGCCGGTGAAGGCGCCAGACTCATGCTTAGAGATGTCCTGCGCGCCGTAGGTGATCTGCAACTTGTCGCCTTCTACCAGCGTCTGGATGGTGCGAATATCGGTAAACGGGACCATATAGGCCACGTCGACCTTTTCGTAGTAGTCCTTAGGCAGGGAGAACGCAAACTTTTGAACGGAACCGATAGCCTCGACGTGGTCGAGGTTCATCTTCCAGTTACCTGCGATAAGTGGCGTACGTGCCATGATTTTTCCTCTCTTTTAGCAAGTGACTCAGCAGATTTTAGGCTTCAAGGACGGAGACGCCCGGAAGCTCCTTGCCCTCTAGGTACTCAAGGGAGGCGCCGCCACCGGTGGAGATGTGGCTAAAGCCATCCTCGTCCAGGCCGAGCATGCGCACGGAGGCCGCGGAATCGCCGCCACCGACAACCGAGAAGGAGCCGTTGTTTTCGGTGGCGTCGATAATAGCCTGCGCGACGCCCGCAGTACCCTTGGAGAAGGCCTCCATTTCGAAGACACCCATCGGACCGTTCCAGAAGACGGTCTTGGAAGAAGCAAGCACCTCTGCGAAGTGCTCCACAGACTTTGGCCCGATGTCTAGGGACATCCAGCCCTCTGGGATGCCGTCGAGCTCGACAACCTGGTGTTCCGCATCCGCTGCGAACTTGCTTGCGGCAATGAGATCCACAGGAAGGACCAGCTTGTCACCGAAGCGTTCGAGCAGCTCCTTGCAGTTATCAATCTGGTCTTCTTGCAGGAGGGACTCCTGGACGTTGTAGCCCTTGGCGGCCAGAAGGGTGTAGCACATGCCGCCACCGATAATGACCTTGTCTGCCTTATCTGCTAACGCCTCAATTACGCCGAGCTTATCCGAGACCTTGGCGCCGCCAAGTACTACTACGTATGGGTGCTCCGGCTTCTGGGCCACGGTGGAAAGGACGGAGAGTTCCTTTTCTACGAGCTTGCCTGCGTAAGCCGGCAGGCGCTTTGCGACGTCATACACAGATGCCTGGGCACGGTGGACAACGCCAAAGCCATCGGAGACGAAAGCGCCATTATCGGCTGCCAAAGCAACGAGCTCATCAGCAAATGCGCCGCGCTCCGCTTCATCCTTGGAGGTCTCGCGAGGGTCGAAGCGGACATTTTCCACCAACATGACATCGCCATCGTTGAGCCCGTTCGCACGCTCATGAGCGTCCTCGCCGGTGACATCGCCGGCCAAGGCAACGTACTGGCCAAGAGCCTCGGACAGAGCTTCAGCGACTGGGGCCAAGGAGTACTTAGCGTTTACCTCTCCCTTGGGGCGGCCAAGGTGCGCGGACAGAATGACCTTAGCGCCGCCTTCCACCAAAGCCTTGATGGTGGGAAGAGAAGCGTTAATGCGACCCGGGTCAGTAATGTTTCCTTCTTCATCAAGGGGAACATTGAAATCAGAACGAACAAGGACGTGACGAGATTCGACGCCTTCCTTGAGAAGATCATCCAGAGTCTGGAAAGCCATTATTTTCTCCTTCTTAAATTCGGATTGTTCACAAGGCTGTAGATATAAGAATACCGACCGCGACACAATGCCGTTTAGGCTTGCATCGGGGCCGGACTCTCATTATTAAAGCTCTAAGTTTAGAGCTTGTCTGCCACCAGGCTAGTCATACGTACAAGCTGGGAGGTGTATCCCCACTCATTGTCGTACCAGCCCAGAACCTTAACAAGGTTGCCGTTGGAGACCTTGGTCATGCCGGAGTCAAAAATGCAGCCGTGCGGGGAGGTTACGATATCGGTGGAAACCAGCGGGTCCTCGGTATAAGCGAGGGTGTCCTTGAGCTCGCCTTCAGCAGCTTCCTTCAGGGCGGCGTTAATCTCTTCAACGGTTACGTCGCGGGAAGCGGTAAACGTCAGGTCGGTAGCGGAGCCGGTGATAACTGGAACACGCATGGCGTAGCCATCCAGCTTGCCTTCCAGCTCAGGCAGTACCAGGGAGACAGCCTTAGCTGCGCCGGTGGAGGTAGGCACCATATTTACAGCAGCGGCGCGGGCGCGGCGCGGATCCTTGTGCGGTGCGTCTTGGATGCGCTGGTCGCCGGTGTAGGCGTGGACGGTGGTCATCAAGCCCTTTTCGATGCCGAACTTGTCATTGAGGACCTTTGCCATCGGCGCCAGGCAGTTGGTGGTGCAGGATGCTGCGGAAATAACATTGTGGTTTGCCGGATCGTAGGTGTCAGAGTTAACGCCATAGACGAAGGTTGCGTCTACTTCCTTGCCCGGAGCAGAGATGATGACCTTCTTAGCACCAGCCTCGAGGTGAGCCTTGGCGTCATCGCCATTGGTGAAACGGCCGGTGGACTCGATCACGAGGTCTACGTCGTATTCGCCCCACTTGAGCTGCTTCGGGTCCTTCTCCGCGGTAACCACGATGCGGTTACCGTTAACGGTAATGGATTCATCATCATGGGTAATCTCGCCATCGAAGCGGCCCAGTACGGAGTCGTACTTGAGCAGGTTAGCCAGCGTACCGTTATCGGTCAGGTCGTTTACTGCAACAACTTCGAGGTTGTTGTCGCCCTGAGCGACTGCACGGAAAAAGTTGCGGCCGATACGGCCAAAGCCATTGATACCTACGCGGATAGTCACTGTATTTCTCCTCAAAGAGTCGAGTAAATGTGCGTATGGGTATGTGCGCGGGCCCTTCGATATATTCGGTGCTTGAGAAGCGCCCGAGCGTTTTCCCTTACAATGCCGATACTACCGAGCGTTTTTTAACAGTGCAGTGCGCTAGCAGCCTTGAGAACTATCGGATGACAGATTATCCAAAAGAGCGTACACTTTGCCGATCCTTTTTATTTCTCCGCCATAAACCCGCTGGATACGCCCGAACGCGTGGGTTTATGTGGCCTTGACGCTGTTAACGTGAAATATATCACTGTATAGCTTCCAGGGTTACGCCCGCCTCTGTCCGGTCGGACATTTCCGAGCCTCAGTCCTGATGGCAACCAAGTCGACCGAATTGTTTTCGCCTCGACCATCACACGATATGCTTTCAATACTCACTGGCTCACATTCGCGTTTCAGTCCACTACATCTGTTCCAGCGCAATCGTTGGTCACCGTGAGAATGCTTCAGGTGCTCGTTATTCTTCAACGGGCAGGACCACCGTAGAACCCAAGGACGTCTCTTGTTCGAAATTAATACCTCTGCTGTGGGTGACAGCCTCGGGCTTACCGCCCTGGTGGCGATTCTCCCTCTCATCGCATTCTTTATCATGCTGCTCGGCGTCAAAGCGCGCGCACACACTTCTGGCGCCGTCGCCCTCGCAGTATCCCTTCTTATCGCCATCGTCGGCTTTTCTATGCCGGTAGATATGGCCTTGTCCTCCGCCGTGCGCGGCGGCCTTTTCGGACTACTTCCCATTGTCTGGGTAATCATTACCGCAATCTGGTTTTATGAAATCACCGTCGCTTCAGGACGCTTCGAGGACCTTCGTAAAACCTTCGACCTTCTAGGCGATGGCGATATTCGCATCCAAGCAATTCTTATCGCCTTTTGCTTTGGCGGCTTGCTAGAGGCCCTCGCCGGCTTCGGCGCACCCGTAGCCATTACCGCGACCATGATTATGGCACTCGGTGTAAAGCCCCTACGCGCAGCAATCGTAGTGCTCATTGCTAATACGGCACCGGTTGCTTTCGGCGCGGTGGGCATCCCAGTGACCACCGCTGGCGAGGTCGCTGGACGCAGCGCTGAACAAACCCATGATATTGCCGCACTTATCTCTTTGCAGGTGCTCATCATCGCCGCCGTCGTGCCTTTCCTGATCGCCTTCATTTTGGACGGTGTCCGCGGCGTCAAGGAAACTGCGCCGGCAGCCGCAGTGATTGGCGTTTCCTTTGCCTTGGCACAGTGGCTGGCCGCAACGTTCTTTGCTTACCAGCTCACCAATGTTATCGCCTGCATCGTTTCCCTGGGCTGTGCCTTTGCCTTCCTCCGAGTGTGGAAGCCTAAGGGTGTTAAGGAGCTGCGCGAGCGCCTCGAGCTGCCCGCCGCTGAGTCGACCACCGACCTGAATGGTCGCCGCATTTGGATGGCACTACTTCCCTACGCTGTAGTAACTATTGTCTTTGCTGTTGCTACTGCGGCCCCAGCCATCTTTGGTTTCCTCAAGCTCCACTTTGCCTGGCCTTTGCTGGATGACGCGATTGTCGACGCCGACGGCAACCTCATGGACACCAGCTTCAGCTTCAACGTCTTTGGTAACCCAGGTACGCTCCTTCTACTCTCGGGCATTATCGTTGCGGTTGTCTACCACTTCTTTAATGAAAATGGCCGCTACAGTCTCAGCTTCGGGCAGCCGGTCAGCGCTTTTGGGGACGTCGCCAGCCGCATGAAGTTCTCGGCCCTCACCATCATTCTGGTGCTGGCATTGGCTTATACGATGAACTACTCCGGCCAAACGATTGCTATTGGTGAGTTCGTCTCTTCTGCAGGCGGCATCTTCGCACTCTTCGCTCCGGTACTGGGCTGGATTGGTACCGCGGTCACCGGCTCAGATACCTCCGCCAATGCCCTCTTCGCCAACCTGCAGGTAGCAGCGGCCGAGCGTATCAGCGTGAACCCGGACCTCATGCTGGCCGCCAATACCGCAGGCGGCGTTGTGGGCAAGATGATCTCCCCGCAGTCCCTCGCTATTGCGGCCACCGCTGTAAAGATGGAAGGCAAGGAGTCTGTCATCCTGAAAAACGTAGTGGGCTACTCCGTGGTCTTCTTGGCCGTTGTGTGCATCATCGTATTCTTGATGACCAACGCCCTAGGATTCCTCGTTCCCTAGGCATCTAGCTCTCCCTGGCTAGCTGGTTTCCCCACCAGCTAGCTATCACAGAGAAAACTCCCCACAGTGACGGCTACCGCTCAGGTATCCGCGCTGCGGGGAGTTGTGTATGTGCCGGTGATTGCGGCGTTTAGGACTCTTTGAAGAGGTCGTCGGTGATCGCTTGGTTAGTATCGGGGATATCAAGCTCTTCCGCTCGCTTATCGGCCATAGAAAGCAAGCGGCGAATACGCCCGGCTACCGCATCTTTAGTCATGGGAGGCTCAGCCAAGCGGCCCAATTCTTCCAGCGAGGCCTCACGGTGCTGCACGCGCAGGCGTCCTGCATCAGCAAGGTGCTCGGGGACGTCATCACCAAGGATCTCCATCGCTCGGTCAACGCGGGCCGCCGCGGTGACTGCAGCACGAGCCGAGCGACGGAGATTTGCATCATCGAAATTGTCCAAGCGCCGGGACGTATCGTGCGCCTCTCGCTTGACGCGCTTCTTTTCCCAGCTTAATCGCGTTTCTTGCGCGCCCATACGGGTCAACAGTGCCCCAATGGCATCGCCATCGCGGACAACGACGCGGTCTTCCCCGCGGGTCTCCTTAGTTTTGGCAGAAATGCCCAAGCGGCGGGCGCAACCCACTAGGGCCAATGCCGCCTCCTGGCACGGGCACATAACTTCAAGCGCAGAAGAACGACCCGGCTCCGTGAGGCTGCCATGGGCTAGGAAGGCTCCGCGCCACGCTGCTTCGCTATCAGCGACGGTGCCGGAAATAACCTGCGGAGGAAGCCCCACTACCGCATGGCCGGAGCGGGTAATAAGGCCGAGACGGCGCGTAAGTTCCTTCGCCCCGGTGGAAATGCGCACCGTAACTCGGGATTTCTTCGTGGTTCCTGCTGGGCCCGCTACGTGACTATCAGCGGAAATCCCATAAAGCTCATCGAGTGCAGCGATCACGCGCCGCGCAATAGCGTGGCTTTCTAATTCCAACTCATAGGCCATGTTGTCGCCGGAAATATCTAGCTCGCCGGCGAATCGCAGCATCGCGGCTAGTTCGGCAGCGCGAGCGGACTGGCGTGGCACAACGACAGCCGTCAATTCTTCTTTGACCTGGTCGGTCAATGGTGTGGTCACCTAGTTCGCCCCATTTCTTTTCTCACAGTCACAAGATATACGCACAGGCCAGGGCCACTATGCAAGGCCCGGTGCGGTGAAAGGATTTCTGCCATCATACCGCGCGCGCTCAGGCACCGCGCAGTCGGCCGAACCCGAACGACGCGAGCGATGGGACTTTGCCGAGATGTATCAGCTCCGGTTGGGATCGCCAGTGTTGCGATAGTCCGAATACAGGTCGAGGAGTGCCGCAGACAGCTTCTCCGGATCGTGTTTATTGATGCTCCGACCATTGTCATCAACTTCGCTCACATCCGCGAACGTGGCACGGGCACCAAGGGACTGGGCGGCGCGCTGGATATACACGCGCTCACTATCAGTAGGCAAAGCCGCCCCGTCCACCAGAATGCGATCAATGCGCAAATCCGGGGCGTGCTGAGAAAGCACATGCAAATGGCGCTCTGCGGAAAAACCATGCGTTTCGCCCGGCTCGGCGGAAAGGTTTAAAACAACTACGCGCAGCGCATCAGACGCAGAAATGGCTTCCACGACCTCAGGCACGAGAGTATGTGGCAATACCGAACTAAACCAAGAACCCGGGCCAATAGTAATTAGGTCCGCGCGCTCAATGGCATCGAGGACATCCGGATTTGCTTTGGGGTTTTCCGGCACGATACGCACACGCCGGACTTGCCCCGGTGTGGAGGCAACCGCGACCTGCCCCCGGACTTGGCGCATGACACGGGGGTCGTCGTCAAGCCCGGCTACTTCCGCCTCAATCTCTAAGGCTTGGTTGACCACAGGGAATACCCGGCCCTGGGAATTAGTAAGCTCTGCGATGGTATCTAACGCGGCCTGGTAATCACCGAGCACCTCGGTCAACCCTGCAATCATTAGATTGCCCACCGCATGCCCCGCCATTGCACCGGTGCCTCTAAAACGGTGCTGCAAGGTACGCGCCCAGAGGTCACCCACCGGATCACTATTAGCCAACGCAGCTAGCGCCATGCGCAGATCTCCAGGCGGGATTATTTCTAGCTCGCGGCGCAATCGGCCGGAGGAGCCACCATCATCTGCAACAGTAACAATGGCGGAAATGTCGCCTGCTCCGCTCAATCGGGCGGACAAAAGAGTCTGATAAAGTCCATGGCCGCCTCCTAGGCAGACCATGTGTGAAGGATTGGTCATAAAAGCGTTAAAACTCCTGCGCTCTAGCCTCGAGCAATATCCCTGTGCAAGGTGCTGACGTCCAAAGTGTCATTGTCCCGCAACCGTGCCGCAATAGCCTCTGCTACGGCAACGGAGCGGTGATGGCCACCCGTACAGCCCACGCCTAAAGTTATGAAATTCTTCCCTTCGTGCCGGTAACCATCCAGCATGGTGGAAAACATCCTTATGAAATTATCCACGAATTCCTGTGCCGCTGGCTGTGAGAGCACATACTGAGCAACCGGCTCATCCGTGCCACGGTATCTACGCAGCTCCGGTACCCAATAGGGATTGGGTAGGAAACGCACATCAACCACCAAATCTGCATCGCGGGGTGAACCATTTTTAAACCCAAAGGATTCAACGGTCACATGCTGCTTTTCATTTTGCATCTCACCAAACGCCGCCTCAATAGCACGGCGGAGATCATGAATGGATAGGTTGGTGGTGTCAATGATGATGTCCGCATGAGCTCGCACGTCTGCTACTGCTTGACGTTCGCGTTGGATGCCTACTTTGAGTGTGTCGCCCTCTTGCAACGGGTGGGTGCGGCGTACTGAATCAAAACGACGAATGAGCACGTCATCACGAGCATCCAAAAAGAGCACGGTGGGCTTCATATTTAATTCCGTGAGCTCTTCCATAATCTCTAGCAGAGACCCTGGAAACATGCGCGAGCGCACATCCGTTACGGCTGCGACCTTGCCCACTGGGGTTTCTTCCTGGTTACACAGTTTGAGCAGATCCACAATGGCGCGAGGCGGAATATTATGGGCCACGTAGTAGCCCTTATCCTCAAATACTTTGGCAGCGGAACTCAACCCGCCGCCGGACATGCCGGTTATCAAAATGGGTGGAGTTTCGAAATGCGTCATGCCCCTCAGTCTAGCGCTTCAAGATTCGCCGTCTCTAGGAGTATGCCCCTTATTTACCCGTAGAATCGTGCAAATTCTCGTACACGGTCTGGGCTAGCTTTGGCCCAAAGCCATCTACCTCACAGATCTCTTCCACCGTGGCGGCCTTGAGCTTTTTCACCGAGCCAAAATGTTTCACCAAGTCGGTGCGCCGCTGCGGACCTAAGCCCGGAACGGAGTCGAGTACTGAAGAGCGCATTCGCTTAGAGCGCTGTTGCCGGTGATAAGAGATGGCAAAACGGTGCGCTTCATCGCGAATTTGCTGCAGGAGAAAAAGAGCTTGCGAGTTTCGCGGTAAAATGACCGGTTCATCATCGCCGGGAACCCAAATTTCCTCGAGGCGCTTGGCCAGGCCCACCAAGGTCACATCCACAATGCCTAACTCATCGAATACCTCTTGAGCTGCGGCAACCTGGGGTGCGCCGCCATCCACGATGAAAAGCTGCGGTGGATACGCAAAGCGACGGCCTGCCTCGGCAAACTCTTCCGCCACTTTTTCTTCCGCGAAGGAGGACTCTTCTACTTCCTCATCCGGATGCGCCAACTTATCTTGTTTGTGGCGCTTAAACCGACGGCGAGTGACTTCTGCGATAGATCCGACGTCATCAGAGCGGCCATCGCCCGCTGCCTCTTTAATGCGGTAGCGCCTATAGTCCGACTTTTTGGGCAAGCCATCTTCAAAAACCACCAAAGAAGCAACCACATCTGTGCCCTGAATATGGGAGATATCGGTACATTCGATGCGCAATGGGGCTTGCTCCATGCCCAAAGCCTCTTGAATATCTTGCAAAGCCGCCGACCGGGCGGTGAGGTCTCCCACCCGCTTGAGCTTGTGCTGGCGCAACTGCTCCTTGGCGTTTTTCTCCACCGTGGCCATGAGCTGTTTTTTATCGCCGCGCTGGGGAACGCGCAGGTCCACCTGGGCACCGCGCAGTTCCTCTAAAAGGGCGACGACCTGATCAGGTTCATCCGGCAGGGCCTGCACCAAAATTTGGCGTGGGATGACTTGGACACGGCGGGACTTCATGTGCGATTCCTGGTCCACCCCGCGCCGTTTTACGTCCGCAGCAAGCGCGGCGTCCTCGCGCGCCTCCTGCTTCTCGCGCTCCACTGCATCCGAATAAAACTGGATGAGGAAATTTTGTACCAATGCCGGCAGCGCGGGATCAGGCTGGCCTTCTTCCAAGGGCTCAGAGTTAGCTTGGTCACCGGCGCGTTCTACTACCCACCCGCGCTGCCCGCGAATGCGTCCGTCACGCACATGGAAGATCTGCACCGCTGCTTCGAGTTCATCCGAGCTAAAAGCAATGAGATCGGCATCTGTACCGTCAGTGAAAACCACGGCCTGTTGCTCCATGATCTTGTCAATAGCGCCCAAGTCATCGCGCAGGCGTGCGGCGCGTTCGAACTCTAGATTCTCGGCGGCCTGCTCCATGTCATGGGTGAGTTTGCGGCGGACTGCACCGGTGTTTCCATTCATGAATGAAACGAGTTCATTGACGGTATCCCGGTGTTCTTCCTTGCTTACCCGGCCGATGCAGGGGGCATCGCATTTGCCGATATAGCCCAATAGACACGGCCGCCCAAGGCGCTCGTGCCTGTTATAAACGCCCTTGGAACAGGTGCGCATGGGAAAGACGCGGGTGAGCAGGTCTAGGCTTTCGCGCACGGCCCAAGCATGGGAATACGGGCCGAAGTAGCGTACGCCCTTGCGGCGAGGGCCGCGGTAGAAAAAGGCGCGAGGAACTGTTTCTCCGACCGAAACCGCGAGCATAGGATAGGTTTTATCGTCGCGGTACATGACGTTGAAGTGGGGATCAAAGCGCTTAATCCACGTGTACTCCAACTGCAAGGCTTCCACCTCACTGGCCACTACCGTCCATTCCACGGAATTGGCCGTGAGCACCATTTGGCGTGTGCGCGGGTGCAGCTGAGTGATGTCCTGAAAATAGTTCGATAGTCTTGCGCGCAGATTCTTGGCTTTGCCCACGTAGATTACGCGGCGGTTTTCATCGCGGAACTTATAGACGCCCGGGTCAGTGGGAATGGTTCCCGGAGCCGGGCGGTAGGTAGTGGGGTCAGCCAATTGTTAATCCTGTGGCATGTACTTAGCTTCCACGTCGCGGAAGCGGCGAACGTTGTCGATGACGGTGTCTTTGTCACCAGACTGCAAAGCCCAGACGGGAACGAACTCGAACTCGGGAAGCTCAAGACGCGCCATACGTTGGCCCACGGGGAAGGACAGCCCATAGACCACCTGCCAGGGATAAAAGCGGGTACCCACAATATTGCGGACCTCTACCCCATCCTCATTGGCGCGCAGGCGCGGCCGGTTAAGGGCAACCCAAGACAAAATGGAAATAAGGAGGCCCACGCCGGGAAAGGCGAATTTATCAATGGTGGTGACATGCGCGCCGGTAAAAGACACATCCAAGGTGATTCCCATGAAGATATGGATAGCCATAACGAGGATCACCCAGCCGATTGCCACCTTACGCAAAAAGGGCGAGGTCGCCTTAAACTCCCACGGCTTAGACGTTGTCTGGGCAAAGGGATCGGCACTGGTATAGGCCAATACTTCGGCGTCGCTAAGCTGCCGGCTTCGCTGCGGATTCTTTGGGGCCTGCGCCTCGTTCATGTGCATACTCCTCTGGAACACCCCACAGTCCATCGTGGTGATCTAGCGTGGGGCGCTGACGCATTGCTAAAAGTTACTTCTCTGCTGCGTTTAGTCTACGCAACTGCAGGGCGGTATCTAAAGCCGCCATCATTGCCTCGGCGCCCTTGTTTTCTGCCGAGTCTGCAAAGCCGGCGCGATCAATGGCCTGCTGCTGGTCATTGACGGTAAGGACGCCGTTCGCTACCGGGGTGGATTCATCGAGCGCGATGCGGGTAAGCGCCTGGGTAACCGAGTCACAGACGTAGTCAAAATGCGGCGTTCCCCCACGGATAACGCAGCCCAATGCCACCACCGCATCGTATGTGCGGGCGGCCGCCTGGACAACAACGCCAAGTTCCAAGGCGCCAACTACGCGGTACTCGGCAACCTCGGCGCCATTTTCCGTAGCGGTCTCTACCGCTTGGGCGTGGAGCTGATCGCAGATCTCCGCGTTCCATGTCGCAGTCACCACGGCAACGCGCAGTCCACTGCCATCTACCTGGGCAATTTCGGGTAGGCCTTCTTTACTCATTTCTTTCCTTTCGCGTGATCTCCACAAAGCTACTAAAGATCTACTTATGCGCCTCATCCCACTGGGCAACCTGCGGAAGATCGTGGCCCATGCGGTCGCGCTTCGTACGGAGATATTCAATATTATCCGCATGCGCCGGGATTGCTAGCGGGGTGTGATGACTTGCATCCACACCAAAACCGCTCAGGCCTTCGCCCTTATGTGGGTTATTAGTCAGCAGGTTCGCGGACTCTATGCCAAGATCACGCAGGATCTGGCCGGCTACGGAATACTCGCGTGCGTCTTCGGGCAGGCCCTGTTCTAGGTTGGCATCGACGGTGTCCATGCCGGAATCCTGCAGCCGGTACGCCTCCAGCTTATGCAAAAGACCAATGCCACGGCCTTCCTGACCGCGCAAGTAGATAACCACGCCGCTGCCTTCCTGACTGATACGGCGCATGGACTCATGCAGTTGCGGACCGCAATCGCAGCGCCGCGAGCCAAAGGCATCACCGGTCAGGCATTCCGAATGGACTCGCACCATGACCTCACGCGCGCCGCGCAGTTGGGCGGGATCGCCTGCCACCAACGCGACATGCTCCTGTCCATCTATTTCATGGCGGTAGCCAATGGCGGTGAAATGACCATACTCGGTGGGAAGCTGGGTGCTTACCTGGCGAATGACCTGGTTCTCACTATGGCGGCGCCACTCGATGAGCTGTGCAATAGAGATCATGGACAGGCCGTGCTTATCTGCGAAGCGGCGCAGCTCTGGCGATCGTGCCATGTCCGTGGGGTCATCCTCAGAGACGATCTCACACAGCACACCGGCCGGGCGCAGGCCCGCCAATCGGGCAAGGTCAATGGAAGCCTCCGTATGGCCATCCCGCTCTAGAACACCACCAGGGCGCGCGCACAACGGCACCACGTGACCCGGGCGGGTGAATTCGTCCGGCGTGGTATCAGGGTTTGCTAGCCGGCGAATAGTCTCTGCCCGCGAGGTCGCAGAAATACCGGTACTACCCGTAGCTGCGTCCACCGTCACTGTATAAGCGGTGCCGCGCACATCCTCGTTGACCGCCAACATCGGCGGTAGATTCAGGCGATTACAATCTTCTGGCAACAATGGTGCGCAGATATATCCAGAAGAGTAGCGCACCATAAAGGCCACCAGTTCCGGGGTGGCTAGCTCAGCGGCGAAAATCAGGTCGCCTTCATTTTCGCGATCCTCGTCATCGATAACAACTACCGGCTTACCAGCGGCGATATCCGCTATGGCCTGCTCAATGGAATCAAGACGGATACAATTATCACTCGCGCTCATAAGGTAGCAGTCTAGTCCTTGCCCTCAGGGGTTAGCGCTTCGGGGTGAAGCATCTTTTCTACGTACTTGGCCAGCACATCCACCTCGAGGTTGACTTCTCCTCCAACTGGCAATGCACCGTGAATAGTGTCCCGCAAAGTGGTGGGGATAAGGGATACTTCGAACCAGTCCGGCCCCACGGCGCTAACAGTCAGCGAGGTGCCGCTAACGGCAATTGAGCCTTTTTCTACGACGTACCGGGCAAGCTCGGCGGGCAAGCTAAACCGGAGGATATCCCAGTTCTCGGAGGTAGTCCGGCTCTGCAGCGTCGCGGTGCCATCCACGTGTCCTTGCATGATGTGACCGCCTAGCCGGGTGGTAGGCAGCAATGCCGGTTCCACATTGACCGAATCGCCCTCAGCTAGGCGGCCCAAAGCTGTCCGGTCGAGGGACTCCTGCATCACATCTGCGCAAAATATATCTCCAGATAGATCCGCCACGGTGAGGCATACGCCGTTGATAGCAATGGAATCCCCCAGTGCCGCCTCCGCGACGGTGCGCGGGGCGCGAATGCTCAAGCGCAAGGCGTCCGCGTACGGTTCCATACCGGCTACGGTGCCCAACTCTTGTACTAGCCCAGTAAACACATCCAGCCTTTCTCGTTATCTGCTAATCCGAGCGCCTAGCGCACATATTCAATTAGAACGTCATCACCCAGCGCCTTCATTCCCACGCGCTGGAATCGGGTGGCCCCCGCCAGAGTCTGGGTCACGGGATGGGCGAGCACGCCACGGCCTTCCCCCAGCAACAGGGGCGCAATATAGGCAGAGATAGCATCGACCAAGTCGGCCTTGAGGAAGCTACTGGCGAGTCCGGCGCCGCCTTCTACAAGGACGTCGCGTGCCCCGCTGGCGTAGAGCTCGTATAACGCTTCCTCGATGCTGTCGTAGTGCTCATATCCCAACTCGCGTAGGTTGCTTGCCGCATCGCCTGCCGATTCCAAATCTCGCTTGCCAATTACCACCCGGCGTGGCTGGTGTTCCCGCAAACTGCCGTCGCTAAACCGCGCGGTAAGTGACGGGTTATCAGCAAGCGCAGTGCCGGTGCCGACGATGATGGCGTCGCGGTGAGCCCTATCTGCATGCACCCAATCGCGCGCCCCTTCGCCCGTAATCCACTGGCTTGACCCATCCGCTGCGGCAGTAAAGCCATCCAGCGTCTGGGCGAACTTTAAGGTTACGTGCGGCCTGCGTGCTTTCATGGCAAAGAGCCAAGGCACGAGCGCATCATCGGCGTGCGGGGGCTTTTCCAGCTTGGCGACGTCCACCCCAGCCTCCGCCAACACACGCGCTCCACCGGCGGCCTGCGGAGTGGGGTCTGCATGAAGGTAGTACACGCGAGCCACGCCGGCATCGATAAGCGCCTGTGCGCACGGACCCGTGCGACCGGTATGCGCACACGGCTCCAAGGTGACCACGGCGGTGGCTCCTCGCGCCCTATCGCCAGCCTCGCGCAACGCCATGACCTCGGCATGCGCGCCTCCCACGGGCTGCGTAGCACCGACGCCCACGATGTCACCGGCAGTGGACACGATGACCGCGCCCACCGGCGGGTTGGGGCTCGTGGTTCCACGCACCTCAGCTCCCGCGGCCATTGCCCGAGACAGCGCTGCGGAAAGGGTACTCTCCTCTAGCTCCGCGCCCACTAGGCACCAGCCGCCAATTCACGCAGCTGATGTACGATCCCGGCGGGATCTTCTGCCTTGAATACGGCCGAGCCAGCTACAAAAGCATCGCACCCAGCCGCGGCGGCTTGGGCGATGGTGTCTGGCGAAATTCCGCCATCAATCTCGATGACGGTGTCGAGCCCCTGCTCATCAATGCTTTGGCGCAGCACCCGGACCTTTTCCAGCATCTCTGGCATGAATTTCTGCCCGCCAAAACCAGGCTCCACGGACATCACGAGCACCTCATCAAAGTGATGCAATTTATCCAGCCACGGTTCGATAGCCGTACCCGGCTTAATGGAAAAGGCAGCACGCACCCCTAGTTCTCGAATGCTCTGCGCCACATCCACCGCCGCCTGCTCATCGGCGACAGCCTCCACGTGGAAGATAATGGTATGCGCACCCGCCTTGGCATAGGTCTCCACCCATTGCTCGGGTTCCTCGATCATGAGGTGGACATCCAATGGTTTATTGGTAAGCCGATGGACCGTTGCCGTGATATCCGGGCCGAAGGACAGGGTGGGCACGAAGTGCCCGTCCATAATGTCCACATGGACCCAGTCTGCGGTTTCAATCGCCGCTAATTCCTCGCCCAAGCGAGAAAAATCAGCGGCCAAGATGGAAGGAGAAATAATCGGTGCGGACATGCCCACTAGTCTATCGCGATTAGTCAGCCGCGCGGCGCAGAGCCGCAAAGAACATGGCATCGGTACCGTGCCGATGTGGCCACATTTGCACGGACTTTTCATGCCCTACATCGCCCATATCAGGAATGAGCCTCTGCGCGTCTAGCTCTGTGGCACCGAGCTCGCGTACGGCGCGGTCGACGATGCCACGAGTCTCGCGCAAGTCTGGCGAACACGTGGAATAAATGACCACTCCGCCTGGGCGCACCAGGTTTAAGGCCGAGGATAAAAGCTCAAATTGCAGCTGAGTAAGCTCGGCAATGTCGGACTCAGACTTGCGCCACCGCGCCTCGGGGCGGCGACGGAGTGCGCCGAGTCCGGAACACGGGGCATCGACAAGCACTCGGTCAAACCCCTGACCCACGCCCGGATTGCGTCCATCTGCCACATGAACGTCCACAGGTAAATCACTTACCGTTTTTTCAATCAGAGCCGCACGGTGCGGGGATACCTCCACCGCGTCCACGTGCGCGGAGTCGATGCGGGCAAGCGCACCCATTAAGGCCGCTTTACCGCCGGGACCGGCGCAGAGATCCAGCCACCGACCAGTGTCTTCGCCCTCCACCGGCGCTTCACATACCGCGCGGGCGATAAGCTGCGAGCCTTCATCTTGGACTGCAGCCAAACCCTGACGTACCGGCTCCAATTGGCCGGGATCGCCGGACTCCATATACACGGCGTAGGGGGAAAAGCGCCCTTCCTCATTGCCGGTCACAAGTGCTAATTCTTCGGCCGAGATTTCCCCGGGACGGGCCACC
Source organism: Corynebacterium sp. KPL4035 (assembly GCF_037908325.1). Taxonomy (NCBI): domain Bacteria; kingdom Bacillati; phylum Actinomycetota; class Actinomycetes; order Mycobacteriales; family Corynebacteriaceae; genus Corynebacterium; species Corynebacterium sp. KPL4035. Next base: position 74,752 of record NZ_JBBMGF010000008.1, on the reverse strand, counting down.
AGATGCACCGCAGGCCTATCGGAGTCCGCAGCCAGGGCGGCCTCTAGCTCGCCCAGCCCCAGCACACGACTAAACGATTCCGCGATCCAGGTGGGATGGGCATGTTTGAAGGCAATGCCGGCGATTTCTCCCTCCGGGGCAAGCTTGTCCAGCCACGCCTTGGCCGACGTGCGGGTAATGGTGCGCATAATGCCATTGGCAAAACCCTTGGCCTTGACCTCACCGCTGGCTTCCACCAAGCGCACGGTGGTATCAACCGCCGCATGGGCCTCCACGCGGGTATAGAGAACCTGATACGCGCCCAAGCGCAAGGCATCAACCACAGCTGGAGAAATGGCTTCGAGGCTGCGCGAGGAGCATTCTGCGATGACGGCATCTACTACGCCGAGGGTGCGGAGGGTGCCGTAGGTGATCTCGGTGGCAAAGGCGGCGTCTCGCCCGGTGAGCTTTTGCTTACGCAGTGCTGTGGGCAAGATGAGGTTGGCAAAGGCATCGTCATCGCTCACCCGACGCACGACGTCGAAAGCCACCGCACGCGGCGCGTCCACACCAGCGGTCAGTGCAGCCTGAATCAGACTGCCTTCCTGGCGCTTGCCGGAACGCTGACCAGAAGCATGAGCCTGTCGACCTCTGCGGTGGCCGTTACGTCCACCATGTTGCTGCTGGTGCGGGCGGCCACCACGGCCTTTCGCTCCACCGGATTTCCGGGGGTCCTGCGGCTTGCCTTCCGGCGACTTATCACCAGATTTACTACGGGAACGGAAACCACCACTCATTGGAACTTCACCTCGGCATCCTTGCCTAGTCCGCGGGCCCAGTCGGCCGCATTCATCATTTTCTTGCCTGGTGGCTGGATTTTACCCAGCTGGACCGGCTGCGTTGCGGTACCAACAAAAACGGCGTTCTTTGCAATGTAGAGCTGCCCAGGCTCTAAGTGCTCCGGTACCGCGGCTGCTGCCTCCACGGGGCTTACTGGTCCCACTTTTACCCGGGCCTCGTCCCACATGGTCCATGCGCCAGGACCTGGGGTGTGCGCACGAATATGCCGGTCGATGGCAAAGGCAGGCTGGGACCACTCCACGCGAGCTTGTGCGGTAGAGATTTTCGGGGCATAGGTGGCCTCGCCCTGCTGCGGTTGTGCCTCCAACTGACCCGCCGCTAGGCCATCCATGGTGGCGACGAGCAGATCGCCGCCGGAATAGGCAAGGCGAGTGAGCAGGTCATCGGCAGTATCGGTGGTGCGGATTTCCTCCGTCACGGTGCCCAGCACCGGACCGGTATCTAGGCCTTCTTCAATGCGGAACGTAGATGCGCCGGTAATCTCATCACCGGCAGCTATGGCAGCTTGTACCGGTGCCGCGCCACGCCATGCCGGGAGCAGGGAAAAATGCAGGTTCACCCAACCATGCTGCGGCAGCTCCAGCAGGTCCTTGGTGACCAGATTGCCATAAGCCACCACCGGAATTGCCTCGGGTTCGAGCTCCCGCAGGCGGGCACGCAGGGCCTGCCCGTCCTCCGTGTCTGGACGCAAGCTGCTAGGAGTTAGCACTTCGATGCCATGTTCTTGGGCTACTGCTTTCACCGGGCTGGGGTGAAGGCTACGGCCGCGGCCCTTCCTAGCATCTGGGCGGGTAATTACCGCCACCACCTCATGCGAGGAGGCAATTAGCTTTTCCAAGGCCACAACAGCGGGCTCAGGGGTACCGGCAAAAATAATCCGCATGCGGGAAACTCTCCTATTAATCTCGTTCAAACTACTAGGCTACAACGCCGTAGCGCTGCCGCCACAGTAAGCGGGCTATGAGGCGTTAAACCACTCGGATTCACGGATGGCGCGCATAACGTCTTTTCGGTCCACGGCATCGAGGCGCTGCAGGAAAAGCACTCCATCGAGATGGTCTGTTTCATGCTGGATGCACCGAGCCATCAGCCCCGCAGCCACCATGGATAAGGGGCGGCCCTCTATATCCTGACCGCTGACAAAGACGCGGTTGAAGCGGGTGGTTTGCGCGCTAATGCCGGGAATAGAAAGACATCCTTCCGGGCCTATTTGCTGCTGCGCGCCCAACGGCGTCCAGACGGGATTAACAATCGCGCCACGCAAGCCAGATTGGGTATGCGAGCAGTCATAGACAAAAATCCGTTTGAGTATGCCCACTTGATTGGCCGCCAGCCCTACTCCCCCAGCTTCGTCCATGGTCTCGAGCATACCGTTGGCCAAAATGCGCAGTCCGCGATCGAACGTGCTTACTTCTTCTGCGCGACTGCCCAGGACAGGGTCGCCGTAGATACGGATTCCGCGAAGAGACATGGCAATCACACCTTTCTTATGCGCCGAAATAAAGCCGGCCTGACAATGGAGGGTTTCCCCGTCGAGACTAGCGCATAAGCCCTAGCCACCCGATACGGCTAACCCACGTGGATAGGATCAACCACGATACGCAGTGGCAAGTCATCCTTGCGCGCGCTACGCGCCGCGTTTGCACTGCGCAAGGCGCGCCCTAATTGGGAACGAGGCCCCAGTGGGGTGCGGATCACCAGCCGCTGCGCGGGACCAAAGCGCTGGCTATCGTAGTCGCCGGGCAGGCTATGGCCCGGGGGAAGAGGAACTGGGCCCAAAACCTCCGCATGCTCAGGAAGATCCACATGCTCAGCAAAGCCATCCAGGGACGCATCCGCACCGTCAATGGCGGCAAAGTGCACCGCAGGTGGGAATCGTACTTCTCGCCGGGCAGCAAGCTCGGCTGCGGCCGCGCCAACCATATCCCAGCGCAAGAAATGCTGAACCACGTTAAGAGACTCATCGGCAGCCACAATTACCCGGCCGCCCTTGAAATGCGGCTGCACTAGCGTGGCCGCCTGCGCCCACTTCGATAACGTGTCTTCAGTAGCACGCAGATCTTGGCGGTTGAGCAATGCACCAGCGTCCAAGAGCAGCGCCGCACCGTAGGCGCCATCTCGTACATTCGGTTCGGCGCCAGGGGTGGCGATGACTAGGGCCGGCGCATTATCCACTGCCTCGAGGATCTTATTTCCGCCAGAGACCACTACCCGGGTATTAGGAAAGGCACGGCCCAATTCCTCCGCGGTGCGCTCTGAGCCTAAAACGATGGCGCGCAGGCGCGGGGATCCGCATTCACTGCAGCGATGGCGCGCCTCGATGCGACCGCACCAGCGGCAGGTGGGCATTCCTGTCTCCTCCGCGCCGCCCTTGCTTGGCGACGCCCCCGTCGGCGGCAGCCCCAATGGCCCGTTGCAGTGCCGGCAGCGCGCCGGCGCGCGGCATCGGCCGCAGGCCAAAATTGGTGCGTATCCCTTGCGCGGTACTTGCACCAATACCGGCTCTCCCCTATCCAGCGCCTGATGGGCGGCTTGGAAGGCCTGTGCCTGAACTGAAGTGGTGCCGCCTTCTAAATCGCGAGCAATCGATAGACCGAATGGGCCTACCGCCTCAATGGCTGGGCAACGCGCCCCGATCGTTTGTTCTTTGGCGACCACATCGTGCGCCCAGCCTGACTCCACGAGGAGCTGCGTTTCCGCAGTCCGCGAATGGTTTGCCAAGACCATGCTGCAACCTTCAAAAGCAGAACGGGTGGTTAGCACTTCCCTGGCATGGACATAAGGTTTGAGGTTATCTACCAAATTATCGTTGCCATCATCGAGGATAACCGCCAGCTGTAGATGTTTTACTGGGGCGAAGGCGGCGGACCTAGTACCAATTACGACGCGCGCCTGGCCTACCAGGGCTGATAGGTAGCGGCGGTAGCGGGCCTGCGGGCCCATACTATTAGTCAGCACTGTAATCTGCTTCGCCCCTAATACCTGGCGAAGGGCGGCTTCTACCGCATCAACGCTCTTCTGGTCCGGGGCAACTAAGAGCACCCCGCCTCCGTCTAACGCCACCTTGGCCGCGAGCGCAGCTAAGGCATGCGCCCAATCATCGCCCGGGGCGATTTGCCATGCGGCACGGGCGAGCTTGCCAGACAGGATTGAATCAACGAAAGCCTCACCATGCTCATAAGCAGACCACCCCGAAAGGTCAGGCTCGCTCGTGGTACCGAGCTCCTCCCACGGGGTTTCCAAATCGGATTCCTCCGCCTTTGCGTGCCTAGGTGGAATAGCAGAGCGGATAATATCTGAGCGCACTCCGCCATAGCGGTCCGCTAGGGCGTCGATAAGCCGGGCAAGCTGCGGCGGATACACCTGGAACGGTGAGATGATGCGCTCGATAAAGCGCAGGTTACCGCCAAATTCAGAATCATGCAGCCGCTCTAGCACTATCGCATCAACCAAGCGTCCATTAAAGCGGATGCGGACCTTAATGCCCGGCTGAACGTCCTCCGAATCTGCCTCTTCTACAAGGTAATCAAAACCCCGGTCAAGGTGCGCGACCCCTAAAAGAGGCAACACCCGCACAACCGGTTTCCGGGTGGCGGGTGTTTTCTTAGGCATAAGCCCCGATTCTACAGACCGGCGGCCGCGCGCAGTGCTTCTACTCGGTTCAACTGTTCCCATGGCAGCTCAACATCGGTACGGCCAAAGTGACCATAAGCCGCAGTCTGGGCATAAATGGGCCGTAGCAGGTCGAGTTCGCGGATAATCGCGGCTGGACGCAGGTCGAATACCTGATTTACCGCAGCCTGAATATTCGCATCGCTCAGGCCTTCCTTAGCAGTGCCGAACGTCTCCACGTACAAGCCCACCGGCTTAGCACGACCAATTGCGTAGGCAACCTGAACTTCGGCGCGATCCGCCAAACCAGCGGCGACGATATTCTTAGCCACCCAGCGCAGTGCATAAGCAGCGGAGCGGTCTACCTTGCTGGGGTCCTTACCGGAGAAGGCGCCACCGCCGTGACGAGCCATACCACCGTAGGTATCGACGATGATCTTCCGGCCGGTAAGACCGGCATCACCCATGGGTCCACCGAGAATGAAAGACCCTGAAGGGTTGACCAACAACGTCGTGTCTTCGGTGTAGTACTTCTCCAAGCCCGCGTCCTTAATGACCCATTCAAGGACCTCGCTGCGCAATGGGCCCTCCAGCCAAGCGCTATCAACCTCAGTATCGTGCTGAGTAGAAATCACCACGGTATCTAGGTGGGAAGGCTCATTGTCATCGGTATAGGCGAAGGTCACCTGGGTCTTGCCATCCGGACGCAGGTGATCCACGATGCCCTCCTTGCGCACCTGCGTCAGGCGGCGAGAAAGCCGGTGTGCCAAGGCGATAGGCAGGGGCATATACTCGGCGGTCTCATTGGAGGCATAGCCGAACATCAAGCCCTGATCACCTGCACCAGCGGTGTCATTTTCCTCGTCATAGTCCTCGTCATGGGCGCGGGCTTCGGTGGAGTTATCTACGCCGGCGCCGATCTCCTGGGACTGCTCACCGATGGCAATATTGACACCGCAGGTATTGCCATCAAATCCCACCTCAGAGGAGGTAAAGCCAATGGACTTTAGGGTATCGCGCACGAGCGCCGGGATTTCTACATATGCCTCGGTGCGTACCTCTCCCACCACGTGAACCTGACCGGTGGTAACCAACGTCTCAACGGCGACGCGGGATACGGGATCCTTTTCCAGCAGGGCATCGAGGATGGCGTCCGAGATGGCGTCACAAATCTTATCGGGATGGCCTTCCGTAACGGACTCGCTGGTAAAAAGACGAGTTGCCGCTGCAGCGTTATCAGTCACAAAAACTTCCTTCGTTCTCACTGTTGATTCGATGCTGTGGGTTTTCTACGCCCAAGCCTAATACCTCGCAATCCTAGACCAAGCGGTCTATAAATGCAATTTTAGCTGTCTACACCCGAAACATTTCATTCACAGCCGCCAAAATCTGTGCGGCGACTACTTGTTTCGAGCCATGTTCCACCCGTTGCGGCGCGGAATCTGGCCGCAAAATCCATCCCTCATTCGACTTTTGGCCAAAGGTCTTGGCCCTACCGACCTCATTGGCCATAAGCACATCGCAGCCTTTGCGAACAAACTTTTCTTGGGCATATTCCAAGGCAGACTTGTGGGCGTCACCCGTTTCGGCGGCAAACCCCACAATCACACACTCCGCCGGAATCTCCGAGCGCTCTCGTGCGGCCACAAGCCCTTTGAGGACATCCGGGTTTTCTACCAAATGTAGGGCCGAGAGTGCGTCGTCTGCTTGCCCCTTCTTCATCTTTGACTCAGCTGCCTCCGCGGGGCGGAAATCAGAAACTGCGGCAGCCATAATGATCACGTCCGCATCACGGGCCTCTTCGTGCATCGCTTCCTCCAGTTCCCGGGTGGAAACAATGTGGCGCACCTTCGTACCGCTGGGGACAGGCAGCTGCGCAGTATTCCCAGCCACAAGGGTGACCTGAGCCCCCTTCTGGGCGGCCCATTCCGCGAGCGCGAATCCCTGCCTACCAGAAGATCGATTACCCAAGTACCGCACTGGGTCCAGTTCTTCCTGGGTGCCTCCCGCTGATATGACTACCCTTTTGTCTTGCCAGGTATGTTCAACCCGGTAACCAGCCAATTCGGTGCGCACTACCTCAGCAATCTGCTCCGGCTCCGGAAGGCGACCAGGACCTGAGTCCTTGCCGGTCAAACGGCCATGGGCGGGCTCAATAACCGTAATACCGCGCCGCCGCAAAGTAGCGACGTTGTCTTGCGTGGCGGGATTGTGCCACATCTCTGTATGCATGGCCGGAGCAATGATGACCGGGCACGTCGCCACCAACACGGTCGCCGTAAGTAGATCATCAGCCCGACCGGCGGCCAGTCGCGCGATTAGATCCGCAGTTGCGGGCGCAATTACCACAGCATCCGCCCGCTGCCCGATGTTAACGTGCTGCACCTCATCCACAGCCTCAAAAACGCTGGTGGAAACCGGGTGGCCGGACAGGGCTTCAAACGTTGCAGCGCCAACAAAGTTTAGTGCGCTTTCCGTAGGGACAACGCGCACATCATCGCCCGCCTCCTTGAGATTGCGCACAAGGTGGCACGCTTTGTAGGCGGCGATGCCGCCAGCAACGCCTACAACAATATTGCGAGAGCTATCTTTTTCAATCACACCGCACGATGGTACCTGGCGGCACAAAGAAAGGCCCCACTCGCCGCCCCGGGAAGGTGCACCCCTAGCCGGGGATACACGTCCGTGGCGACGCGTGGAGCCTACAAGCTATTGCACGCTTGTGCGCTAGCTACTTGCCTTCCTCGTGGTCCAGCAAGCCAGCGTCAATTTCGCGCAATGCGATGGACAAAGGCTTTTCGCCTGACTCTGGAGTAACCAGTGGGCCTACGAATTCGAAGACACCTTCATCCTGCTCTTGGTAGTAGCTATTGATCTGGCGGGCGCGCTTAGCAGCGAAGATGACCAAAGCGTACTTAGAGGAAACCTTGTCCAAAAGCTCATCGATCGGGGGATCAGTAATGCCGATCGGATCATCAAATACTGGCTCCGCCTTTGCGGCTTCAGTGTTAGAAGGGGTGGTCACGTTAGTCACATGCACCTTTACATTGATTGAAGATGGTCAAAAAGGAGGTCTATGCCTGCAGGATATCACTGATGGCAGCCACTGCCTGGTCCAAATCCTCGTTAACAACGACGTGGTCGAACTCATCCTGTGCGGCTAGTTCCTCATGCGCAGTTTGCAACCTACGGTCAATGACGTCTTGCGGCTCAGTACCGCGGCCGGTGAGCCGCTCCACAAGCACGTCCCATGATGGGGGTGCCAAAAAGACCAAGTCTGCCTCCGGCAGTGCTTTCTTAACACTCCTAGCGCCCGCAAGATCAACCTCAACGAGCACTGGGCGTCCTGCGGCCAAAGCTTCCTCTACCGGCTGAGCAGGGGTTCCAGAGCGCTGCAATCCACCGTGAATATCAGCCCATTCGAGCATTTCCCCGGCGTCGATTCGCTGCTGGAAGGTTTCTGGGGTGACGAAGAAGTAGTCAACACCATCCTGCTCCCCGGGACGGGGCTGGCGCGTAGTCATCGACACGCTAAAGTACAGCCCCTCGACGTCACTGCGCAGACGCGAAACCACGGTGGATTTTCCCACTGCGGATGGCCCCGCCAGAACGACGAGGCGACCGCGTGCAGTTGCGTCAGCCATGGTTGCAACTATTCGCCGTAACCGAAACGCTCGAGGAGAGCACGACGCTGACGCTCACCCAAGCCGCGCAGACGACGGGTCTGAGCGATCTCCAGGTCCTCCATGATTTCCTTAGCCTTGACCTTGCCAACCTTCGGCAGAGCCTCGAGGAGTGCAGAAACCTTGGTCTTGCCGATGATCTCATCGGTCTCAGCCTTTTCGAGCACGTCCTTCAGGTCGGTCTCGCCGCGCTTGAGCGCAGCCTTGAGCTCAGCGCGAGCCTTACGGGCCTCAGCGGCCTTTGCGAGAGCTTCCTTGCGCTGCTCATCAGTCAACTTTGGAAGGGCCACGGGTTTCCTCCGATTCATTAGATTGATTCTGTTACGTCTAGTACTTGGTACCAGATTACGGTTGCCTAACGCAGTTTATACACCGCGGAAAGTTATCAATAACCTTCGGGCAAACCGACTTCTGGTAATCCTAGCACTGCTCATTGAACGGTGACGATTAGCGGGTCCAAAAGCACGCCTATTTTAGCACGTCACCGCACATACCTTAAACAGAGTACCAGGTAAGCAGCGCGGCCAGTAATCTGCCACGCCGCCCCTTTTAGTCCCGGAACTCCTGAGCCACGCGATTCACCGCTTTGCGCAGGTCAGCGAGAGCAGGTCCTTGTTCCAATACTGCTCGGGACACGTTCGCGAATCCCAGCGATGGCCGAGCAGAGACAATGCTGTGCACTTGCTCTGGGCCAGCACCTTGGGCGCCAACGCCTGGCAGAAGAACCGGGCCATTGAGCGCATCCAGGCGAGGTGGATTGTCCAAAGTAGCCCCAACGACTACCCCGATGTCTCCCGGCTTGTCGGCCTTGTGCGCCGCTACATTGAGCGCGGCACATTCATCGACCACTCCTTGTGCGATGGTGCTCTCCTCGCCTACTGGGACGGCTTGGATGGCACGTGCCTCCGGGTTGGAGGTAGCCGCCAAGACGAATACGCCGCGTCCGGTTTCTTCGGCCTTGCTAAATACCGGGCCTAACGCACCAACGCCTAGATAGGGAGACACGGTCACCGAATCTGCGCGCAGGGGTGAGCTATCACCTAGCCAAGCATCTGCGTAGCCGGCCATGGTCGAGCCAATATCGCCACGCTTGGCATCGGCCACGGTCAGGCATCCCACCTCGCGTAGGGACGCCAAGACGTCCTCGAGGACCGCAAACCCCTGGGAACCGAAGCGCTCGAAGAAGGCAACCTGCGGCTTTACCAAGGCAGCGGTATCGCTGAAGGCTTCTACGCAGCGCATGCTGAAGGTCCGCAGACCATCAGCGGTGGGCTCCAGTCCCCACTTTTCCAGCAGATACGGATGCGGGTCTATACCCACACAGAGGCGACCACGCGCCTGGCCCGCTGCCTCAAGCAGCTCACCAAATCCCTTAGTTTTGTGGGCCATGCTCAAGCTCCTGAAGCGCGCGTACCTGCAGGTTGCCAATGCGCATCGCTTCGATACCTTGGACGGCTGCGGTTACGCCCTGCACGGTGGTTACCAGCGGGATTTCCATGTGGACCGCGGCAGCGCGGATATCGTAACCGTCGTGGCGCGCGCCTGCAGAGCCCGCAGGGGTGTTGAGAATCCAGTCGATTTCACCGTTGAAGATCTTATCCACGATGGACTCTTCGCCTTCCTTAGCCTCAGAGACCTTGGCGGCAACCTCACATTCGATGCCATTGCGGCGCAGCATCTGCGCCGTACCGGCGGTAGCGACGATGTTGTAACCCATGTTCGCCAAGCGCTGGATCGGGAAAATCAAGGTGCGCTTGTCCCGGTTGGCGACGGATACGAAGATAGTGCCCTCCGTAGGCGGCACGGCGAAGGCAGCGATTTCGCCTTTGGCGTAGGCCGCACCGAAGTTGGTAGCCAAGCCCATAACCTCACCGGTGGACTTCATTTCCGGCGACAGCAGCGTATCGAGCAGGCTGCCATCGGTCCGGCGGAAGCGGTTAAACGGCAAGACCGCTTCTTTGACTGCGATCGGGTGCTCCAGCGGCAAGGAACCACCGTCATATTCAGAAGGAATCATGCCTTCGGCGCGCAGCTCCGCGATGGTAGAGCCCATCATGACGCGAGAAGCTGCCTTAGCTAGTGGAACGCCGGTCGCCTTGGAGACAAATGGCACGGTACGGGAAGCACGTGGGTTGGCCTCGATGACGTAGAGGATGTCGTCCTTCAGGGCGAACTGAACGTTCATCAGGCCCTTGACGCCAATACCCTCCGCTAGAAGTCGGGTGGAGGTGCGGACCTTTTCGATATCCTCTGGTCCCAGTGTCATAGGCGGCAGTGCACAGGAAGAGTCACCCGAGTGGATGCCGGCTTCCTCGATGTGCTCCATCACACCGCCCAAGTAGACCTCGTTGCCGTCGCAGAGTGCGTCGACGTCGATCTCGATCGCGGAATCTAGGAAACGGTCCACCAGGACCGGGTGGTCCGGGGAAAGCTCGGTAGCACGCTCGATATAGTCTTCCAGCGCCTTTTCGTCGTAGACGATCTCCATACCACGGCCGCCCAGGACATAGGACGGGCGGACCAATACTGGGTAGCCGATAGAGGAGGCAACCTCGCGCGCCTCAGCAAAGGAGGTGGCGGTGCCATACTCTGGTGCTGCCAATTCGGCTTCGTCGAGGACCTTGCCAAACTCGCCGCGGTCCTCAGCGGAGTCAATAGCTGCTGGGCTGGTGCCAACAACTGGTACTCCTGCCTCCTCCAATCGGGCTGCAAGGCCCAGTGGAGTCTGGCCGCCGAGCTGAACAATGACGCCGGCAACATCACCGGAAGCGGCCTCCGCGTGGTAGACCTCCATAACGTCCTCGAAGGTCAACGGCTCAAAGTAGAGGCGGTCCGCGGTGTCATAGTCAGTGGACACGGTCTCTGGGTTGCAGTTGACCATGACGGTCTCATAGCCCTGCTCCGAGAGCTCGAGAGCTGCGTGCACGCAGGAGTAGTCAAATTCGATACCCTGACCGATGCGGTTCGGTCCGGAGCCCAGAATAATGACCTTGCCCTTGGAGCCCTCCGGTGCGGGGCGAACCTCGGTCTCGGCTTCCGGATCAAGCTCATAGGAGCTGTAGTGGTATGGGGTCTGTGCCTCGAACTCGCCGGCACAGGTGTCAACGGTCTTGTAGACAGGGCGGATACCCATGCGCCAGCGCAGGCTGCGTACGCCATCTTCGCCGTTGAATTCGGGGCGGAGGGCGGCAATCTGGGCGTCGGAAAGCCCAAAGACCTTGGCCTCGCGCAGCAGCTCCTCGGTGAGCACTGGGGCATCGATAAGCTCCTGGCGGAAGGCGACCAACGTGGCCAGCTCAGCAATGAACCACGGGTCTACGCCGGAAGCCTCATGGACCTCGTCCACCGAGGCGCCGAGGCGCAGGGCCAATTCAATGTCGTACATGCGGCCCTCGGTCGGGCGCTCTAGATCCTTGAGTACCGCCTTGAGGTCACCAGCGCGCTCGCCGGCGAAGTACTCATCTGGCTTGGTCCAGAAGCCATTGGGCTTGTTTTCCAAAGAACGCATGACCTTATTGAGGCCCGCGATGTAGTTGCGGCCAATTCCCATGGCCTCGCCCACGGACTTCATGGTGGTCGTCAAGGTATCGTCTGCGCCTGGGAACTTCTCAAAGGCAAAGCGCGGGGCCTTGACAATGACGTAGTCCAAGGTGGGCTCGAATGCGGCCTTGGTCTCGCCGGTGATGTCGTTTTGTACCTCATCCAAGGTGTAGCCGATGGCGAGCTTGGCAGCCAGCTTGGCAATGGGGAAGCCGGTGGCCTTGGACGCCAGCGCGGAGGAACGGGACACGCGCGGGTTCATCTCGATGACGATAATGCGGCCATCATCCGGGTTGACGGCGAACTGGATATTGCAGCCACCGGTATCGACGCCGACCTCGCGGATAATCGCGATACCAAGGTCGCGCATCTTCTGGAACTCACGGTCGGTCAGGGTCAGCGCTGGGGCAACCGTAACGGAATCGCCGGTGTGCACGCCGAGGGCGTCAACGTTTTCGATGGAGGCCACGACCACGACGTTGTCGTCGCCATCGCGCATGAGCTCGAGCTCGTATTCCTTCCAGCCGAGAATAGACTCCTCAATAAGCACGTTGGCCTCAGGGGACGCGGCCAGGCCGCCGCCGGCAATGCGGTCTAGGTCCTCACTATTGAAGGCCAGACCTGAGCCCAAACCACCCATGGTAAAGGAGGGGCGGACCACTACGGGCAGGCCGAGCTTGTCGACGGTCTCGTGTACCTCATCCATGTTGTGGCATACCGCGGAGCGAGCGGACTCGCCGCCAATGGAGGCGACAATGTCCTTGAATTTCTGGCGGTCCTCGCCGCGCTCAATGGCGTCAATATCGGCGCCGATGAGCTCAATGCCGTACTTGTCCAAAATCCCCTTGCGGTCCAGCTGGACTGCCGCATTCAGCGCGGTCTGGCCGCCCAAGGTGGCGAGCACAGCATCAATAGGGTGACCCTCTTCTTGCTCTTTGACCAGAATCTTTTCGATGTAGTCCGGCTCGATGGGCTCAACGTAAGTGTGGTCCGCGAACTCGGGGTCCGTCATGATGGTGGCCGGGTTGGAGTTGACCAGGGTCACCCTCAAGCCTTCCTCCTTGAGCACGCGGCAGGCCTGCGTGCCGGAATAGTCGAACTCGCAGGCCTGGCCGATGACGATCGGGCCGGAGCCGATGACCAGGACGTGGTTGATGTCGTTGCGCTTTGGCATAGTTTTTCTTCCTTTTCCTGGTTGTTTACTTATTCGGGGTGTGGTTAGCCATCAGTTCTTCGAACTGATCAAAAAGTGGATTGGCATCGTGCGGTCCAGCTGCGGATTCGGGGTGATATTGCACCGAGTAGGCCATGCCATTCTTCAAAGCAACGCCCTCCACCGTGTCATCATTCAGGCAGATGTGCGTAACCTGCGCGGGACCGAAGTCGGTATCAAACTCGGCGTCCTTGCTCTCTAGGTCATAGCCCTCCGGCGCCTTGAGCGCGAAGCCGTGATTCTGCGAGGTGATATCGATCTTGCCGGTTAAGTTATTGCGCACTGGAACGTTGATGCCGCGGTGGCCGAACTTCATCTTGTAGGTATCCAGGCCCAGCGCGCGCCCGAGGAGCTGGTTGCCAAAGCAGATGCCGAAGAACGGAATCTTTGCCTCAAGCACCTGCTTGATGATGCCTACCATCTCATCGGCCGTAGCCGGGTCGCCCGGGCCATTGGAGACGAATACGCCATCCGGGTTATAGGACTTCACCTTGTCAAAGGAGGTATTTGCAGGCACAACGATGGTCTCAATCCCGCGCTGAGAAAAGTGGCGCGGAGTCGCGGTCTTCACACCCATATCGAAGGCAACGACGGTGTACTTCTTCTCCCCCACGGCCTCAACCGTGTAGGGCTCGTCCGTAGATACCTCCGCGGCGAGATCGGCGCCTTCCATAGAATCCTGGGGCTTAACTTCCTTGAGCAGCTCCTCTACTGGACGCTGCGCATCCTCGCCGGAAAAGAGTCCGGCGGCGATAGAGCCGTAATTGCGCAGGTGGCGTACCAAGGTGCGGGTATCGATGCCGCGAATACCGATGACGCCCTGCTTCTCCATCTCTTCACTCAGGCTGCGCTCTGCGCGCCAGTTGGAAACGCGCTGGGCGAGGTCGCGGATAACGAGGCCAGCAACCCAAATACGGTTGCCGTGGGACTCATTATCCTCGTCATTCCACCCGGTATTGCCAATATGCGGCGCTGCGGAAACCACAATCTGGCGGTGGTAGGACGGGTCCGTCATGGTTTCCTGGTAGCCGGTCATCGCCGTGGTAAATACGGCCTCACCCAAGGTGGTGCCGGTGGCACCAAAGCCATAACCGCGGAAGGTGCGCCCGTCCGCGAGAACGAGGATTGCTGGGGTTCTATCAGTCACGTCGTGGCCTTTCTCTGCCATATAGGTGGTCTCAGTGTGCAAGGTTAGTCTTCTTCGGAGGCTGCCAAGTCAAAAGTGACGGCTCCTCGCAAAATGGTGTGGGTAACGCGGGCGCCGAACTCTTCACCTGCATACGGGTTGTTTTCGGACTTGGATGCCAGCTTGGAGGAATCAGAAACCCAGTGGTGGGCCGGGTCCACAATGGTCAAATTCGCGGGCTCGCCTTCTGCGATGGGACGGCCGTGACCCGGCAGGCGGGTAATTTCCGCCGGTCGCTCGGACATAACGCGGGCGACAAAACGCCAATCGGCCAGTCCGGTCTCAACGAAGATTTTGGCGATAACGGCCAGGGAAGATTCCAGGCCCAACATGCCTGGTCGGGCATTTTCAAACTCCACGCACTTGTCTTCGGAGCCGTGCGGGGCATGGTCAGTGGCCACGCAGTCGATGGTGCCGTCGAGCAGCGCCTGGCGCAGCGCTTCGGTATCGCGCTTCTCGCGCAACGGCGGGTTAACGCGGAAGAGGCCATCGTAGGTGCGCAGCTTATCGTCAGTCATCAACAGGTGGTGCGGGGTGACCTCAGCAGTCAGCGGGATGTCCTGCTCCTTGGCCCACTTGAGCAGCTCCACGGTTCCCTGAGTGGATGCGTGACAAATGTGCACGCGATTGCCATAGTCGCGCGCCAAGAGTGCATCGCGGGCCACGATGGATTCCTCCGCCACGCGCGGCCAGCCACGCAGGCCTAGCTTGGCTGCGGTCTCGCCTTCGTGCGCCGAAGCACCGCCGGTCATGCGATCATCCTCGGCGTGCTGAGCCAGCAGCACATCCATACCCTTGGCGTACTCCAAGGCGCGACGCATCAGCTGCGGATCCTGAACGCACTTGCCATCATCGGAGAACATGCGGACCTTGGCATCCGAGCGAGCCATCATGCCGAACTCGGTCAGAGTCTTGCCTTCCAGGCCCTTGGTAATAGAGCCCACTGGGTGGACGTCGCACAGCGCCAAGGCCTGGGATTTAGCCCACACGGATTCCGCGATGATCGGCTGATCGGTCACCGGGTTTGTATTGGCCATAGTAAACACGGCGGTGAAACCACCCTTAGCGGCAGCCTTGGAACCGGTCTCGATGGTTTCGGTGTCCTCACGGCCGGGCTCGCGCAGGTGCACGTGCATATCCACGAGCCCCGGTAGCAGAACGTTGCCCTCGCCATCAATGACCTTAGCGTCTTGTGCCGCAACGTCACCGCCAATGGCTGAAATAACGCCATCTTTAACCAGCACACTGGTGGGCTCGCCTTCGCCATACAAGCGCACATTCTTAATGACAAGTGGGGATTCCGCCGGCGCGGAAAGGCGACCGGTTTCTGGGTAAGTAGTCATTTTCTCTCCCTAAGGTTGATTGCGGGTCGCGATATTAAATGCCGGCGTTTTCGCCATTGGTCAGCAGGGTAAACAGCACGGCCATGCGGGCGTGCACGCCGTTGTGTACCTGCTGTAGGACGGCGGTTTTATCCAGATCAGCCACGCCATAATTGATCTCCATGCCGCGCAGCATAGGGCCAGGGTGCATGACAATGGCGTCTTTGTGCATTGCCGCCGCGCGGTCCTTGGACAGGCCGAAAAGGTTGGCGTATTCGCGGTGGGACGGGAAGAAACCGCCATTCATGCGCTCTTGCTGCACGCGCAGCATCATGACCACATCGGCCTCGGCGATCTCTGCATCAAAGTCATAGGACACGCGCACCGGCCAATTCTCCACCCCAAAGGGCATAAGCGTAGCTGGCCCCACGAGGGTTACCTCTGCCCCCAGCGTGTTAAGCAAATCCACGTTGGAGCGCACCACGCGCGAGTGCAGGCAATCGCCCACAATTTTCACTTTGAGACCGGCAAAGCCTTGCTCGCCCTGCAAGCCGAGTCGTTGCCGCATGGTTACCGCGTCAAGCAGCGCCTGCGTTGGGTGCTGGTGGGCGCCATCACCGGCGTTGATAACGGAGGGGCCCTTGCCCTCAGGGGCTACCCACTGGGCCAGCTGCTGCGGTGCACCAGAGGAAGGGTGACGCATGATGATCGCATCGGCGCCGATGGCGGCCAAGGTAAGGCCCGTATCCTTCAGGGACTCGCCCTTCTTTACCGAGGAGGTAGAGGCGGATAGGTTGATGACGTCCGCCGACATCCACTTGCCGGCCGTTTCAAAGGAGGAACGGGTGCGAGTGGAGTTTTCATAAAAAAGCGTATAGATGGTGCGCCCGCGCAAGGTAGGAAGCTTTTTAACTTCGCGGCCTTCGAGGGCCTCGCGGAAGCGATCCGCTTCATCCATCAGGCCGATAATTTCAGACTTATCGAGCTCCGCCATATCGATGAGGTGCTTCATGGTTATGCCTCCCCCTTCTCAGTGCCTGCGGCATCGAGGTTGACGGCAGCTCGGGTCAGCACGACTGCGTCTCGACCGTCAATCTCATTGTTATATACGGTGACGTCTTCTTCTCGCGCGGTAGGCAGGTTTTTGCCCACGTAATCCGCGCGGATGGGAACCTCGCGGTGGCCGCGGTCAACCAGGACGGCGAGCTGGATAATGTCGGGCCGGCCTACGTCGCTTAGCGCATCAAGGGCGGCGCGAATCGTGCGGCCGGAATACAAAACATCATCGACCAGGATGACAATCGCGTTATCGATACCGCCGGTAGGAATGGTGGTGGGTTGCAATGCGCGATGCGGCTTATTGAGCAAATCATCGCGGTAGAGGGTGATATCGAGGGAGCCCCATGGGACTTCTACCCCGGAAAATTCTGCGATCTTAAGTGCAAGACGCTGTGCTAGCGGCACGCCACCAGAGGGAATGCCAAGCAGAATGACCCGCGGAGCCTCCGCGGAATCGAGCGCCGTTTTTTCAATAATCTGGTGCGCGATGCGTGCAACGGTACGCGAGACATCATCGGAGCTTAAAAGCTCCAATTGCTTCGCGGTAGCGTTAGTTTCACTCATCGTGACCTCCTTCCCCGCCTCACGGTGCGGTCTTTAAAGGATGCCGATAGATGGTCTCAAAAGTGTCTATGGTGTTAGACACAAGATACTTTAGCACTCCACCCGCCATCCGGGTGAGGCAACCCAGAAAGGTACATCGACGGTGAGTTTTTCTGTACAGCACGTAGTCCCTGCACCCCGCACAGATGTCTGGGCCTGGCATACCCGCCCAGGTGCTCTCACCCGGCTCAACGCCCCGTTCGCCTTTATGACCCCAGTGCAACAAGCACAGAGTCTGGGTGATGGCACTTCGATTCTGCGCTTGCCTGGTGGCCTGCAGTGGAAGGCACAACATGTGTTGTCCCGTTACCAGGAGGGTTATTCCTTTAGTGATGAGTGCGTCAATTCCCCGCTGCGCCAGCTGACTCAGTGGCGCCACACCCACACCTTCGCCGAGGACCCAGCCGGTACCCGGGTGACGGATGAGGTGGACACGCGCGTTCCTTCCGCCGCATTGAAATCAGTCTTTGCCTATCGTCAGCATCAGCTGATTGAAGACTTTGCCTTCTTCAAGCGGCTGTGCGATGCAGGACTTAATACCCAACCATTGACCATTGCGATGACAGGTTCGCGCGGCAGTGTCGGCACGGCGCTTACCGCGCAGCTACGTACCGCCGGCCATACAGTGATCCAGCTCGTGCGTGGTAAGGCGGGCAGTGGCCAGCGCCACTGGAATACCAACCTCCCAGATCCGCACTTGCTAGACGGCGTGGACGTCCTTGTCCACCTTGCGGGCGAGCCCATCTTCGGCCGTTTCACTGAGGAACACAAGGCTGCCATTCGGGATTCTCGCGTGGGCCCTACCCGGAGCTTGGCTCGCATCGCCGGCGAAACGCCATCCGTAAAAGCCATGGTCTGTGCCTCTGCTATCGGCTTTTATGGCGCAAACCGGGGCGAGGAAGTCTTAACTGAGGACTCCGAACCGGGCGAGGGATTCTTAGCCGATGTCGTGCGCCAGTGGGAGGACGCCTGCGAACCCGCCCGCGCAGCGGGCACCCGCGTAGTCAATATCCGCACCGGCATTGCCATGTCAGGCGGCTCCGGCCTACTGCCGCTGCTCCGAGCCCTCTTCTCCACCGGACTGGGTGGCCCCTTTGGCGATGGGGAATTCTGGTTTAGCTGGGTTGCCATCGATGACCTCACGGATGCCTATTTCCGCGCCATTGTGGATGATTCGCTTGCCGGCCCGGTCAATGCGGCCTCCCCCAATCCTGTGCTCAATAAGGATTTTGTGGCTGCATTGGGCAAAGAACTCCACCGGCCGGCTATTGTGCCCGTGCCCTCCTTTGGTCCTGCGCTCTTGCTCGGGCGCGAGGGCGCCCAGGAGTTAGCCTTGGCAGAACAGCGCGTAGCCCCCACCGTGCTCACCGAGCTCGGTCATAGCTTCCGCTACTCCACTATCGACGCCGCCTTGGCGCATGAACTGGGTGGCGAAAGCCTCTGCTAGTTGCGGGCCACTCCCCGTGGACGCCCCAGACACGTTTGGCGCAGCGCCACCGGAGTGCGACGCAATTTGTCGGTCAGCCAAAGGTTGTGGGCAGTGATTCACCATCGCAGCTCGTTGCGGCAACGCGCACGTACTGCACCACCCTGATATAACTTCCGAGCAAGACCTGCGGTGTTCTTCTCCTGCCAGAAAGCACGGGTGTAGTTAGGTAGGCTGGGAAGGGTTGACCTTAACCCCGATTAGTACATGGATTGAGACTGTTTAAGTGTCTGAAGAACCAACCCTGTATCCCGATACGCCGGTAGAGCCCGTTACTCTCGAGCGTATTGGTGAGATCTTTGAGTCCGAAAACCTCGAGTACCGCCTAGAAGAGCAGCCTGTAGGCGAGGACGAGACCGTACGCATCCTGCGTACTGGCTTTTCCAATGTTGCCATTGCTATGCAGGTTCGCGATGACGTCCTCGTCGCCGATTCTGTCTGGCGCGGCAACGTCCCTTCTTCTGAAGGACCGAGCCTGCTGATGGTGCTCAACCAGTGGAACCAGCAGCACTTTGCACCGACCCTGCGCTTTTTCGAATCCGCAGAAAACAACCTCGCGGTCTCCGGTGTACGCGAAATTAATGTGGCACACGGCCTTTCCCGGAACCAGATTGGTTCCTTTGTGATGTCCACCCTGGACTCTATGCTGCAGTCCTTCGCCTTCGTCGAGGAACATTACCCACAGCTCGTGACCTGGGAGGAGCACAACCATGACTAATGCATCTACGGAAAATAACCTGCCAGAAATCAGCCTGGACCGCGTTATCGAGGCAATGCGTACCTTCGATATTGAGCTGACCACAATGGACGCTGATATCGACGCAGCCACCGCTAACCTCAATGGTCTGCCCACCATGTTCGCGGTACTAGACTCCGTCGTTATCGTTCGTTGCGACGTGCCTACCGACGCCGCCTATTCCAAGGCCGACGCTGGCCTATTCCTGGCTGCAAACCAGATCAACTCGGTAGCTTTCGGAGCGCGCGCGGTTATCTCAGAGCACGATGACATGCTCGTCGTGCGCACCGAGCGCGATATCCCCGCTGCCGCTGGTATGAATGATGAGCAGCTGCAGGCAGCCTTAAAATCTGCAGTAGACGGCGTAATCCGTGGGCAGGACGCTATGGTCTCTGCTGCAGAAGAGATGGCCAAGCTCGGCTCCGAGACCGCCGCCAAGGCCGGCGAGGAAGGCAATACCTCGGGTGCAGGAGACGCCACGAGTTAGCTAAGCCCCCAAAGAACCAAAAGCTCCCTGAGCCCGCCGTTCCTCATCTGGAAAAGGCGGCAGAAAGGGAGCTTTTTGTGCACAATTACTCGGCGTCGAGAATGCGCTGGCGTTCTTCTTCCGGATCAAAATCCGGTGCGGGCCAAGAAAGCTCTAGGTGGCGCAGCGCGTCCACGATGAGGAACTTCAATGCCATGCGGGCGTACTTCTTATTATCTGTGGGGATGACGTACCACGGTGCCCAGATCTCATCCGTTCGGCGAATGGCATCTTCATAAGCAGCCATGTACTCGTCCCAGTATCCGCGCTCCTCAATATCGGATGGGTCGTATTTCCAATATTTGTCCTCGCGTTCGGTGCGCTCCAGCAAGTTTTCTTTTTGGAACTGTGGAGAGATATGCAGGAATATCTTTAAAATCTTGACGTTTTTGCCGGCAAGTTCCTGCTCATAGTCCCGGATGGCTGCAAAACGGCGGTCCACTTCGTCTTCGTCTACCCATTTATGCACCCGCTGGATGAGCACATCTTCATAATGGGAGCGGTCGAAGGCCACAATCTGGCCCGGCACGGGGTCATGTTTGCGAATGCGCCACAAAAAGTCGTGCTCCAGCTCCTCCTCTGTCGGCTTACCAAAGCCGACAGTTTTGGTGCCCTGCGGGTCAAAGACCGAAAAGACATTACGGATGGCACCGCCTTTGCCGGAGGTATCCATGCCTTGCAAAACCACCAGCAATGACGGCGCATTTTCTTCATGTGCGCGGCCATTAGCAAAAAGACGCTCTTGGAGCTCATAAAGCTGTTCGTCGTAATGCGCAAAGCGAGCGGCAAGGTCGTTCTTAGAGCCGCTAAACCCCGGCGTGCCGGCGGGGTCTACATCAGCGAGGCGGAAATTCTTTCCTGCCCTCAGGCCCAGTGCATCATGAATCTTAAATTTGCCCATGCCTGCCATGGTACAAAAATACCGCCCGCAGCCAGCCTGGTATTTCAACCAAGCCAGCCGCGGACGGAAAATGGCTCACGCTAAAGGGCGCGGCTACTACTCGCCGGTATTACTGGGCCGAGTCTTCCGCTGGTGCGGAGGCTTCATCAGTAGCGGCTGTGTTGCTCGCAGTCTCTGCTGATTCGGCCGGGGACACGGCATCCGTCGTGTCTTCAGCCGCAGCAGTATCGTGCCCGTCTTCTTCTAGGCCCTGGTGTTCTGCAGACATTGGGCTTTCGGCGGAGCGGGACTGCGCCACATCGTCCAATACCGCGTGGATATACGGTGCCGCCTGCTCATTGGAGTACTGAGAGGCGATTTCTACGCCTTCTACTACAGCGGTAGCAGTAGGAATCTCGGGATTGAAGAGCAGTTCCCA
The DNA here is from genome assembly GCF_037908325.1 of Corynebacterium sp. KPL4035. NCBI lineage: Bacteria > Bacillati > Actinomycetota > Actinomycetes > Mycobacteriales > Corynebacteriaceae > Corynebacterium > Corynebacterium sp. KPL4035. The sequence goes on along the minus strand of NZ_JBBMGF010000008.1, from coordinate 53,627 downwards.
GACCGAAACGCGCAGGATAGCGCGATCTACTGCAGGAATGCGGTGTAGCTCCCAGTCCTCGGAAAGGTAGCGAGCGATAGTCTCATCGATGACGTCAAGCTCTTCCGCTGCTCCCTTGATAATGACCTTGGTGTACTCGGCAATCGGCGCTACCGCATTGCGATCTTCGCGCGCCAATGCGATGCGGTCCTCCACGATGGCTACGGGATCGATGTCTCGATTCTCAGCCTCGTATAGGATGTCCGCGGCGCGGCGACGTGCGCGATAGCGCGCGGTGTGCCGCTTGTAGTTAATGTCGCGCTTAGGGGTGTTATCAGACACAGTCAGATGCCCTAGTTGTTGACGCGGGAGAGGTACTCACCGGTGCGGGTATCGATCTTGAGAACATTGCCGATCTCGATAAACAGCGGAACCTGGATCTCCGCGCCGGTCTCCAAGGTGGCAGGCTTAGTGCCGCCGGAGGAACGGTCACCCTGCAGGCCAGGCTCGGTGTGCTCGACCTTGAGGTCTACGGAAATAGGCAGTTCTGCGAACAGCGCCTCATCCTCGTAGAAGGAAACCTGTACGCGCATGTTCTCCAGCAGGAAGCGAGCGGCATCGCCAAACTTCTCCGGCGGGAGCTCGAACTGTTCAAAGGTCTTCTCATCCATGACGACGTAGCTGGTGCCATCGTTGTAGAGGTAGGTCATATCGCGGCGGTCCACGGTAGCGGTCTCTACCTTCACGCCTGCGTTCCAGGTCTTGTCCACGGTCTTGCCGGAGACAACATCCTTAAGCTTGGTACGCACGAAGGCTGGGCCCTTGCCCGGCTTTACGTGCTGGAACTCAACGATCTGCATCAGTTTGTTGTCGATCTTCAGAACGAGGCCGTTCTTGAAATCACTAGTATCAGCCATTGCGGTTAAACTCCCGAAATTGTGGACTAAAGGTTGAAAACAATGATCAAGCCTACCGGACAACTGCCTTTCGGGGTATTACTGGTCCCCCATTTCCGCCCCACACTTCTGCCCTATCTTGGCTAAAAGAGAAACTTCCGCAGCTTGTGACCATACGCAGCAGGTGGAGAACAGACACGTAATGGTTTTTATCCAACGATAACTGGCTGTACGGTACAGTCTTGCCGTATTAATTTTTCACATTTCTACCAAGGATTTTTGCGATGCCTTTCAAGAAGCTTTCTGCTGTGGCTACCGTGACTGGCGCAGCTTTAGCAGCACTTAGCGCTCCCCAAGCATTGGCGGCGGATGCCCAAACCGTGATGTTCGGCGATTCTATCTTCGCTAACCCTACCTATGGCCAGATCGGGACAACCTCCAGCCTGTCCCCCGCAGCAGACACTGCTCTCTCGTCTGCTACCCATGGCATTGAAGACACCCCGGGTGCACCTTCCCCGCAGGGCTGCCCGCAGGGTCACAGCAATGTAGGCCGCGAACTTGAGCGGGTTTCTGGCCAGCACGCAGCCAACTACGCCTGTTCTGCCGCGAAAGCCGCCGGCCAGTCGCACCGCAAGGACTTCGAGGAGCAGATAAACGGGGCCATTGCCAATAACGATCTCAATGGTGCGACCAAGAATGTTTTGATTCAGTTCGGCGCCAACGACCTCCAGGAAATTTTGCGGCCATCGCTGTCTTCCGCCAATCCTTATTTTGACGGCATGAAGCGTTCCATCCAGCGCGTCCGTCAGGCCGCGCCTCATGCGCACATCACCGTGGTAGGGTATCCCGCCATCTCCGCCCGTAACGGCGCCGTATGCCCAATACGCACGTCTGCGCCGGGTTCCACCGACGCCGGTTTTAATCTGGATTATGCAGGCCTAGTGCGCACCGGCGAGGACCAAGTCAATAGCGCGATGTACAAGGCAGCACGTGCCAACGGTGTCCAGTACTACGACCTACGCGCCGATTCCATCAACCATGGCATGTGTGCGCCGGATAGCACACGCTGGATTTCCGGCAAGTGGGAGTACTCCGTACCGCACAACCTTTTCAACCACCTCACGCACCTGGGCAACCGCAACGTCGCCCAGCTGCTCAACTCCAAGGTGCTCAGCCACTAGGCGGGTAGCTCGGTAAACTCCTTCGTCGCGGCGGTGATGATCTTCGGCGCGCCATCGGTAATGATAAGAGTATCTTCGATGCGCACACCGCCCTTGCCAGGCACGTAAATGCCCGGCTCGATGGTCAAGGTCATGCCCGCGGCCAGTTCGCCCTTCCCGGTCTGGGCGGCGAAGGGCGCCTCGTGTACGTCGAGGCCTACTCCGTGGCCAGTCGAGTGCACAAAGTAATCGCCATAGCCGGCGGCGGAAATAATGTCGCGGCAAGCTGCGTCGACGTCGGCAAGCTTAGCGCCCGGCACCGACGCTGCCACGCCCGCTTTCTGGGCGCGTAGCACCACATCATAAATTTCTTTAGCAAAGTCATTCGCCGCGCCCACGACGTAAGTGCGCGTGCAGTCGGAGTTGAACCCCCGCAGATGCGCACCGAAGTCGATGGTCACCAAATCTCCGTCCTCGATGACCCGATCGTCCGCACCATGGTGTGGCATGGCCGAATTGGGACCGGAAGCGACGATGGTATCGAAGCTCACCCGCTCCGAGCCGAGCATGCGCATCCGGTACTCCAAATCGGCAGCCACCTGGCGCTCCGTGCGGCCGGCACGCAGCTCGCCTGCGGCCAGGAGATCCTCCAGCGCCTGATTAGCCAGCGCGGCAATTTCCTCCAGCTTTTCCAGCTCGAGTGGGTCTTTAAACAGCCGAATATCTTCAATCACGCCAGTAACGGGGACCAAGGTGACTGACTCTGGGGCCGAATCTTCGAGTTCCTTCAATTCAGATACCGTCAGGTAGTCTGTCTCAAAGCCCACGCGGACCGGTCCTTGCACATCGGCGAATTGCTGCAGGAGCACCTTGCCTACAGCGCGCCCCTGAATAGCTTCCAGATCAGGGACCTCACGGGAAATCTGCGTGGTGTAGCGGCCATCGGTAGCAACCTGTGCGGAAAGATCCTTGCGCAAAAGCAGACCACCATTGGATCCGGAAAACCCCGAAAGATAACGCACATGCGTGAGGTGGGTTACTAAAACGGCATCGATGCGCTGGCTGGCTAGTGTCGCGGCAAGCTTGCGGCGCCGGTCACTAAAGCGGGTATCTGCCAAAGCCATGATTTAATCCTCCTGGGTTGACTGCGGTGTTGAAAGTATTCACCCAGTATATCGACCTTGCCACCGCGGTCGGGCCGTTTTCTTTCCGTCCGGACCGCCACGAAGCCCAGTGGGACGCTTCTATTGGCAGAGGTAGTCCACTGCCGCAACGTAACCAAAGACCCCCAAGCCAGCAATCACACCGCGGGCAATCGGACTGAGATAGGAGTGATGGCGGAAGGGCTCGCGTGCATGCACATTGGAGATATGCACTTCGACGAATCCGGCTCCCTCCGCCACTTCAGCCAGGGCATCGCGCAAAGCCACCGAGGTATGGGTAAACCCGCCAGGGTTGATAATCACGGGATAGCCCGCATCCGCGGCGGCATGTACCTCTTCAATGAGCTCGCCCTCATGGTTGGATTGAAAACATTCCACCTCTACCCCGTGTTCGGCGGCACGCGAGGCAATCATGCGCTCCACATCGGCCAAGGTGGTTGAGCCGTAGACATCCGGTTGTCGCTTTCCCAAGCGGTTTAAGTTCGGGCCGTTGAGAACAATAATCTTCATCTTCTACTCCGAAATCGCGGCGTAGGCCGCCTCGAGCTCGTCCAAGTCAGGGCCTTCCAGGCGGGTGGCCTCCCCCACCCCGGTCAAGGCCACAAACCGGATTTGTCCGTCCCTATTCTTCTTATCATGGGTCATGGCCTCATACAGGTCGGCGAAATGGCCTGCCTTATACCGCGTGGGAAGCCCAATGCTGTGCAGGATCCGGCGGTGCTTTTCCACCAGTTGAGCGTCAATGAGGCCGCGGGAATGCGACAGGTGGGCGATAAACATCATGCCCACTGCCACCGCGTTGCCATGGCGCCATTCGTAGTTCTCATGGCGCTCCACAGCATGGCCAAAGGTGTGGCCGTAGTTCAGCGTTTCGCGCATACCTGACTCTTTCAAGTCCTGGCTTACCACGGCGGCTTTTACTGCAATGGAGCGCTCTATTAATTCTGGCAAGAAGCCCTGCGGGTCCACGCAGGCCCCAGGGTTGTCCTCATAGCGTTCCAGAATTACCGGGTCATGGATGAAACCAGTTTTGATAATCTCTGCCGAACCGGCAACGATTTCCGCCGCAGGCAGGGTGTCAAGACGGTCTAGGTCCACAAAGACGGAATTCGGCTCGTGAAAGGCGCCGACAAGATTCTTCCCGGCCGCCGTATTGATGCCGGTTTTGCCGCCCACGGCGGCATCAACCATGGCCAATAGCGTGGTAGGCACCTGGAGAATCTTGATGCCACGCATCCACACAGCCGCCACAAACCCCGCCATATCGGTGGTGGCACCACCGCCTAGGCCGATGATGACGTCACGCCGGTTAAAGCCGTTCTCCCCCAGCTTGTCCCATACACCGCCAACGACGCTGAGCTGCTTGGCCGCCTCAGCATCGGGAACCTCAATGAGCACGGGCACGACCCCCTGGGTCCCAACGAGTTCCGCTAGGTGCTCGGCGGCGGCGCGCAGCGGCGGTTGGAAGACAATGCCTGCCCGGCTAGCGCCAATCTCCGCGCAGCGCTGCGCGATGTCTTCATTGAGACCGGCGCCAATGCGAACTTTATAAGGCTGCGGTCCATTAACGGCAATGGTGGGCATGGTGGTCCTTTCCGTTCGCCGCCGAGGCAGTGTGGCGAGGAACAAGTACGAGCGCAGCGGGCAGCTAAAGGGTATCGAGGAAACCGAGAATATCGCCTACTACCTGCTGCGGGGTTCGGGTATCTGTGCGCACTCGATAATCGGCAACCTCCTGGTAATACGGGCGCCGCACGTCCACTAGGTTTCGGTAATGTTCGAGGGGGTCAGCGGCTGCAAGAACCGGCCGATTGCTATCACCGGAGGTGCGCCTTGCTCCTTCTTCAGGGGAAATATCCAAAAAAAAACCGTGTGCCGCTCCAGGAGGTCACGAGTGGACTCCGTGAGCACTGCCCCGCCGCCGAGACTTACGACCCCATCGGTACGCAACGCGGCCGCAACGTGTTGCGCTTCAAGCGCACGGAAGTCCTGCTCACCGAGCTCGCTAAAGACTTCCCCGCAAGGCTTTGCTTGTGCCTGTTCAATAAGGTGGTCAGAGTCAGTAAATTCACAGCTCAGGGCATGGGATAGGCGGCGGCCAAGTGTGGATTTACCCGCGCCTGGCGGGCCAACCAAAACAACGCGTGGGCGGGGTTGGCCCGTAACGGCGGTTGGGGTGGTCATAACTTACTCCTGGTCAAAAGCAAGGCGGTCCGAAACGTATCTATCATACGCGGCAATAGCCTGAGAGGTTTCTTCGAGGCTATCTCCGCCGAATTTCTCAAGCACAGCGCGCGCAAGAACAAGGGCAACCATGGCTTCTGCTACGACGCCGGCCGCCGGAACCGCGCAGACATCGGAGCGCTGGTGAATGGCAGTTGCCTCGGCGCCGGATTCCATATCAATGGTGCGCAATGCGCGCGGGACGGTAGAGATTGGTTTCATCGCCGCCCGCACACGAAGCTGCTGCCCATTAGTCATGCCGCCTTCGAGGCCACCTGCGCGATTGGTGAGGCGGGAAACGCCCTCAGCGGTACGCACCATTTCATCGTGAGCAGCGGAGCCGCGCCGACGAGCCTCTGCGAAGCCATCACCGATTTCCACTCCTTTGATAGCCTGAATGCCCATCAAAGCGCTGGCTAATTGCGCATCCAAACGGTCATCGCCGGAAATGTGCGAGCCCAGTCCAATAGGCAGGCCATCTACCACGACTTCGACGATGCCGCCCAAGGTATCGCCTTGTTTCTTGGCGGTTTCGATTTCTGCAATCATGGAGGCCTCTGCCTCCTTATCACAGGCGCGCACGGGTGAATCATCGATAGCCTCGATGTCCGCGAACGCCGGCGCAGGGCCCTCATAAGGCTCAGAAGCCCCAATAGAAATGACGTGGGAGAGTACCTCGATGCCGAGGGTCTCGCGCAGGAAGTTGCGCGCGACGGTAGCGGCAGCCACACGCGCTGCAGTCTCACGCGCGGAGGAACGCTCTAGAATGGGGCGCGCTTCACTATGGCGGTATTTCACCATTCCGGCAAAATCCGCGTGGCCTGGACGCGGCCTAGTCAGGGCTGCACCTCGTCCAGAATTCATGGCCTGTATATTTTCTTCATCGTCCATATCCAGTGGATCGGCCGACATGATGGTGGTCCACTTCGGCCACTCCGTATTGCCAATCATTATGGCAATAGGGCTACCCAGAGTCAGCCCGTGGCGGACTCCGCCCAGCACGGTAACCTCATCAGCCTCAAACTTCATGCGGGCGCCACGGCCGTAGCCAAGGCGGCGCCGGGAAAGCTGATGCGAAATATCGGCGCGGGTAATTGGGACCCCGGCGGGCATGTGCTCCAGCAGAGAAATAAGAGCCTGGCCGTGGGATTCACCTGCAGTAGTCCAACGAAGCATGCGGGTATTATCGCACGATGAGGCCAATCCGGTATGAACTTGGCCCCGCAATATATTCTTCCACCCCCTCAAAAAGGGTAAACACAAGCCACGACGAGTGCCGCCGCCAATAACATCGCGGGGCCATGCGCGCTTTCTTTCTGCCCAGCACACACAGACCAGACGAACGTTAACAGGGACGCGCAGCCGCTCGCCGCCACCACCCCTATGAACCCAGCAGCATGCCCTACCAGCATCCCTAAGGGCACGGCCAGCTTAATATCGCCGCCGCCCACCCCTGTATGGGCCAGCCCAAGCACGAGATATATCCCCGGCCACCACAGCCCGCCCCAGTTGGCAAGTACAAGTGACAACGCAGCGGCTGGCAGCGTCAACCAGTCGGGCAAGCGGCGATGCCGAAAGTCCCACCAAGACAGTGCCGCGGCCCAAAGGCAATAAACAATTCCCCCAAAGATCAACACGGGACTTAGAGTAAAGCGAGGTACCGCCTAGCGCTCGAGGCTTCCACTCAGAGGGCGAATTGTGCAGCGTGAGCCAGACGCGAAGGATAGCCCGCACTTGTCCAGGCCTCGTTTTATTTGACAGTTTGCGACCGCCGCTGCAATTCCTCATTCAATGCATTTAGCATCTCTTCCCGCGGTGCGGCCACCCCGGTAAATTGCTCGAACTGGCTAAATGCTTGATATGCGAGCATGACATGTCCGCCGACGGACTTGTACCCGTTGGCCGCCGCGCACGTGGTCAGCGGCGTGGGCCAGGGATCATAAATGACGTCGAGCACCGGTGCGTGGGCGATGTCGAAGACGCAGTCCTCCACCGCAGCGGCGGGAACGGTGGATACAATGACATCGGCTGCGCGAGACAGTGCAGATAGGTCACCATCGAAACCGGTGAAAGAAAGCTCCAGTCCCAGCTCTTGGGCAAGTGGCCGTAGCTCGGCGCTACGGTCCGAGCGATTGAGCACGGTGACGGTAGACACTCCGCGCTCAGCCAGCGCCCACAAAGCTGGACGCGCTGTGCCCCCAGCTCCAATGAGCATCGCGTGCCGTGCGGGGGAATCCCCCAAAAGTTCTATGAGCGCGCCACGCACGCCTTCGGTGTCGGTATTGTCTGCAAACCACCCTTCTTCTTTACGCACCAGGGTGTTTGCGGAACCTATCAGCTGTGCGCGCTCGCTTACGGTATCCGCAAAGCGGAGGGCGGCGAACTTACCCGGCATGGTGACGGAGAACCCTACGAACTCAGGGGTACTCCCCCTCACCAGATCCGGCAAGCCCTCCGCAGCCGTTTCAAAGCGGGTGTAGTCCCAACCTTCGAGCCCGGCAGCCTCGTAGCCAGCATTGTGGAGCACCGGAGACAGTGAGTGCTCGATGGGGCTACCAAGGACTGCCGCACGTGGCATCGGTTCTACCTCTTCGTGGTTTTGCGACTTTATTTGGCGGGCTGCTCGGCAGCGGCGTCGCCGTTGCCGGAACCAGCGCCCTCCCCTTCGCGCTTGGAGTCAAGCACGCCGGAGCGGATGGCGTCATCAACGCGGCCCAAGTGCTCATCGTAGGTATCGGAGAAGACGGTGGTGCCTTCTTCGTCCACGGTGACAAAGAACTTCCAATTGCCCTCAGCAGGCTGCTCCATGGCCTTGATTGCATCATCCGAAGGAGAAGAAATCGGGGTATCCGGCAGGCCCTCCTTTGCGTAGGTATTCCACGGAGTCTTCTCCTCACGGGCCTTATCGGTGGTGGCCAGCTCAACGTCTTCCAAGCCATAGTTCACGGTGGAGTCAAACTCCAAGCGCATCGGCTCGTCCAGGCGGTTGAGGATGACGCGGGCGACCTTGTCGAACTCACCTGCTGGCGCCTCGCGCTCCACTAGGGATGCGGAAGTAAGCAGCTCATAAGGGCTCAGACCGATAGCCTGGGCGCGTTCTTCGATCTTGGTCTCGTTGTAGCGCTTGGTAGAGCGGGTAATGAGGTCCTTCAAAATATCCTTGGCCTCCATATTGGGGTCCAGGACGTACTGGCCTGGAGCGATAAGGCCCTCAATGCGCTTAGGATCGTTGCCGCGCTTGTTGATGGCCTCGAGTGCCCACTGTGGCGCACCCAGCTCAGCAGGATCAGTTTCCGCAGCGACCTTTTCTAAGTCTTCCTTCTTCAGGCAGTTGCCATCGTTGCAGCTGACCTCAGAAATCAAGGAGTAGATGCCATAACGAACGTCTCCACCAACAACCTTGACGTCCTCCAAGGTTGCGCCGCCTTGGACTTCGAGCATGTCGACGCGGTTATTCTTATCCAATAGCGCCTCTACCGCGGCGTTGGCACTCATCTCTTCCTGCAGACGGTAGAAGCCAGGTTGGATTTGGCTTGCGCTATGGTTCATAGACGCAGCAGAGTCAAAGGCGTCTTGGGTCTTGACCACATTCTTTTCCACCAGTGCAGGACCGAGCTCGGACATCGACGAGCCTTCCGGCACCTCCACCAGCTGGGTGGTACCGTTGCCGGTTCCCTCATAATCGGCAGAGGTATTGCCGAGACGGAATCCGATGTAGATAAGGGCACCAAGGATAACGATGATCGACGCAATGATAACGGCAATGCCGCGCTGGCGGCGCTTGACGTGTTTCGGCTCCATCGATCGACCGAGACGTTCTTGATTACGGCTCACTTGTTTTAGTCTCCTGAGTTTGAAGGCTGATCTATTGCATCCCTTGGACGGAGAGCGTTTGCACGCCCGTCCAACCATGTCTGCAATATCTCCACCGCTGCTGCTTGGTCGATGACTTTACGGCCCTTCTTCTCGGACACGCCTGACGCGCGCAGCGCGGTGGTCGCTGCCACGGTAGTCAAACGCTCATCAGCCAAACGTACTGGTGGTGGAACTTTATCCATATTTGCATTTCGATTCAACCGACGGCGGATCCGAAACGCAATTTCTTTAGCATGTTTTACGCTTTTTGAGCCATTTCCCTGCAAATCTCGTGGCAGCCCCACGATGACCTCGACCGCCTCATAAAAATCAATCAATTCTAGGATCCGGTCGATATCACCCTTATCGCGGTCCTTAAACCCGGTTTCGCGGTGAACGGTCTCCACTGGGGTGGCCAGCGTTGCTTCCCTATTGGACACTGCTACGCCGATGCGCACAGTACCGACGTCAAGCGCGAGCCGGCGGCCCTGCCCCGGATCATCAACCCCGGGGATATCTGGTTCCACTTGTGCCACGTTCGAACTCCTACAGGGACTCGAGCATATCCTCGACGGCGGCAAAGCCGCGCTCTGCACCTGCAGCTGAAGAACCGGAGCCCTGGGCCATGTCCGGCTTACCGCCGCCGCGGCCATCAACGTACTGGCCAAATTGCTTGACGACGTCCCCGGACTTCACACCGCGTTCGACGGCCTTGTCGGTGGCTGCCACGATGAACGGGAACTTGCCCTTGTCCTGGGCGCCCAAGACGATGACGGCTTCTTCCTCGCGCAGGCGGTTACGCAGGTCCGTAGCCACGGTGCGCAGGTCCCCACCGGTGGTTCCATCCGGCAACGTCAGCGCAATAACCTTGAAACCATTGATGTCCTTGGCGGCGCCGACGAACTCGGAGGCACGCGCAGCCAGCTGCTGCTTGCGCAGGGTTTCGATTTCCTTTTCTGCTGCCTTGAGCTTCTCAGATAGCTGAGCAATGCGCTCAGGCAGGTCCTCGGTCTGTACCTTAAGCTCGCGGGAGACTCCTTCCACCAAGGCGGTTTCCTTGGAGTAGTAACGGAAGGCATCCATACCGGAGTAAGCCTCAATGCGGCGAGCGCCAGAGCCTACGGAAGATTCACCCAGCACGGAAACCGGGCCGATTTCAGCGGAGGATCCCACGTGGGTACCGCCGCATAGCTCGATGGAGAACGGTCCGCCGATTTCTACCACGCGGACTTCCTTGCCGTAGTTCTCACCAAAGAGCGCCATGGCGCCCATGGCCTTAGCCTCTTCCAAGGAGGTCTCGATGGTGTTGACGGCAAAATTGGAGTCAATTGCCTGGTTGGTAATCAAGGCAATTTCTTCCAGCTGGGCCTGGCTGAGCTGTTCGGTGTAGTTGAAGTCAAACCGTAGGTAACCCGGGCGGTTCATAGAACCAGCCTGTACCGCGGTGGGGCCAAGCACCTGGCGCAGTGCGGCGTGAATGAGGTGCGTAGCAGAGTGAGCCTGGGTAGCGCCGTGGCGCCACTGCTCGTCGACGCCCGCCTCAACCGACATGCCCAGGTCTAGGCCGCCAGCCGTAACCGTGGCTTTGTGGACCCACAGCTTCTTGCCAATCTTTTGGACGTCATTGACCTCCAGCAAGGACTCGCCGGCCACAATGCGCCCGCGATCAGCCATCTGGCCGCCCGCCTCGGCATAAAGTGGGGTGTGGTCCAAAATGACCTCGACCTCTTCACCCTCGTGGACTTCATCGACCTTTTCTCCGCCGCGGACAAGGCCGATCACGCGGGCGTCGGAAGTAAGCTCCTCGTAGCCGGTGAAGACGGTGGGGTTATTGTCTACCCAGTCGCGGTAGAGGGAAAGGTCAGTGTGCCCGTGCTTCTTGGCCTGGTTATCGGCCTTGGCGCGGCGGCGCTGCTCACCCATGGCATCGTTGAAGCCATCCATGTCCACCTCAAGGCCCGCTTCCTGGGCCATTTCCAGCGTCAAGTCGATGGGGAAACCATAGGTATCGTGCAACTCAAAGGCCTTCTCACCAGGCAGGACCTTTGCGGTCTTCGCGCGAGAGGTGGACTTGAGCTCCTGCACGGCATCGTCGAAGAGGCGGGTTCCGGACTCCAGAGTCTTGAGGAAGGCCTTTTCTTCGTTGACGGCCACGCGCAGAATGCGCTCACGGTTGTCCGCAATCTCCGGATAAGACGGAGTCATGGTATCCATGACCGTGTTCATGAAGCGCTCCATGGTGGCACCGGTAGCGCCCAGCAGCTTGGCGGAACGGATAATGCGGCGCAGCAGGCGACGCAGGATATATCCGCGGCCCTCATTGCCCGGGGTTACGCCATCCAAGATGAGCATCATGCCGGTGCGGGAGTGGTCCGCTACCACTCGGAAGCGGATATTGTCTTCCTGAGAGGCTTTATCGCCGTAGGTGGCACCGGTAAGTTCCTCAGCTACGTCAATGACTGGACGCAGCAGGTCTGTTTCGTAGACGTTGTCTACGCCCTGCAAAATGCAGGCCACGCGCTCGATGCCAAGGCCAGTATCGATGTTCTTCTTGGGCAGCTCGCCAACGATTTCAAAATTGCCCTTACCAATGCCCTCGCCGCGTTCGTTTTGCATGAAGACCAAGTTCCAGATCTCCATGTAGCGGTTATCATCGGCAATGGGTCCGCCGTCCTTGCCGTACTCAGGACCGCGATCGAAATAAATCTCGGAGCACGGGCCACATGGTCCAGGGATACCCATGGACCAGTAGTTATCCTCCATGCCGAGGCGCTGAATGCGCTCTTCAGGAACGCCAATCTTATCGCGCCAGATTTCGGCGGCCTCATCATCATCCAGGTACACCGTCACCCACAAGCGTTCTGGGTCTAGACCAAAACCGCCCTCCTCAACGGAGCGGGTAAGCAAGGTCCAGGCATTGGTGATGGCACCTTCCTTGAAGTACTGGCCAAAGGAGAAGTTTCCGGCCATCTGGAAGAAGGTGTTGTGGCGGGTGGTAATGCCCACCTCTTCAATATCCAGGGTGCGCACGCACTTCTGGATAGAAGTGGCGAGCCCCTTGGCAAAGGGTGGGTTCTGCTGGCCCAGGAAGTAAGGCTTGAATGGGACCATGCCCGCGTTTACGAAAAGCAGGTTAGGGTCATCCAGGATCAGCGAGGCACTTGGTACCGCCTCGTGACCAGAATTGACGAAGTGCTGGGTAAACCGTTCCCGGATCTCATGAGTCTTCACGAGCAACAATCCTAACTGTATGAGCTTTCATCTTCTATCGAGAAGTTTCTAACCCGCCCAACTTTACCCTTCGCCGCACCGCATTTTCCCTTGGGTAGGTATCAGCGCGGCCGGCGAGCGTTTTTACCGGGAGAACGCTTGCCGCGAATAATGCTGCGCAAGCGGCCTATATAGTCATAAACGCGCTTTTCAGCTCCATGATCGGTGGGTTCATAATATACGGAGCCTTCCAACTCATCGGGCAGGTATTGCTGTTCTACTACGCCGCGGGGATCATCGTGGGGGTAAACATAGCCCACGGCATTTCCCATCCGCTTTGCGCCCTCGTAGTGTCCATCGCGCAGATGCGCCGGCACGTGGCCCACCTTGCCGGCGGCCACATCTGCCTGGGCCTGCGTGATGGCGGAGATTACTGATGGAGACTTCGGCGCGGTGGCCAGATGGATGGTGGCCTGCGCCAAGGGAATTCTCGCCTCCGGCATTCCGATGAGCTGTGCGGCCTCGGCCGCCGCCACAGCTACCTGGAGCGCAGTGGGATCGGCCATACCGATGTCTTCGGAGGCATGCACTATGAGCCTGCGCGCTATAAAGCGCGGATCCTCTCCCGCTTCCACCATGCGGGCTAGATAGTGCAGCGCAGCATCAACATCGGAACCACGAATGGATTTAATAAACGCAGAGACCACATCGTAGTGTTGGTCGCCGTCGCGGTCATAGCGCACGACCGCCTTATTGACGTTGTCTGTGACCGTCTGTGCGGTAATTTCCCCGCCGTCGGCGACCGCCTCGGCCGCCGCCTCCAGGTAGGTCAATGTGCGCCGCGCATCACCGCCGGCCAAAAGAACTAGCTGCTCCAAGGCCTCGTCGGCGATCCGAATCTTGCGCTCGCCCAAGCCTCGATCGCTTTCTAGCGCGCGCTTGGCGACGCCCCTTAGGTCGTCGTCGCTTAGCGAATGCAGCTGCAAAAGCAGCGAGCGCGACAGGAGCGGCGCCACAACGGAAAATGAGGGATTTTCCGTCGTCGCCGCCACGAGCAGTACCGTGCGGTTTTCCACGGCCGCGAGCAGCGCATCCTGTTGGGTTTTAGAAAATCGATGTACCTCATCGATAAAAAGCACCGTCCGGCGCCCGTGAATGAGCTCTTGCCGGGCGTGGGTGATGACCTCGCGGACCTGCTTCACGCCCGAATCGAGCGCGGATAGACCCACAAAATTCTGCCCCATCTGGCTCGCAATAAGAGAGGCAATCGTGGTCTTGCCAGTACCTGGCGGGCCATACAAAATGACAGAGGCCTCCCCTGAGCCTTCCACTAGGCGGCGCAATGGCTTGCCAGGAGCCAAAAGGTGGTCTTGTCCGACCACTTCATCCAAGCTCTGCGGGCGCATGCGCGCCGCCAGCGGCGATCCTGCGTGGGTGGCAAAGAGGTTCTTCCCAGGCAAAGACGCGGCATTGTCCCCGGGAGTGGGCCCGCCAAAGAGTGAGTCTTGAGACACTAAAACCTACCTCCTAGCAGTGTGCGGGCACATCAAAGTTATCTATTCATCATCCAAGCGACGCGCAATTGCGCTGCCAAACTCTGCGATGGGTGCGCAGGCGGGGCCGTCGCAGCGCGAGGCATAGCGCGACAGCGCCTCAAAGGTTTCGTACAGATCGCGGCGTACCAGCAATTCATCTTCCGTAAACGGCCCGTGATCGGCCGGGCGCAAGATCGAATGCTGCGGATCGTGGAAGACCTCGGCTTCTCCTCTGACCAAGGCCACCAGCCCTTCAATGCCGCCTGCTTGCATGGTGGTCACGCTCGACAGCGCCCAGCCGATTAGTGAAGCCACGATGAGTCCATGGATCTCTTCCGGATCAGAAAACAGCGGCCACACGTCTGCTACCGCACGAGACCAGGCGGAGATAAAAATATCTGCCTCCTCGTCCGTAATCGGCTTAGAAAACAGGAACTGTGGGAAACCGGCAATAACGCAGGCTACATCGAAGCCCACATTGCGGAATCCCGCCCATTCATAATCCAAGAAGTGCAGGTGCTGCGAGACGATAATATTATCTGGAGAAAGGTCAAAGGGGGTAAAGGCCCGGTCTTTTCCGGAGGCCAAAGACCTGGCTGCTTGCCTTGCTAACTCACGGAAGCTTTCGGGGGCTTCGAGCCCCGCCGTATCCAGCAAATCAAGGCCGATTCCGATGGAGCCTTCCAATGCCTCATCACGCACGGATTGGTGCGGGGCCAATTCCGGGTTTTTGCGCAACATGCGGCTAAGCAAGGTTTCATAATCCTGCTCATGCCCGGCGGTCCCCGCATGCATGTGGCCCAGTGCGCTGCCCAGCGAGCGCAGCACTCGGACGCGGTCGGCATCGGTGGATTGAACCAGGACATCGGCAAGCGTTTCGCCCTCTCCTAAGTCCGTCAAAACGATAATGCGCTTATCTAAATCATGAGCGAGCAGCACCGGGCCAGGGCGCACATCTTCAGATAACGCGGTAGTAAATTGATAAGCCACAACCTCACGCAGCATTGCGGCATCATCAACGCCATAGCCTGTGACCGGGTTGTATTTAATGACTACCGAGCGGTGAGGCAGGAAGGCGCCGGGGGCAATCCTTGCGCGCAGGACCATTGCATTGCCGGAGCCGTCCAAGCGCTCGACGCTCGACATCTCCGGGGTGCCACCAAAACGGCGCGACAACATCTCCGAGGCGGCCTTGATGACGTCCTCGGGCGATAGCACAGTATCGTTTTCATCCATAGTTCTATCCAGTATGCCCCCTCACACCAAAGCGGGGTCACAAGTTCGCCCGCAGCGAAAATGGCCACGGCCTACGATGTGCCCCGCACGGTGTGCCTTAACAGCTGAGGTTCAAGCTATCTGCTTACTTCTCCTCAGCAGTCTCTCCCGCAGTGGAACCGGCCTTGTCCTGTTCCTTCTTCTTTTCCGGCTTGTAGTCTACGCCGGTTTCCTTGCGCTGTGCGGCAGGGATTGGCGCAGGGGCGTCGGTAAGCGGGTCTACGCCGCCGCCGGACTTCGGGAACGCAATGACGTCGCGGATGGAGTCGAAGCCGCCCAGCAGGGAGACAATGCGGTCCCAGCCAAAGGCGATGCCGCCGTGTGGCGGGGCGCCATAAGAGAAGGCATCGAGCAGGAAGCCAAACTTCTCCTGAGCTTCCTCGTCCCCAATTCCCATGACATCAAAGACGCGCTTTTGCACGTCTTCCTGGTGGATACGGATGGAACCGCCGCCAATCTCATTGCCGTTGCAGACAATGTCATAAGCGTAGGCGGTAGCCTCGCCCGGGTTCTGGTCAAAGGAATCAATCCACTCCGGCTTCGGGGAGGTGAAGGCGTGGTGGACCGCGGTCCACTTGGAGTGACCCAAAGCGACGTCGCCGGAAGCGGTTGCGTCGGCAGAAGGCTCGAAGAGCGGGGCATCAACAACCCATGTAAAGGCCCAGTCGCCTTCCTTGATAAGGTCCAGCTTCTTTGCAATCTCGCCGCGCGCAGCACCCAGCAGGGCACGTGAAGACTTGGTGTCGCCAGCGGCAAAGAAGATGGCATCGCCTGGCTTAGCGCCGACGTGCTCTGCGATGCCCTCGCGCTCGGCATCGGTAATGTTCTTAGCTACCGGGCCGCCCAATGTGCCGTCCTCACCCACGGTGATATAAGCCAAGCCCTTCGCACCGCGCTGCTTAGCCCAGTCCTGCCAAGCATCGAACTGACGGCGCGGCTGGGAGGCGCCGCCCTCCATAACCACAGCGCCCACGTATTCATTCTGGAAGACGCGGAAGGTGGTGTCCTTGAAGAACTCGGTGCACTCTACAATCTTGATGTCGAAGCGCAGGTCTGGCTTATCAGAGCCGTAGTACTTCATCGCATCAGCGTAGGTCATGCGCGGGATAGGAGTCTTAATCTCGTAGCCAATGAGCTTCCACAGCTCGGTAACGATCTCTTCTGCCAAGGCGATGACATCGTCCTGGTCTACAAAGGACATCTCCACGTCCAGCTGCGTAAACTCCGGCTGGCGGTCGGCGCGGAAATCCTCATCGCGGTAGCAACGAGCAATCTGGTAGTAGCGCTCCATGCCAGCGACCATGAGCAGCTGCTTGAACAGCTGCGGGGACTGTGGCAGTGCGTACCACGTGCCTGGCTTCAAGCGCGCTGGCACCAGGAAGTCACGCGCACCCTCCGGGGTGGAACGAGTCAAGGTCGGAGTCTCAATTTCTGCAAAGTCATGAGAATCCAGCACCTTGCGGGCCGCACGGTTAGCGGCAGAACGCAGGCGCAGGGCCTTCGCCTGGCGCTCACGGCGCAGGTCCAGGTAGCGGTACTTCAAGCGAGTCTCCTCGCCAACCTCACCCGAGGTCGAAGGATCATCAACCTGGAACGGCAGCGCTGCGGATTTATTGAGCACCTCAAGATCCGCGACATTGACCTCAATCTCGCCGGACGGCAGGTTGGGGTTCTCAGAGCCTTCCGGGCGTGGCTCTACGGTACCGGTAACCTTCACGCAGTATTCGGAGCGCAGGTCGTGGGCGCGTTCTGCCACGTCAGATTCACGGAAGACAACCTGGGCGATGCCAGAGCGATCGCGCAGGTCAATGAAGATCACACCACCGTGATCGCGGCGGCGGGAAACCCAACCGGTTAGGGTGACGGTCTCTCCTGCGAGTTCTTTGCGGAGCTCACCAGCTAAGTGGGTACGCAGCACTGTTGTTCAATCCCTTCTGAAAATTGTGTCACTTGCGGGTCCCGCCACGCGTAAACAGCGCGCGCCAAACCAAGCACAAGACTAGGAACGTGCACAATCCTACATCCCTACCGGTACATGCAGCGTAGTAAGGTAGACGCAGCGACGCCCCGGAGGCCTACAAGGCGCGACACTCCCCCTGTTTCCTTGCCCCCTTGTGCACCCATCTTCATCCTGTGTTTTAAGGGGCCATGTGACACTATTTAGACATGACTTTTAGATCTGGTGCCGATTTCGGCGGCAAGGAAGCTCGTTCCGGTGGCGGCGGCGGTGGCATCGCCATCGGCGGTGGCGTCGGCTCGATTGTTTTGGTTGGCCTTTTCCTCCTACTTGGCGGTAACCCCTCAGACTTGGGCGCGATTTTAGGCAATGAACAGTCTCAGTCCGATGGCGCCGCGCAGGGCGATAGCCCAGAATGCAAAACTGCAGAAGATGGCAATACCAAAGATGAATGCCTGGTAGAGTTCACTGGCCGCAGCGTGGACAACGTTTGGTCCAAGGTGCTGCCAGAACAAGCAAATATCCAATACACCGAACCGGAGCGCGTGGTCTTCCACGGTGGCGTTAATACCGGATGCGGCGCGGCATCCTCTTCTACCGGCCCCTTCTATTGCCCACGCGATGAGTCCGCCTACTTCGATACCGAGTTCTTTGATTCCCTGCGCAATTTCGGCGCGGAAAATGCCCCCTTGGCCCGCATGTACATCGTGGCCCACGAGTTTGGCCACCACATTCAAAACCTGGAGGGCACCCTCGGTTTGTCGGACTATAACAACCCTGGCGCCGATTCCAACGCTGTGAAGATCGAGCTGCAGGCTGACTGCTACGCCGGGCTGTGGGCCTCCTACGCCGACAAGGGTGACAATCCCTTGCTAGAGCCCATTACCAAAGAACAGGTCTCGGATGCTGTCGCCGCTGCCCAAGCGGTGGGCGATGACAATATTCAACGCCGTTCCGGGGGCCAGGTCCAGCCTGACTCCTGGACCCATGGCTCTTCTGAACAACGCGAGAAGGCATTCCTCGCTGGCTATAACTCCGGCAAGATGTCCCAGTGCGACACCTTGGAGCGCGGGGCCTACCGCGGCTAAAACTACTTTTGGCCGCCGCCTATCCTCTAAGAGCCTAGACGGACTCGCCACCTCCGCTAGCCATACCGACTGTGCCGGGGCTAGCGGGTTTTCTTATCCCTATCCCAGGGCGCTGCAAGCACTCCGCGCTTGGCGACGCCCTCCCTTTCCACCCTTCTCCACACTGGCACCTATCACTATTCACCTAGCTAGTGCATTCTTGGCCGCTTTCATGACCTCAAAACCCTGCGCTCCATTGTGAACGCAAAGAACTCCTTTCCCACGCCCTCTATTACAAATCAGAGCTCATCGCTCAGCCGCACGCAGCAGTGGTACAGCAGATTTCCACCCTCCGGGACATAGTGGTGTCCCCTCCCGAGACCCTTCGCGTCCTGCAGCCGCATCGATGGGTCGCCGCGGATTGCAGCGATAAGCACAAACTCGATGCCGCCGACAGTGCGGATAGAGCGAGGTATCAAGAGCCCAGCGATCGCGCCATCTTTCTGGCCCGCACGGTAAGTGTGCAGGAACCGATGGATTGCCCATCAGAAACCGATAAGCCTGGGGAACCGCCCGTGCACAGCCGTCATCACAGAACACGGCAAAGTAAATGAGACTCCGCTGTGGTTGGTTGCACCGGCGGACCTACCGGTACTAATGGATGCCCTAGAATGGGAATGATTCGCCAGCCGTTCACACTGCGTCTTTTACCCCTGGGCACCGCAGAGAAAGGTAACCATGCAATTCGGCATCTTCAGTATCGGGGATTTAACCACTGACCCCAACTCAGGAAAAACTCCCTCTGAGGCCGAGCGCATCCGCAACTTAACGGAGATTGCACTCAAGGCCGAGGAGGTAGGCCTTGATGTCTTTGCCACCGGCGAGCACCACAACCCGCCCTTCGTGCCGTCCTCACCTACCACGCACTTGGCCTATATCGCCGCGCAGACTAAGCGCTTGCAGCTCTCGACTGCAACGACTCTTATTACTACAAATGACCCGGTCAAGATCGCAGAGGACTATGCCTTCCTGCAGCACCTTGCACAAGGACGAGTAGACCTCATGCTGGGCCGCGGAAATACGGGCCCGGTCTATCCGTGGTTTGGCAAGGATATCCAGCAAGGCATTCCCTTGGCTATTGAAAATTATCACCTGCTGCGCAGGCTCTGGCGCGAGCCAGTTGTTAATTGGCAAGGAAAGTTCCGCACAGGCTTGGAAGGGTTTACCGCGACTCCGGCGCCGCTGGATGGAATTCCACCCTTTGTCTGGCACGGCTCAATTCGTTCGCCGCAAATTGCCGAGCAAGCTGCTTATTACGGCGATGGTTTCTTCCATAACAATATCTTTTGGAATAAGGAACACACTGCTCAGATGGTAGATCTCTACCGCCGTCGTTTTGCAAGCTACGGCCACGGCCAAGCGGACCAAGCGATTGTAGGCCTTGGTGGCCAGGTCTTTATCGGCGATACCGAGCAAGAGGCTAAAGATTTCTTCCGCCCCTACTTCGACAATGCCCCGGTCTATGGACACGGCCCCAGCCTCGAAGAATTCACGGCCCAGACCCCATTGACCGTTGGCACCGTGGAGCAAGTAATTGAAAAGACCCTCAGTTTTGCTGACTGGGCCGGGGACTACCAGCGTCAGCTTTTCCTCATCGATCATGCCGGGCTACCGCAAGAAGTAGTCCTCGAGCAGATAGAAATCCTTGGCACCCAAGTAGTCCCCGAGCTGCGACGACGCTTTGAACAACGCCGTCCCAGCCACGTTCCTTCTAACCCGCCGACGCACGCTAGCTTGCTCGCTGAGCCCAATTCTTCTCACCTGCAGGTCAGCCCTGGAAAGGAACACTAGTTATGCGCTCCCTACTCGTTATTTCAGCTGGCTTATCACAACCGTCTTCCTCTCGCCGGCTGGCAGACATGCTTGCAGAGGCTACCCGCGCCAAAATCTCCGCGCGCGGTGAAGGGACCCAGATCGACGTCATTGAGATTCGCGATTTGGCTTTCGAACTAGCTACTGCCATGACAGATCGGACTGCGTCGACGCCGGAGTTGGCCCGGGCCCAGGAGTGCATTGCTCAGGCCGATGGGCTTATTGCCGTCACTCCTGTATTTCAGGGAAGCTACTCAGGCCTCTTCAAGATGTTCTTTGATACCTTGAAGCCCCATGCACTAGACGATCTTCCCACCATTATCGCAGCTACAGCTGGTTCTTCGCGCCACTCCCTAATTTTGGATTACGCGCTTCGCCCACTGTTTAATCAACTCCACGCAAATATCGTGCCAACGGGAGTTTTTCAGGCTGCGGAAGACTTGGGCACTCCAGAAGGAGAACGCATTGTCACCCGCATTGAGCGCTCTGCCATTCAGTTAGCTGACCAAATGGTTGCCCCCAGGGACAGGGTGTCTGGAATCGCTGGCGAGCTGGAGGGGTTGGGTGGCCACTCTACTGTGCGGCTAGCCAAGGAGAACTTCATCCCCTTGGGAAAGCTCCTGAATGGATACGGCGACTAGGCCACAGGCGCGGTCGGTACTTCGCATAGGCGGCGATTGATAGAAGGTGTGACTTTCGCTACGCTGGGCACAGAAAACTTGCCTCTCCCCTCGCTTCCGGCTTTGCCCCTTGATACGAGAAAAGCCCTAGGAACCAAACACATATCCACCCAGAAAGGTTCGGCACAGCTTAACTATGACAATTAGCGTCACGGACATCTTCTCCATCGGCATCGGCCCGTCCTCTTCGCACACCGTTGGGCCCATGCGCGCGGCTAAGCAATTCCTCGATTCCCTCGAGAAGCACCCGGCGAAGGTGTATACCGAGTTGCGCGGTTCTCTTTCTGCCACTGGTCGCGGGCATGCCTCCGACCGCGCTGTCATCCTCGGTCTCGCTGGCTGGGATCCACTAAGCGTGCCTATCGACGCCGAGCCGCACGCAGGTGGATTTATTCCCAGTGAAGGAACGATTTCTGGCCCCCGCGGCACGGTGGACTATGAGATCGCTTTTGATAACGAACCACTTCCTCAACACCCCAATGGCATGATTTTTAGTGCTTGGGATGAAAGCGGCAACCTCATCGCAGAAAAGGAAGAGTACTTCTCTGTCGGCGGCGGCTTTATTCTCTCTCGCTCCGAGCTTGATGCGGAAGTCGCCGAAAGCAATGAGGTGCCCGCTGGCGTAGCCGCAGCGCAGGTTGATGACACCGTTCCTTATCATTTCACCACGGGCGAAGAATTGCTCAATCTGTGCGAAGCCCATGACAAGGCAATCTGGGAGATCGTGCTAGCCAATGAGGAAGCCTTGCACCGTGACGAAGGCGGCGCCGAATTCGTTTTGCGGCACCTTGATCTGGTCTGGGACATCATGCGGGAGTGCGTGACCGAAGGCATTTCCACCAAAGGCCTGCTACCGGGTGGGTTGCGTGTGCCGCGTCGCGCCCCAAAGATGTACGCCCAGTTGCTGGAAAATCAGGATGACACCAGCTGTGGATTCTCTGCCATGGAGTGGGTCAATCTCTACGCCCTCGCGGTCAATGAGCAAAACGCGGCCGGTGGCCGCGTCATTACCGCACCTACCAATGGTGCGTGCGGCATCATTCCAGCGGTACTGCATTATGCGCGCGATTTCCGCGCAGACTTCACCCGTTCTACCGCCCGGCGCTACCTATTGACCGCCGGTGCTATCGGCATGATCATCAAAGAAAATGCGTCCATCTCCGGAGCTGAGGTGGGCTGCCAAGGCGAGGTAGGTTCCGCCTCCGCTATGGCCGCTGCGGGTATGGCAGAGCTGCTCGGCGCTACTCCGGCGCAGGTAGAAAATGCCGCGGAGATCGCATTGGAGCATAACTTGGGCCTGACCTGCGACCCAGTTGGCGGATTGGTGCAGATTCCGTGCATCGAACGCAATGCCATCGGTGCGGTTAAATCCATCAATGCCGCACGCATGGCCAAGATGGGCGAAGGCACCCATCATGTGACCTTGGATAATGCAGTGCAAACTATGGCAGAGACCGGCCGCGATATGCTCTCCAAATACAAGGAAACCTCCCTGGGCGGATTGGCTAAGACCATGGGCTTTAGTGTGTCCCAGGTGGAGTGCTAAAACAGACTCCATGCGCGCAGATGCCCTTCACCGCCGCACAGCTATTATTGCCGCGGCGTGTCAGTTATTCCGATCCCACGGCGATAATGTCGCTTTGGATAAGGTAGCCGCACAGGCTGGGGTGAGTGTAGCCACCGTCTATCGCAACTTCCCTAACCGCGCGAGCCTTATCCGCGCTTGCGCAGAATATATGGGCGATGCCTTTGCGAGGTTCCAACTGCGTCTCATCGCTGACTTTGAGGATCCTAAGAATTCCGGCAATGATTATGTCCGCGCTTATGCCACCCATATCCTTACCATGGAGCTTAATACCCTTATCCCTGCCTTCATCCCTCAGGATTTGGATTCTCTGAGCCCCGAGCTAACCGCTCAGCGTGACCTCTTGGAGAGCAATGGGCGCAGGTTTATTGAGCTTGGGCAACAGCACGGCGAGATCGGCCCCGGAGTCACCCACCTCGAGTTCATTGTGGGCCTTCTCAGCTTGGCGCGGCCCCGCGAGGTCGATGTTGAGGCCTACCAGCCGGACCTCCAAGAAATGATTATTGATCTGTACTTGGCGGGTATTAAAAGAGGGCACCGCGCCTAAGCGCGATGCCCACCGGCTACAAAAACCTAAGCCTCGCCGTGCATTTCGCGTGTAAGGACGGAAACTAGGTCAGAGAAATTGACGTCGTGCTGCTCGTGCGCGGCTAGGTCCTTGAGCGCAACGGTGCCGTTTTCTAGCTCCTGCTCGCCCAGTACCAGAGCGAAGCGCGCACCTGCGCGGTCCGCACCCTTCATCGCGCCCTTGAGGCCACGGTCTCCAAAAGACATATCCGCGGAAATGCCGGCCTTGCGGAGAACATTGATAAGAGTGGTCATGGTGCGCTTTGCGGAGGCACCCAGCGCCACGCCAAAGACGTCCACGCGAGAATCTACGCCTTCTAGGGTGATGCCCTCGGCTTCAAGAGCCAGCAGGGCGCGGTCGACGCCCAAGCCATAGCCAATGCCGGATAGGTCTTGGCCGCCCAGCTGGGCCATCAGGCCGTCGTAGCGTCCACCGCCACCGATACCGGACTGCGCACCAAGGCCGTCGTGGACGAACTCGAAGCAGGTCTTAGTGTAGTAATCCAGTCCGCGCACCATGCGCGGATTAATCTCATAAGCTACGCCCATATCATCCAACATGCCGGTAACGGTCTCGAAATGCTCGCGGCATTCCGCATTAAGGTGGTCGAGCATCAAGGGGGCATCGACAAGCTGCTCTTGGACTTCCGGACGCTTATCATCCAGCACACGCAGAGGATTGATCTCAGCACGGTGGCGGGTCTCTTCATCCAAATCAAGCTTAAAGAGGAACTCCTGCAGCTTCTCCCGGTAAGCCGGACGGCAATTGCGATCGCCTAAACTGGTGAGCTCGAGGCGGAAGCCGCTAAGCCCCAGCGAACGGAAGGAACGGTCTGCCAAAGCAATGACCTCGGCGTCTAGCGCAGGATCGTCGACACCAATTGCCTCCACACCCACCTGCTGGAGCTGGCGGTAGCGGCCGGCTTGCGGGCGTTCGTAGCGGAAGAACGGACCAAAATAGTTAAGCTTCACGGGCAGTTGGCCACGGTCCAAGTTGTGCTCAATGACAGAGCGCATCACGCCGGCAGTACCCTCCGGGCGCAAGGTAACGGAGCGGTCACCGCGATCGGCGAAGGTGTACATCTCTTTAGATACCACGTCGGTGGACTCGCCTACGCCACGAGCAAAGAGCGCGGTGTCTTCAAAAATGGGCAGCTCAATGTGCTGGAAGCCGGAGAGATGTGCCTGCTCCACCATGGTCTGGCGCACCTTATAGAATGCGGCCGACTGCGGTGGGAAATAGTCTGGGACACCTTTAGGAGCGGACAGGGCTTGAAACTGCTTTTTATTACTCACGGGTATTACAGTACCTCCCTCAATGTAGCGAAGAACGGATTGGTCGCCCTCTCCTTACGCATGGTTGTGGTGGGACCATGGCCGGGCAGAATGTCGAGGTTATCCGCCAAACTCCACACTGGGCCCGCAAGGGACTTCTGCATGGCTTTGGGATCCGAGTGAGGTAGGTCGGTACGACCAATGGCACCGGCAAAGAGCACATCACCAGTTAAGGCAAAGTCCTCAGCAATGATCATGGTGCATCCCGGAGAATGCCCGGGCGCATGCTTCAGGCAGAAGGTATGGCCGAGAAGTTCTAGGGTTTCCCCGTCTTGTAGCTCGCGCACATCGTTGATGGGGACCATATGAGCGGCGTCGAAAAGCTCCTGCGCCTGGGGCGAAACACCTTCGCCGCTGGCGAGCATAAACTTATCAGCGGGGTGGATATAAACAGGGATATCGAGCTTTTCGGCAAGGGATCCGGCGTCGCGGGTGTGGTCAATGTGGCCGTGGGTAAGCACGATAGCCTCATAGTCCAAGTCATGCTCTAGGACTTTTTCCATCGCATCCATGCCGGGATCGACGATAAAGGCGCGACGGCCCTCCGCAATCACATAGGTATTGGTCTGAAAGGGACCGGCAGTAAAACCGAAAATTTCCATACCCACCACCCTAGCTGCCCAGATAATAAAGAGCCGTCCGGCCCCGTCTTCGTAGATGAACCTCGACCAGCAACGCCGTGAGGCCTAGCTCAAAACATCCCACACCTTCTCGTAGTCAAGCTGGGTGACAACACCTGGAACCATTTGTGTGTGCATCACCCGGTGATTTTCATCGGCCACGACCACGGAGCGGGCAAGGAGGCCTTCCAATACGGAATCGCGTACGGTCACGCCGAACTTCTCTCCAAAATCCGATCGAAATGCGGAGGCGGCGATGACATCAGCAATGCCTTCCGCAGCGCAAAAACGCTTGAGGGTAAAAGGCAAGTCACGAGAAACGCAAAGAAGCTTAGTGTTATCTAGCTGCGCAACCTGCTCATGGAAACGGCGCAGTTGCTCCTGGCAGGAAGGGGTTTCGATAGAGGGAAAGATGGAGATAATAAGGCGCGTGCCCGCGAAAGTCTCATTGTTAATCTGACTCAGGTCCGTACCGATGAGTTCGAATTCGGGCAGCGGGTCTCCCACTGCGGGAAGTTCACCAACGGTGGGTGTTGGCGGGTCGATAAAATCTGGTTCAACCATAGAAACCAGAGTACTTATGACTTGGCTCAATAGCCATTGACTAGCCCGATTTACGTGCCCACGCTTTCTTCGAAGTACGGAACCGCTAAACTCGGTCAGGTTGAATCATGCCACCGAAAATCGCTAGAAAGGTTGACTCCCGGTGCCAAATAATAAAAAGCGCGGCGAAGAGGCGCTGAGCAAGCTCGAGCGCGAGCTAAAATCCCGCGAACGCAAGCAAAAGACACGCCCGCTGGGCGTTGTCTTCGCGTCCCTCGTAGTAATCCTCGCCTTGGTAGGCGGTATTTACTACTTGTCGACCCGCGAAGGCGACGATGAGAAGGTCCAGGCTGAGGAGTCCTCCGCAGCTGAGACCTCGCAGCAGACCCCACAGGCACAGCCCATCGCAGATAAGCGCGCAAAGGCTCTGCCGGATACCGTGACCTGTAAGTACGAGGACACCGGTCAAGATTCCAATGGTGCGACTAAGCCGAATGGAAAGGATATTTCCACCAAGGGCACCGTTACCGTTTCCTTTGAGACTTCTCAGGGCACCATTGAGATGGAAATGGATCGTGCCAAGGCGCCGTGTGCCACCAACGCAATTTCTGAATTGGCAAAGTCTGGCTACTACGACAACACCGTCTGCCACCGTATGACCTCGAGTGGGATCAACGTTTTGCAGTGTGGCGATCCGACCGGTTCCGGTTCCGGCGGCCCTGGCTTCAGCTTCGCTGATGAGTACCCCACCGACGAGGTGGATGAGAAGGATGCACAGAACCCCGTTATCTACCCGCGCGGCTCCGTCGCCATGGCAAATAGCGGTCCAGACACCAATGGTTCTCAGTTCTTCCTCAACTATGACGATTCCGAGTTGGCCCCGAACTACACCTACTTCGCCACCATTACCGATGAAGGTATGAAGACGATGGACAAGATTGCCAAGAACGGTGTCGAAGGCGGCCAGCCAGACGGCAAACCAGCAAAGGAAGTCAAGATCAAGAAGGCAACCGTCAAAGCCTAGGCGCTTTAAAAGCCCTGCTTGGCGACGCCTCCCCTGCCACCACCGCACACCCCCTAACGGGGGCAAGGGTTAAGCCCCGCGCATTCGTCACTTTCACAACGTACGGACGCGCCGGGGCTTTTACTTTCCTTAATTTGACCTGAGCCTGAATATGAGCCCTTAGCTGCAGAAACACTAACCTTCTAAAATTCCCCTAGTTCACACTAGCCACAAGAGTAAACTTGCAGCACACAGCAGACTTTCAGATATTTCAGCGAGTAAACAAAACCTGCCAATACTGTTGCGGAAGCCTGTCAGCCTGTCTAGTATTTGAAACGTCTTTGAACGCACCAAGCTTGTTAGGAATCAAAAATGAAGCTTTTCTCCCGCAAGGCACTCGTTGCCGGCGCAACCGCTCTGTCCATGACCTTCGCTGGCACCACCGTTGCTACCGCTGCCGAGACCACTCCAGCGTCCTCCACCGAGAACAAGGAGTCCGCCGCTGCGACCACCACCAATGGCGCTGAGCCGACCGAGGAGGGTTCCTCCATCAAGGATATGGATCCTAAGGAAATCAAGGCTTGGATCGGCGTTGTTACCTCCGTCATCGGCGCTCTGGGCACCCTGTTCGCCTTCGCAAACAAGTACCTCGACCTGCCTTTCGGCAACAAGTAAGGTCACCGCTTCATAGCGATTCTTAAGCCGCTGCATTCCAAAAGGGAATGCAGCGGCTTTTTCATAGGCTTTTGAGCAATCGGAAGAACTGACCGACGCTTGAGCTTTCCAGGCTTAGGGATGCATCTAGGACTCTTTGGCGTCTTCAATGTACTCGGACCCTACGAGGTCTTTGAAAAGCTCTGGATCGATCGTTTGACCGACCCTGATGACAGAGATATGACCCGTGGGCTCCAGGATCATAATCTGTACGTCCTGCATGCGGCTAATGCCTGCCTTGCGGGCAGCAGAATAGATATCTGACTTAGTAATATGCGCCAGGGTCAAGTTATCCTCAACCATTTTCCCGCGAAATACTAGGAGAACTGGGCGCCGGTCAAGAAAGCGAGTCCACTTCACCACTTTGCGGATAGTACCGAACGCGGCCTCTAGAGCCATCAGAGTAGTCAAGCCGATTACGCCGGCGGCCAGGGTCGGTGGATTACCCACAATGACACGGCCTGCAACCGCGCCGAACATAATGATGATGATGGCATCTGAGGCCGTCATGGAAGTAAGGACCCGGGAGCCAAATATCTTCACTAGGACCATGAAGGATAGATAAATGCCCAAAGTGGCCAATACGACAACGGGGATACGGTGCCATTCAATGCCTAGTTGATAGGTAATTTCGCGCAGGAAGAGGTCTAGAGTATCCACGGTTGATTAGGTTACCTGGCTGCTGCACGGCATACAGAAAAGGCGGAGCGATACTCCCCCGTTCAGGAAGAACCGCTCCGCCTAGCGCCGTGATGGCTTAGAGGTGGAATTGCTTGCGCAGGTCCTCAATCATCTTGCGCGCTGGGGCAGGAAGAATCTGCGGGTTCATACCCACAACCGCAACACCAGCTACCAGCGCCGCGACAATGGCAAATACTGCGCTGCCCATGGAAGAACCGTTAGAGGACAAGGAGGAACCCTTCGGCTCGGGCTTAGCACCCGGCTCCTGGGAGCCCTCGCCGCTTACCTCGATAGGCAGAGTTGCCTTCGTGCCGGCATCGGTGGTGATTTCGAGGTTTTGCTTGCCGCTGAGGTTTTCTGGAACGGTGAGCTTTACCGTTGCACGTCCGCGCTCGCCAAATTGCGCATCGCCTTCCTGGGCAGCGTTGTCGATGTCGACGGTCTGCTCAGCGTCACCCAACTTCACGGTTGCCTTCTTGGCCATCGGCTCACCCTCGGTGGAGTAATTAAGGCTAGACAGATTGACGGTAATTTCCTTACCCGGCTTCACCTCACCTTCAACGTGGGCACCGATTTGACCTTGTCCGGTGCGGACCTCAGATTCACCCGACTTGATGTAGTCAATCATGGCCTGAGTGTCCATGTAGCCCACATCGTTTTTGTCCTTGATGGAACCAGCGTTGAAATAGCCATCGCCGCCGGCTTCTTCGTCACTAGAAGCAAGGAAGGACGACAGCGCGATGGAATAATCCTTCTTCGGGTCAATCTGTTCGCCGTTGATGGTCACGGACTTTACCCGCTCACCCTTATTGGCCTTCTGGTCGTAGACCACCTGCACATTATTGGAAAGCCCCATGGCCAAGCGCGGACGGCTGCCTTCCTGCCACTGGTTTTCCAAAGCCTTGATGAACTCCTCGCCGGAAATCTTTGCGGTAATCACGGAGTTACCAAACGGCTGCACCTCAAAGATGTCCTTGTAGGTAACGTCGCCACCCTTCAGGTCAGCACGCACACCACCGGCGTTCATGACACCGATCTCGATATCCTTACCTACCTGCTTGCTCATGGCATAGCGTTGGCCATCTGCGATGAAGTTATTGAGGGTGGATTCTACGCCACGGTTGGAGCCTGCCTCTGCGCCTTCGTCAGAGCCACGGAACAGGTCCTGCTTGACGTTTCCTGCAGTCTTGGAGCCTTCTACCTCGGCTTCCTTTTGTGCCTTTTCCACCACAGCTGCAATGCCAGCGTCCGGCTCGACAGCGGTAGCGTCGGTAGCATCGTACTGGCTGAGTTTGATGTCGGTTACCTTCTTGGCGGACTTGTCAAAGGTAATGTCGACGTCGTTAAGCAACTTGCCATACTCATGCCCCTGCGCCCATTGCAACGGGAGTGCACCTTCGCGCGGGACTTCGCCCTTGGTGCGCTGGTGAGTATCGCCGCCGAAAAGCACGTCTACGTCTTTACTGAAGCCCTCGGCATATTCTTGGGCATCCTCGTGGAAAAGGGCGACAACAACGTCCGCTTCGCCGGACTCCTTTAGCCGGGCGGCCTCTTCATTGGTTGCCTTTACTGGATCCGTGAAGGTAACGCCCGGGATCTTGGCCGCAGATACCTTGTACTTGGTATTTTCCGTCACGGTTCCGACATAGCCCACCTTGACGCCGTCCACGTCTTCAACGTGAGAAGGCTTAAGCAAGGGCTTGCCGTCTTTCAGCACGTTGGCACCCAAGATGGGATACGTGGAGTTCGGCTGAATGCGCTCGGTTAGATCCTCGGTGCCCTTATCAAACTCGTGGTTGCCCACTGCGGATACCTTCATGCCCATCTGATTGAGAGCCTCAAGGGTGTACTTGTCATCAGAAATTGCAGATACAAAGGCAGAGCCGCCTACGTTATCGCCCGAAGAAGTCAGGTTGAATTCCTGACCTTCATTGACCTGCTTGATTAGGGACTGCAAACGAGCCACGCCAATTTCATCGCCGGCCTTTGCTGGGTCGCCGATCTTGTCCTCCAAGTGACCGTGAATATCGGTGATATTGGTGACAGAGATGGTGGTCTTGTTTTCTTGTGCGACCGCCTGCGCGCCGGAGAGAGCTACAGCGGATACGGTAGTGGCGGCCACAAGTTGGCCGATGCGGCGAAACTGCATTGAAATACTCCTAGATTGTAGAAAGCAACAGGATAATTTATATCGCTTTACTAACAACTTGGCAGGAGAAACTAAGCTCGCTTGCTGGGGATTTACCTGGCAGAAGCCGAAAATTCATACACTGGTAACCAGCCCGAAGCCTTCGCGTTGCTTGCCCCGCCCCTCCTTGAGGGTAAGGAGAAAGCGCGCTAAGCAGTTACTCGGTAAACGTCGAAGACGCCTTCCGTATTGCGCAAGGTCGTCATTAACGTGCCCAGCTGCTTGGTGTCTGACACCGAGAACGTAAACCTAACCGTCGCAATGTGGTCATCTCCCCGGTTGGAGTTCATAGTCAAAACGTTGATGTTCTCATCACTCATAACGCGGGTGAGCTCTGAAAGAAGGCCTTGCCGGTCAAGGGCTTCCAATTGCAACGTCGCAGAGAAAGCACCGGTAGCGGAGGTCCCAGAAGACCAGGCCACCTCTAGCATGCGCTCGGGTTCTGCTTTGAGCTTTTCCGCGTTGGTGCAGTCGGCTCGGTGCACTGATACTCCGCCGCCGCGGGTTACGAAACCAAAGATGGTATCGCCTGGTACAGGCTGGCAGCATTTGGCGAGCTTGGCCATTACATCAGGGCTGCCCTCCACCAAGATGCCGGTGCCCGATGCGGAGTCCTCGGTGTGCTGGGCACGGGAATTTTCAATCTCAGACAGCGGCGTGCGCGAGGCCAAAGTGTCAATTGCATCGTCCTGGTCCCCAAACATGGCAACCAATTGATTGGCAACATGTTGCGCAGATACTTGGCCCGCGCCGATGGCGGTATACAGCGAATCGACATCAGCGTGGTGCAGCTGCTCCGCCACCTGCTTCATGGATCTGGCGGTAAACAGGCGGTGCATCGGCAGGCCGCCTCGCTGGACCTCAGTGGCTAGGGCATCTCGCCCAGCCTCCAAATGTTCTTCGCGGCGCTCTTTGGCAAACCACTGCCGTACCTTAGTCTTAGCGCGTGCAGATACCAGAAAGTCCTGCCAATCACGGGACGGGCCTGCGTTAGGGTCTTTAGAAGTAAAGATCTCAACCTTGTCACCGGATTTTAGCTTCGATTCCAGTGCTACCAGCTTGCCATTGACCTTGGCACCGATACACCTATGCCCCACTTCGGTATGTACTGCATAGGCAAAGTCCACCGGAGTAGAACCTGCTGGCAGATTTACTACGTCACCCTTAGGGGTAAAGGCAAAGATTTGCTTAGCGGTAAGGTCATAGCGCAGGGAATCTAGGAACTCATTAGGGTCAGCTGCTTCCTTCTGCCAGTCCAGAAGTTGGCGCATCCACGCCATCTGGTCCACTTCTTCTTGGTGGCCCGAGTTCTTGCCCTTGGTTTCCTTGTAACGCCAGTGAGCGGCCACGCCAAATTCGGCGTTGTAGTGCATCTCGTGGGTGCGTACCTGGACCTCCAGCGTGGCACCACCATCGCCTAGCACTGTGGTGTGCAGCGATTGATAGACACCAAATCGCGGCGAAGAAATATAGTCCTTAAAGCGCCCGGGCAGAGCTTGGTAGATCGAGTGAACCACGCCAATTGCGGCATAACAGCTATTGACATCCTCTACTAGGATGCGGATACCCACTAGGTCAAAAATCTCTGCAAAGTCGCGGCCACGTACGATCATCTTTTGGTAGATGGACCAGTAGTGCTTTGGCCGGCCCATAACCTCAGCTTCAATGCCGTTTTCCTTCAATGCCGCACTAACTTGGCTAATGATCTCTTTGAGCGCGCGGTCACGCGAGGGGGCGCGGTCTGCCACCATGCGCACAATCTCGTCGTACTTTTTGGGGTACAGGATGGCAAAGGATAGGTCCTCCAGCTCCCACTTCACACTGGCCATGCCTAAGCGGTGAGCTAATGGAGCGATAACCTCGAGGGTTTGGCGCGCCTTTTTGGCCTGCTTTTCGGGCGGGAGGAACCGCATCGTACGCATATTGTGCAGGCGGTCGCTTACCTTAATGACCAAGACGCGCGGGTCAGTGGCCATGGCTACGATCATCTTGCGGATGGTTTCCGCCTCTGCGGCCGAGCCCAGCGCCACCTTATCCAACTTCGTCACACCGTCAACCAGCCGGGCCACCTCGGGGCCGAAATCCCTGGTGAGGTCGTCTAAGGAGTAGTCCGTATCCTCCACCGTATCGTGCAAGAGCGCTGCCACGATGGTGGTGGTGTCCATACCAATTTCCGCAGCGATCGTAGCAACGGCAAGTGGGTGGGTGATATAAGGTTCTCCAGATTTGCGGAAAACCCCTTCATGCAGACGCTCGGCGGTGTTATAAGCACGATTGAGCAGGTCTGAGTCGGCCTTAGGGTGAAACTTGCGGTGGATGGACATCAGCGGGTCCAGCACCGGATTCACCCTGACTCGGCCGCCTGTGAGCGAACGGGCAAGGCGAGCCGACATGCTACGCATACCGCCGCCGGTCTGGCGCTTTACGGGTTTATCCATGGCCATTTCTACCGCCCTTCACAGTGCCACGGGCCATATTGGCCTCATATTCGTCTAGATCGTGGGATCTAGCTTAGACACTTCATCTTAGTCTGTGGCATTTAGCACAATGAGCGGCGGGCCGGATAAACGCTCACGCCCATTGAGGCCTTTGACTTCCAGCACAACGACGTTGCCGGCAACCTCGGCACCCGCGGACTCGAGCAGAAGTTTCGCACCATGGAGGGTGCCACCGGTGGCTAGGACGTCGTCGACAAGCACTACGCGCTTGCCCTTGATGTCGACGCCGCTGGCCGGAATCTCCAGCGCCGCCGAGCCGTATTCCAGCTCGTATTCCTCGGTGTATACCGGAGGAGGAAGCTTGCCCTTCTTGCGGATGGCTAGGATACCCAGGCCCATCTTGTAGGCCACGGCCGAGCCGAGGAGGAAGCCACGGGCATCTAGGCCACCGATCATTTCCGCGCCCAGTTCCTCGCAGGCGGCCGCTAAGCCGTCTACGACGGTGCGAAAAGCCTCTGGGTCTGCCAAAACTGGGGTGAGATCTTCGAAGAGGATACCCTCCTCTGGGAAGTCTTGAACGAGGCGAACCTTATCCTTGAGAGCCTGTGCTGCTGATTCGTAGTGCGAACTCATAATCTTCCTTGAGAAATAATTGCGAGAGGTCGTTAACGGCCGCTGTTGCGGGTCCTACTTCTTTTCGGTTGGAGCGGTGCTACGCCAGCGATCCATATTCCAACCGATGCCCGAGACGCCAGTGTACGGCAGGACACCTTCCACGTCGCGGCGGACGAGGAAGACACGCGGCTGCGCGGAGAGCGGAATGGACGGAATATCCTTCCACAAAGCTTCTTCTGTCTTCTTAAGCTCCGCAGAGTTCTTCATACTAGCTTCGACCGCGGAGTACTCCGTCTGGGGATCTACCGGTCCAAGGAAAGCGTCGACGGTAGGTGCCCAGGTTTCTGGATCCATTTCCAGGTAGTGCTGAGACATAAACTCCGCAGACGCATCCTCGATGGTGATTCCGGCCGGCTCACAGGATGCACGGAGCTGTTCCACCATCGCTGCGTAACGCTTATCCGGTCCTAAGTAGCCTACCTTGATGGTCGTTCCATTCAGATTCCCCGCCTGCGCCAGATCGGTACCCTGGTGCTCCTTGCCCACTTTGTCGAGGCCGCCGGCAACCGGGTTGGTGACGGAAACGGTGCGCACATAAGCCGGTGGCACCTCTACGCCAGAGGCCGCGGAGCTTGCCTGAGCCACCGCCTGCTGATCGACGCACGCAGCGAAGCTCTCGCGTGCCCACGGCTCGGCGAATACCCCAGCCTCAGACAGCGTCAGCGTATCCGTTAGCTCGCCTACCATTGGGGTAGCTTCATAGGAGTCCTCCTCTGACTCACTTTGATTCCGGTCAAGCCAGTCAGGGGTTGCATTGGCGGCGTCGACCACGCGCAGCGCCCCCTTATTTACCAGCTTTTGCGCGTCAGCATCCGCTGGCCACACCACAACGTGGTCCTCGGCTGGCGCATCCCCAAAGTATTTTTCGTTCGCTTTGAGGATAACCTCGCCCTCATCGCCTATCTTGTCGATGACATAGGGGCCAAAAGACACTTGCAGTTTTGGATCGAGTTGATCCTTTGCCACAGAGAAGCCATACCGCCATGCCTGGGCAACTGGATCTAGCGCTTGCATATCTTCGGCTGCCAGCGCCGCATTAAGCTCCTCAAGGCTCAACCCAGCCTTTTCTGCCAGCGCATGGGCGGGCATGACCGTTCCGGCGCCAAACATATGGCGCCAGCGCTGCCCCTGATCCTTATTAAAGGTCAACGTAAACGATTTGCTGTGGGGTTCGCAGCTGAAATTCGCAATGTCATTCATCAGCGGCATATGGGAGGCAAATTCAGCCGGATGGGTGCCGGCAACGTAAGTCAAATAGTAATCATCACAGGTCACGGGAGTGCCATCGGAAAAGACGGCATCCTCGGCCAAGGTCAGCTGGACGCTGCGCTGGTCGCTGCCCTCAGCGGGCGGGAGCTCTTCCGTTTCTACTAGGTCTGCATTGGGGATCAATTCGCCCGCGGGACCAGGTACGAAAAGGCCAGGATATAGGCGCGTGGACAACAGTCCGGCGGAGCTGGCAGAACCAAAGGAGGTGCCTGCGTTGGTAGTGGCCAGACGGGAATTTACCTGGTACCCAAAGTATCCATAGGATTCTGGTTCCTGGGGCGCAGCCGAAGACTCATCCTCGCCACCCTGCCCGCTGCAGGCAGATGCAGCCAGGGCGAGTGCGGATACGCATGAAGCAAGGGCCCGCCTCCCCCTATGACGTCCTCCAGAACTGCTCTTTTCCTTAAGCATGGTTATGTGCCCTCACTTCAGCTAGCGATCCGCCTGAATTTTACTACCGGAAGTTACCTTCCTGGCCGCCACGTTGCGCCAGGGTGTCCGGTGGACTCCGCCGATTCGGCTTCTTTGCCAGCCGGGGTGGACTGAGCACTTACTGGCGAAACCACGGTGCGCCCCGCTGCGGGTGCGTCATCTTCTGCAGCACCCTTCTCATCCTTACCAGCACGGTAGTCCGCTACTCGCTTATTGTGGCGCTTAATCTTCTTGGACATATTGGCGAAGGTGACAACCAATGGCGTAGCGAAGAAGATGGAGGAGAAAATACCCTCAACCACACCGATGAGCTGGATGAGTGCCAAATCGCGCAGGGTACCAATGCCCATGAGCCACACGGCCACCACGAAGAGCGCGATAATCGGCAGCGCAGAAATCACCGAGGTAGAAATCGAGCGCATGACCGTCTGGTTAATCGCCAGGTTCGTCAGCTCAGCAAAGGTCTTCTTGCGCTGTCCCTCCAGGCCTTCCGTGTTCTCGTTGATCTTGTCAAAGACAATGACCGAGTCATACATGGAGAAGGTCAGGACGGTAAGCAGACCGATAATGACAGCAGGGGAAACCTGGAATCCGAAGAGCGAATAAATGCCGGCAATAATCAGGCCGTCTGCAATCAGGGCGATGATAGCGGCAAAAGCCATGTTCTTCTGCAAGCGAATGGCCACATAAACGGTGGCAGCTACCAAGAAGACCAGCATGGCGATAAGCATGCGCTGGGTAATGGCAGAACCCCAAGACTCAGATACCGTGGACGAACCGATGGCATCCGGGGTGGCCTTACCTTCTTCATCCTTCGGCTTAAAGTCCTCGTAGATAGCGGTACGAGCCGCATTCACCTCTTCTTGGCTGAGGCGTTCGGAGACAATCTCCAAGGTCTCGGAGTTGCCGGAGCCTACGATATGTACCTGCTCGGGTTCTACGCCGGTGGAATCTTCAAAGACGCGTCCTACTTCTTCTTCCTTAAGGTCCCCTGCCGGCATGGACAGCGTAGTGCCGCCTTCGAAGTCAATCGAGAGGCTGAAGCCGCGAATTAGGATTGCGGCCACGGCCGCCACGATCAGCGCGGCGGTGATGCCGTACCACAGCTTGGTGCGGCCAATGAAGTCATAACCGCGCTCATCCTCGTAGAGGCGGTCCATTCGGGAAATCTTGTGCTTAGTCGAAACAGCCATGCTTATTTCTCCTCATCTTCCGCAGCATCAACGGGACGTGCGGTTCCTGCGGCAGTATGTGCTGCCGTTTCTGTGGTGGCTGCCTCCTTGGTTGCGGAGGTTTTAGTGGAGCCTGCTTTGCGATGCCCCGAGCCGAAATAGCCGCGTTCACGACGCTCTTCCACCAAGGCGTAGATACCGCCAAGGCCGTTCATCGAAGGCTTGGCTGCAGCTGGACGGCGGCCCACCAACTGCATCAGTGGTGCCATAACCAAGAAGGATACGACAAGGTCGAAGACCGTGGTCAGGCCCATGGTAAAGGCGAAGCCCTTAACCTCACCGATGGCGAGGAAGTAGACCACTACGGAGCCGATGAGGGTCACCGCGTTACCGGTCACGATGGTCGCACGAGCACGCTCCCACGCCTTTTGCGTAGCGGAGCGGAAAGTGCGTCCCTCTAGCAGCTCATCCTTGATGCGCTCGTAGTAGACCACGAAGGAGTCAGCCGTTGCACCCACACCGATGACCAGACCAGCAATACCGGAGAGATCCAGTGAGTAGCCGATCCAACGACCCAGCAGCACCAAGGCACCATAGGTCAACAGGCCAGAAGAAATGAGGAAGACGAGGGAGACGCCGGCCAGTGCGCGGAAGTAATACAGCGAATAAGCCATCACGAGTACCAAGCCGACTAGGCCCGCGATAAGGCCGGCCTGCAGGGCGGCCTTACCCAGTGTCGGCGGAATGGACTCAATGGTACCGCCCGGCTCGCCATTTTCACCGGCGAAGGACAGCGGCAGTGCGCCATACTTCAAGTTATTGGCCAGGTTCTGTGCTTCCTCCTGGCTGAAATCACCAGTAATAGAGGTTGCGGACCCAACTGGAGTTGCGCCCTGGATCACCGGTGCAGAGATAACTGCGGAGTCAAGGGTAATGGCGACTTGGTCGTTGAGGTGTTCCTTGGTGAGGTCCGCCCACGTCTGGGAACCGTTTGGTCCATCTCCGGTCTTGAAAGAGAAGTTGATCTCCATTTGGCCGGTTTTGTTGTTCATACCGCCTTCGATAGGACCATTGGTATTGATCTCATTGCCGGTTAGGCGGGTGCCATTTTCATCCTTGATGCCGTTAAGAAGTGGCGCGGGCTCGAGAACGTACGGGTTGCCCTTGGAATAATCACAGGTAACAAATGGCTTAGCCGGATCGTCCGCGCCAGCCAGCGGATCGGTATCGCCCTGACAGGTCATCAGCATCGAAGCTGCGGCTTGGGTCGTCGGATCCTCGGACTGGCGGTCCTTGAGCAACATCTCCGTGATTTCATCACGGCGCTTCGACTGCTCAATGGAGTTGCTTGGCTCATCCAGGGGCTTAGCGCTGACCTTTGGAGCCTTCTTCTCCTTTGGCTTCTGTCCGGTCATCTGCGCTTCCTGCGCAGAGATGGCCTTGACGCCTTGATCCATCTGCTTGTTCGCTTCGTCTGCGCTTAGCACGCCATACTTTACCCAGCGGTTGGCCATGTCTTCTAGCTCCTTATTGAGCTTGCCCATATCCGGCATGGATGGCTTAGCCACTGGGCGGAAGAAGAGCTGCGAGGTCTTACCTACGGCCTGTGCTTGGGAAGCGTCCTCTCCTGGCACGGTAATAACCAGGGTATTGCCGTTAATGACAACCTCAGAGCCAGAAACGCCCATACCATTGACACGCTGTTCCAAGATGGTGCGTGCTTGTTTGAGCTGGTCCTGAGTGGGCTCCTCGCCTTGCGGAGCAAGCGTTACGCGAGTACCGCCTTGCAGGTCAATGCCGAGCTTCGGCGTGCTTTGACGGCTACCAGTAAGAAAGATAAGCGCATAGATAACAACCACAATGAGGACGAATAACGCGATAGCGCGCTTCGGCCATTGGCGTTGGCTATTTTTCATAGCGCGACGGGGTGATGCGGACAACGATAATCTCCTGTGCTGCTTATAACAGGGTGCTTAGACAATAAATACGGCCCGACCGGATGGCGCAGGCACGTCAACAACGCACAATCGTACGTCATGAGACGGAATTTTCCTTAACGAGGGCCAGATAAGGCCCAAAGTGTGATGGGGTCTACGCTCCACAAAGTTCCCACCACCTAGCAAACGTTAAGATAACTCTCAGGAAAGACGGGGTTAGTTCTTCCCCTCGCCGCCGAACGGAGGGACATTCTCATCAGGCAGGTTATCTTCCGTATCGCCTTGTGCTTCCCCAGCAGCCGCAGGGCGCTCGAGCTTATTGGCCTCCTGCTCGGTGCGAATCACGGCCATCTTGTCAAAAGTAACCACCACTCCTGGGGCAATTTCTAGATCCACATCCTTGTCACTGGTGTTACGCACCACGCCGTGTACACCGCCCGCGGTAACGATGGAATCGCCCGGCTTGAGGGAGTTTTGTAGGGCCTGCATATCATTTTGGCGCTGGCGCTGCTTTCGCATGGCCATGAAGGAGGGAATGACGAACAGGATGCCAATAATGATAAGAATGATGATTTCCATAGCTCCCTAGTGTGCCAGACGGAAGTGGACACAAAAACCCAGAGTGCTTGACCAAGCAGGCTGGCGCCTGGAATTAAAACAGGCCAGCTGCCCCCTCAGGAGGAGTAAGCCCCAAGTGTCGCCACGCAGCGGCGGTAGCTACGCGGCCGCGTCCTGTTCGCGCAATCATCCCGGCACGCACCAGGTAGGGCTCACACACCTCCTCAACCGTCGAGGGTTCCTCGCCCACCGCAATGGCAAGGGTGCTCACGCCGACTGGTCCGCCGCCGTGTCCCTTAATCAATGCATCGAGCACTGCCCGGTCCAAGCGATCGAGGCCCATTTCATCCACGTCGAAGACCTCGAGCGCCCCTTGGGCCGCACTAAGATCAATCAAACCCGTACCGTTGACTTCAGCGTAGTCGCGAACGCGGCGCAACAGACGGTTAGCAATACGCGGGGTGCCACGCGAACGAGAACCAATTTCTACCGCCGCATCGTGGTCAATGTCTACGTCTAAGATGTGCGCCGCACGCTTAATCACCTGAGTTAAGTCAGCCGTGTCGTAGTACTCCATTTGCGCAGTAAAGCCGAATCGATCACGGAGGGGGCCAGTAAGCATGCCGGCGCGGGTTGTAGCCCCTACCAGGGTAAAAGGCGGGATTTCCAGCGGAATGGAGGTAGCACCAGGCCCCTTGCCTACGATGACGTCAATACGGAAATCTTCCATCGCCATATACAGCATTTCTTCTGCTGGCCGGGCAATGCGGTGGATCTCATCGATGAAAAGCACGTCGCCTTCCATCAGATTTGAAAGCATGGCGGCCAAATCGCCGGCGCGCTCTAAGGCAGGCCCCGAAGTCATACGCAGCGAGGTCCCCAACTCCTGGGAAATAATCATCGCCATGGTGGTCTTACCCAGGCCAGGCGGGCCAGAGAGCAGAACGTGGTCCGGCGTAACTCCACGATTCTTAGCGCCTTTGAGCACCAAGGAAAGCTGCTCGCGCACCTTGGGCTGGCCTATAAACTCATCTAGCGACTTCGGGCGCAATGACCGCTCAATATCATGTTCCTCGGAGTGTGCGGTCGCTTCGACGTCGCTATTGCGCTGCGAGGAATGCGCCGCGTCGACGCCGTCGGGGAGGTTAAATTCGGTGCGCTCAATATCGGACATGATTGTTCAGCCTTCCTACCTGCCGTTACTTTTTCTTGCCCAGCTGCGCTAGAGCCGCACGCAAGAGGGAAGACGTATCGGCATCAGGGTTCTCCGCGTATGCCGCTTCCACCACAGGCCGCGCTCCCTTATCAGTAAACCCAAGACCAATGAGCGCTTCCGTCACGCTTTCTACCACGGCCCCACCGGCTGGGGCGACTGCGGCATCGCCGGTACCTGCAGTAGAGGGCTCGCTTGGCGCAAAGGCCGCCACCTTATCTTTCAGCTCCAATGCTAAGCGCTGAGCCATTCGCTTGCCGACGCCCGGGATAGATTGCAGCTCCTTGACGTCTTCCGCACCAATTGCAGCTGCGAGCTGCCCTGCTCCCATGACCGAAAGCGCCGCCATAGCAAGCTTTGGTCCGAGCCCCGACACGGATTGCAGAACTTGGAACATCTCGCGGTCCTCATCAGCGCTAAAGCCATAAAGAGTCAGGGAGTCTTCCTTGACCACCAAGTTGGTGAGAACCGTAGCTGGTTCCCCGCGGCGCAAAGTGCCCAGCGTTTTTGGGGTGGCCAGGAACTTGTATCCCACACCTGCACAATCGATGACCCCATGGTCGAGTCCAATATGGATTACCTCTCCACGCAGTGCAGCAATCATTGGCTTCCTATCCTTTTCTCTCAGTAAATTTCTCTACCGCTTCTTAGCTTGTCCGCGCACGCCACTTGTCTTGGCTCCAAGCCCAAGACCATTCTGGTCCATCCGCGCAATGGCAGGGGCGCGCCAGCAATGACACACCGCCAAGGCGAGTGCATCGGCGGCGTCGGCAGGCTTGGGCGGCTCCGTCAACCCCAGAATACGGGTGATCATAGTGGTCATCTGCTTTTTATCGGCGCGTCCATTTCCAGAGATTGCCTTTTTCACCTCGGATGGGGTGTACATATACACCGGAATGTCGCGCTCAGCTGCAGCCAGCACCAACACCCCTACCACGTGGGCAGTTTGCATGACCGTGGAGACCTGGCCGCGTTCGAAGACTCGCTCGATCGCTACCACATCCGGCGTATAGTCATCCATCCATTCTTTCGCTGCCACTGAAAGACGCAAGAGGCGCTCCGTTAAGTCTTTATCGCTAGGGGTACGAACCACACCTACAGAAACCGGGAGGATTGCTCGGCCGCGACCAGCTTGAACCACGGAAAGTCCACAGCGCGTCAAGCCCGGGTCAATCCCCATCACGCGCATTCCTTCTAGGTTCATCTCTCCCCCATTGTCATGTCAGCGCCTTATCGCACCGCCTACTGCCCCCATTATGGACTACACACAGGTGTTCTACAAACGTAGCAGTCCACCCCACCATAGCGAAGCGCCGGCAGCGCCTCCGGCGAGCAATTCTCGCGGAGCGCTCCCGGCGCTACATAGCCGCCGCTATTGCGGCGAAGAGGTGATTAACCCTCGTTCAACTCGGCTAGTACCTCATCGGACAGGTCCATGTTGGTGTAGACGTTTTGCACGTCATCGGAGTCTTCCAAAGCATCAATGAGGCGGAAAATCTTCTTGGCATCATTGGCATCAAGCGGCACCTCAACAGAAGCGCGGAAGTCATTATCAGAGTCATCGACCTCAATATCGGCTTCCTTGAGCGCGTCCTTAACGGCCTGCACATCCGTCGGGGCACAGACGATCTCAAACTTCTCGCCCTGGTCCTTTACCTCTTCCGCGCCAGCTTCTAGCACGGCCATCAAAACATCGTCTTCCGTCAGCTCACCCTTTTCTATTAGGACGTAGCCGGTACGGGTGAACATATAGGCCACAGAGCCGGATTCGCCCAAGTTGCCGCCGTTTTTAGACATAGCGGTACGCACGTCGGTCGCCGCACGGTTGCGGTTATCCGTAAGGCACTCAATGAGCATGGCCACGCCGTTGGGGCCATAGCCTTCGTACATGATGGTTTCCCAGTCGGCGCCGCCGGCTTCCTCACCGGATCCACGCTTGCGAGCACGCTCAATATTGTCATTGGGGACGGAGGCCTTCTTGGCCTTCTTGATCATGTCATCAAGGGTTGGGTTAGCCGCTGGGTCACCACCGCCGGTGCGGGCCGCCACTTCGATATTCTTGATCAGCTTGGCAAATTCCTTGCCACGCTTTGCATCGTTGGCAGCCTTTTTATGCTTGGTAGTTGCCCATTTCGAGTGGCCTGACATGTAGTCCCTTTCTAATCGGGTGCTGAAACTGGTGGCAATTATACGTGTGCTGCATGAATGCGTGAAAGCGACCCCCTTATAAGCGGGGCATATTTACACGTTGTGCCAATTGCCATGGGCGGAACCGCTGCCCAGCTTTTCATCCAAGAAGCGTGTAAGGCCCTCTTGATTGACCAACGCCACCAATTCGCCCTCCTCCGTAAAGAGCTTGCCGCGCGCAATTGCCGTTCCTTGAAATGCTGAGGGTGATACTTGCTCATATAAGAGCCATTCATCCACGCGAATAGGACGCAGGAACCAAATGGCATGGTCGAGGCTGGCCAACTGCACTTTCTCTCCTTGATGCGGAAGGAGCGCGGAGCGGATGAGAGTCATATCCGACATGTAGGTCAGCGCGGCGCGGTGGAAAGCCGGATCCTGCGGAAGCTCACCGGTATTGCGGAACCAGATATGACGAAATCCTGCACCGGTGCGTTCCGCTGCCACAGGGACTCGCCTTCCTCTGGCACCAAGCGGATATCCCA
The DNA here is from genome assembly GCF_037908325.1 of Corynebacterium sp. KPL4035. Lineage (NCBI taxonomy): Bacteria > Bacillati > Actinomycetota > Actinomycetes > Mycobacteriales > Corynebacteriaceae > Corynebacterium > Corynebacterium sp. KPL4035. The sequence continues at coordinate 11,153 of NZ_JBBMGF010000008.1, read as the reverse complement.
TTCCTCCCATTCTTTGAGGATGATGCGGGTGGAGTAAGGCGCACCGCCACCGGAACGAGCTGTTTCTTCGGGCCCAGGTACCTCCGGCATGGGATCTTGGTGCTGCGGGCCGCAGTCCCCATTGCGGTGGAAGCTCGCCATGGCAGAGAAAAGTAGCGTGCCCCCTTGGTAGGCGCGTACCTGCCGGTTGGCAAAGGATCTGCCGTCCCGAATGCGCTCGACCCGCAACTCAATCGGCCGGCTCGCGTCACCAGGCCCCACAAAATAGCCGTGCAGGGAGTGAACCTCTTTCCCGGAAACGGTGCGTTGGGCCGCGGCCACTGCTTGGCCAGCAATATGTCCGCCGAAGGTACGCTCAATCCGCGACTCCACCGCCGGGCCACTAAAGACATCGTCCGCTCCCGTTTTCTCTATGTCCAAAATCTCGCGGATGGCTGCCATCTCCACACTCCCAATGTCCTAAATCACTACCGCTAGCAATTGTCGTCCACACTACTAAATGGCCGAGCCGCCGATTCCTTTTCTCATTATCTCTCCCCCAATTTTTGGCATAAGTGGAAGAATTTTCTAGAAGAAACTATGTCCGCCACCGAAGTGAGCGCTCTTTGAATAAAGTCTTTTGGGTGAAACGCCTCGCTTCTGTTCCTGCAGTTTGGATTGGGTGGGTTATCGCCCGCCTGTGCCTTGTATATCTACTCAAGATTGACCACAGTCCCAGGGGCGATGTCGCATATTATTTTGCGGGTATCTACGGCGACGACCCAACTCAAATGACCGAGTACCCTCATGCAGGCACGTGGCCTACGGTGCTTTTGGGGTGGCTCACCGGTGAAAATATCACCGCTTTCTATATCGGCTTTACCATCATGACGCTGCTTGTCGACGCCGCGTTTTTAGCCCTGCTGCTGCGCCACCATCCCACCCAACCGCGCGCTTTTTGGGCCGCTTGGTTCTGGGTTTTCTTCGGCACCGCGGCCGGCCATGCCTTTGTGTGGCGCCTCGATATTTTCCCCGCCCTAGCCGTCGCCGGAGCAGCCGCCCTTCTGGCTACCCATCCCCTTATTGCCTCGGCGTTACTGGGCTTTGCCACCACCATGAAGCTTTGGCCCGGAGTGCTCGCCGCAGGCTTAGTGGGCCGCTTCAATAGGCCTGCGACCTGGCAACGCCTGCTCGTCTTCTTCTGCACCATCATTGCAGTCTGCGCCATAACGGTTGCCACCTGTGGCACCGAACGCTTACTTTCACCTTTAAACTACCAGGGCGTGCGCGGACTCCAGTTGGAGTCCATCCCGGCGACCTTCCTGTTGCTGCAAGCGCATCGCCACCCCGGCCGCTGGGATTTGGGCTACGCCGCTTCCAAGAGCTTTGAGATCTCCGGGTCCGGCGTGGATACCGCCATCAGGTGGAGCACCATAGCCATCATTATCATGCTGGTGTTTGCGGTGGGATGGGCGCTCTACCGGCTGTGTGCCGGCGGATGGACCACGCGCACCACCATGGCGTTCTTTAGCGTTATGGTCTTGCTCCTTATCGCGACCAATAAGGTTTTCTCCCCGCAATACATCGTCTGGCTCGGCCCGCTGCTTGCAGTGGTGATCCGCCAGCGACTTCCACAAGGGTTTACTGCCTTGCGGGTAGTCCAAGGCCTGCTGGCGGTCTGCGCCATTATCGCCGCCGCGCTGGGTACTTTGATCTATCCGTTTAACTACGACTACATCTGGCATTACGTGGGCGAGAATATGTTCCCCGTGTATCTCTTGGTGGCCCGCAATATTCTCATCGTGGTTATGGCCATCATTGGGCTTATATGGTTTGCGCTCGAGGTGGCGCTGGCTGGGAAACTGGAACGTGCAGGAATTCACCAGCCACACGCGCCAAGCGCCCTGGCACAGCCAGTTTTACGCCGCCGAGGCGGCCGGCACTCGCTTCGGTCATAAAGCCGCTCAGCAGGCTACTCAGCCAGCATGTAGTCAAAGTATTCCGGCAGCTTTGCGGTGCCGCCCAGATGGAAAAGCCGCACCGCAGGGCGCAGACGCAAAGCGCGAGTATCGCTGACCGCTTCGTTATAAAAGCGGTGGGCGAGCTGGATACGCCCTTCGGCGTCGGCAAGCGCAGCGGGGCGGCGCTCTGCGGGAAACTCCCGCACAATGGCGGCAGAAAGCTCCCGCTCGGCCAGCGTGCGCGGTTCGAAGTGGCCTTGGTAGAGCTCGGTGGATTCGGCTCTTTGGGCCAGGGCCGCCAGGCCCGGTGCCACTGCCGCTGTGACCGCTGCCCTGCGGTCTAGGGCCGCCTGTAGCTGTGCCAGCGAGGCATCGGTGCGAATGTGCAGTGAGTTGAGCCGCTGAGCGGTAAAAAGCGCCCAGGAGCCCACGATGATGAGCAGAAAGAGGACTAGCGCAATTTCAATGGCCATTAGCGCTTCACCCTCACCTTGGTTCCGTCCTGGACGGTTTCATAGACCTGCATAACAGCTGCTGCCACATGGTCCCAGTCATACGTGCTGGCACGCTCGACGCCATTGCGTGTCAGCCGAACCCGGTACTCGGCATCATCAAGCACCTCACTTAAGACGCGCGCCAGATCTTCACTATCCTCATTGCGGAAGAGTGCGCCGGCAGGCTCATCAGAATCGGCGTTGCACACCGCGCGGAAGGCTTCAAGGTCAGAAGCAACTACTGCCGCGCCGGCCGCCATGGCCTCTACTAACACAATGCCGAAACTTTCGCCCCCGGTATTTGGGGCCACGTATACATCGGCGCGGCCGAGGATCTCGGCCTTTTCGGCATCGCTGACTCGGCCGACAAAATCTACGCCTTCTACCTCGCGAGCACGGCCGCCACCCATGATGGTAACGCGGAGGGGGTGGTCTATCTGGCGGAGCGCACGAAGCAGGATATCCAGCCCCTTGCGCGGCTCGTCGAGCCGGCCTAAGAAGACTACTTCTAAAGGATCTCCGGGGGCCTTGGCTGGGCTGCGGCGCCGTGCCTGCGCGTATACCGATGTATCCACGCCGTTGGGAATGAGGACTGGGTCTCCGCCCAATTGCTCCACCTGCCAGCGCCGCGCCATATCTGAAACCGCGATACCGCCGCGGATCTTTTCCAAAAAAGGCGCGAGGAAAGGCTTGGCAAGGGTCAAGACCAGCGAGCTCGACGCGGAGGCGTGATACGTGGCCACCAACGGTCCCTGCGCTACGGCCAGCGCGGTCATGGAAAAGCTCGGGGAATTGGGCTCATGGATGTGCAAAACATCAAAGTCGCCATCTTTGATAAAGCGTTTGACCTTGCGCGTTACCTGAGGTCCGACGGACAGGCGGGCCACCGAACCGTTATAAGCAATGGGAAAAGCCGGGCCTCCCTTGACCACAAAATCAGGCAGCGGCGTGGAGTCAGAAGCGGGGCCGATGACCTGAACATAGTGCCCTTGCTCTATATATACGGTGGCTAGATCAAGGATATGGGCTTGAACTCCGCCCGGTTCATCAAAGGAGTAGGGGCACACGATGCCGATCCGCATTATTTCTCGCCTTCCTGCCGTGCACCAGCGTGGCGGCTATCACGGGCCTTGTGCGCGGCGCGCGCTTGCCGACGCCTCTCAATATCGACATTCCACTGCGGCTGCAGCATATGCCAATCCTCCGGATGCCGGCGAATATTGGCAGCGAAGCCATCGGCCATGCGTTGCGTAGTCTCTTGTACGTTTGTTACCTCAAGTTCCGGAGACACCGATAGGCCCCAGCCCTCTCCCTCAAACCATGAGTGCACTACATGGAGGGCGGCGCCAGTCTCCAGCGCAAGCCGGGCGGGTCCGGCGGCCATATTGGCCTCCTCCCCCATGAAATCCACGCTCACACCACTTCGAGTCAGGTCACGCTCGGCCAGCAGGCACACCACGCCGCCAGCTTCTAATACTTCTTTGAGGCGAGCAAAAGGCGAGGCTTCGCCCCCAGTGAGGGGAAGGACCTCAAAACCGAGGGTTTCGCGGTAGTCCACAAAGGCGTCGAAAAGCACGGCGGGCTTCAAGCGCTCTGCGACAGTGGTGAACTGGCCATAGTGGCCCACGAGGAAGACACCCGCCATGTCCCAATTACCCGAATGTGGGAGGGCCAAAATAGTGCCGCGTCCGGATTGAGCGGAAGCATCAAAATGCTCGAGACCATCCAAGCCGCTGAGCAGGCGCTCGTGCAGGCTGGCATCGCCGTGGATAGCCGGCAGGCGGAAGGCCTCCATCCAATAGCGCATATAGGAGCGAACGGAATCGCGCACCAGCGCGCGGGTAACGTTTTCCGGCCCCACCACCCGGGCAAGGTTGCGGCGCAAGCCTTCCATTCCGCGGCCATTGCTGCTGGCAAAGTCGGCGCCCCACCGAAACAGCGTGCGCGCAATGGGCTCGGGTAACCGGCGCACCACCTTCCACCCCGCGAGGTAGCCCGCCGCGGAGAGGTCTTCTTTATCCCACATGGTGTTAAAACCTCCTGGTTTTTCGGTGGTGCTCAGCGAGCTAGTGCTGCTCCTGGCGGGCAGCGATGACCATGCGCTGGCACACGGTGAAGATGGAGCCAACGGCAAGGATCCACAGCGCTACCTCGATAGCATGCGGAACGCCAAGGCCCTCAAGGCCAATGCCGCCCAAGCCCAAGATAAGCCGCTCAGGGCGCTCGATGAGGCCGCCGACCATCTTGAACCCAGACGCCTCTCCCCTAGCCTTGATATAGGAAATGACCTGGGAACATACCAAGGTGACAAAGCAAGCGATGACCGTAATGCGGGAAGAATCCGCGGAATAAATCAGCCACCACGCAATAGCGCTAAACAAGGCACCATCGGTGATTCGATCGCAGGAAGCATCCAAGGTCGCGCCAAAGGCGGTGGCTTTGCCAGTCAGACGCGCCATGGTGCCGTCGAGCATGTCAAAGGCGGCAAAGAGGCCGGATAATACGGCAGCGGAAAACAGGTGACCGGTAGGAATGAGGATCACCGAAATAGCAATGGTGACAATGGTTCCCACAATAGTGACCACATTTGGGGTCAGGCCCAGCTTTAAAAAGGCCTTCGCTATAGGTTCCACCACCACGGCGGCGGGCTTTCGCCCATGCACGCTAAGCACGCGAATCCTCCTCTTCCATCTCGCGCCAACCTTCTGCCAGCACGCGGCGTGTATCCTGCAGAAGCTGCGGTAATACCTTAGTCCCATCGAGGACAGTCATAAAGTTACTATCCCCAGGCCACCTTGGCACCACATGCAGGTGCAGGTGATCTCCCACGGAGCCTCCTGAAGCGCGACCCAAGTTCAAACCTACGTTAATGGCCTCTGGGTGAGAGACGCGTTTGAGTACCCGGATAGCCTTTTGCGCAAACTCCATCAGCTCTTGAGATTCCTCTTGCGTTAGGTTCTCAAGCTGAGATTCTTTACGGTACGGCACCACCATGAGGTGTCCAGCGTTGTACGGAAAGAGGTTTAGCAATGCATAAACGCTCTTGCCGCGGGCGATGATGAGCCCGTCTTCGTCGCTACCCTGCGGGGCGGCAACGAAGGGGTCCTCAGAGCGCTTGGCTATATAAGCCATGCGATAAGGTGCCCACAGCCGTTCTAGACGGTCCGGGTCGCCCGCGCCTGAGTCAACGAAGGTCCCCTCCACCGCTCCATTGTCGAAAGCGGCGGAGCTTTCGGTCTCGCGCGTCTTTTTAGCGTCGGGCACTGATGAGCTCTTCAGTCGGCTGCTCGTTATTGCGTTCTGCGACCCACGCAGTGATGAGTTCCACAGCTTCATTCACCGGCACACCGTTGACCTGGGTGCCATCTAGGAAGCGGAAGGACACGGCGCCGGCTTCCACATCGCGGGCACCGGCGACCAGCATGAATGGGACCTTTCCGGTGGTGTGATTGCGAATCTTTTTCTGCATGCGGTCATCGGAGGTATCCACATCGGCGCGGATTCCCTTCTGGCGCAGCTGTGCGGCAACTTCTTCAAGGTGCGGGGAGAATTCATCTGCCACCGGGATACCCACCACCTGGTGCGGCGCCAGCCAAGCTGGGAATGCGCCAGCGTAGTGCTCCAGCAGCACACCAAAGAAACGTTCAATGGAGCCAAAGAGCGCACGGTGAATCATGATCGGGCGCTTCTTTGTTCCGTCCGAAGCGGTGTACTCCAGCTCGAAACGCTCGGGCAAGTTGAAGTCCAATTGCACGGTAGACATCTGCCAGGTACGGCCAATGGCATCGCGGGCCTGGACAGAAATCTTTGGACCGTAGAACGCGGCGCCGGCTGGGTCCGGTACCAGCTCCAAGCCAGACTTTTCCGCGACCGACTGCAAGATGGAAGTCGAGCGCTCCCAAATCTCGTCGGAACCGACGAACTTATTCGGATCCTTGGTGGAAAGCTCCAGGTAGAAATCAGACAGGCCATAGTCCTTCAGCAAGGAGATGATGAAGTCTAGGACCTTGGTGAGTTCTTCTTCCAGCTGTTCTTCGGTGCAGTAAATGTGCGCATCGTCCTGGGTAAAGCCGCGGGCACGGGTCAGACCGTGGACCACGCCGGACTTTTCGTAGCGGTAGACGGTGCCGAACTCAAATAGGCGCAGCGGTAACTCGCGGTAGGAACGGCCACGGGATGCAAAAATCAGGTTGTGCATCGGGCAGTTCATGGGCTTGGCGTAGTAGTCCTGCGGCTCCTTGACGGTATTGCCTTCTTCGTCATACTCGCCATCGAGCTGCATTGGCGGGAACATGCCATCGGCGTAGAAGTCCAGGTGGCCCGACTTCTTGAAGAGATCACCCTTGGTGATATGCGGAGTGTTGACAAAGGAATAGCCGGCCTGGACGTGGCGGTTGCGAGAGTGGTTTTCCATCTCCATGCGCACGGTGGCACCATTCGGGTGGAATACCGGGAAACCGGAGCCAATCTCATCTGGGAAGGAGAAGAGGTCTAGCTCTTGGCCCAAGCGGCGATGGTCGCGCTTTTCAGCCTCTTCCACCATGGTCTGGTAGGCCTCCAGGGCCTCCTTGGACTCAAAAGCGGTGCCGTAAATGCGCTGCAGGCCAGCCTTAGACTGATCTCCGCGCCAGTATGCAGCAGAAGAGCGGGTTAGCGTGAAGGCCGGGATGTACTTGGTGGTTGGAACGTGCGGTCCGCGGCAGAGGTCGAACCACTCTACTTCCCCGGTGCGCGGGTTGATGTTGTCATAGTGGGTCAGATCGCCAGAACCAACCTCGGCGGCCTCATCGGAGTCAGGGTCAACGTTGCCCTTGTCCTGGACCAGCTCGAGCTTGAAGGGTTCTCCGGCAAGCGCCTGCTCCGCTTCTGCAGCGGATTCGTAAACGTGGCGCTCAAAACGCTGGCCTCCCTTAATGATCTTCTTCATGCGCTTTTCAATCGCCTTGAGATCTTCCGGGGTGAAAGGCTCCGCGGTTTGAAAATCGAAGTAGAAGCCATTTTCAATGGCCGGGCCGATGCCCAGCTTGGTGCCGGGGAATTCGGCCTGCACGGCCTGCGCCATAACGTGGCCGCAGGAGTGGCGGATTACCGCGCGACCGTCTTCCTCGCAGGCGGCTACCGGGGTGAAGGTGGATTCCGTGTCGGGGGTGTGCGACAAATCAAAGAGAGTGCCGTCTTCACCGCGAACGACTACGACAGCCTCAGGGCCCTTATTGGGAAGATTGAGCTCTCGCATTGCTGCGCCCACGGCCTGGCCGGCGGGCACGGTGAAGGAATCGTAATTGACCGGTACTGCGGGAATGAGTTCCGCCATAATCGCGCTCCTTTATGCGCTCGTGCGTCGGCGGCATACCTGGCCGCGTCCGCCATTTAAATTTACGGATAGCTATTCTACAACCCTGCATACTCGCAAAGCGATTTCGCCCACCAAGATTCACGCCCATCCGCGTCGAGGGTGCCCGGCGGGCAGAAATACATAGCGGAGCCGATATGGGTCAGCCACTCATTCATCAGGTCAGATTTATCCAAACGGGCCTGGATAGGCTCGAATTGCTTGGTGGGATCCTGCTGATAGCAGATGAAAACCTGGCCGATATTGGAAAGCTGCCCATCCTTGCCATCGGGGGCCAGCTCATAGTTATACGGCCGGCGTAGGATGCGTTGCTCCGGATGATCAGCAGGTGGCGCGGCCACGGCCATGTGCGAGTTTTTATCAATCACCGGCAAGCCGTAGTCATCTACCGCATCGAAATCTGCAGCATCAAATTCTTCTTCACCGGTAAGCGGGGCGCCGGTGTCAAGCTTACGGCCCACCGCATTTTCACGGGAGGAGCGATCCAGCTTCTCCCACGTATCCACGTTCATGCGAATACGACGCACCACCATGGCCGTTCCCCCTTGCGCCCACTTCGGCCCTTCATCGATCCACACTTGGGCTGCAAAATCTTCCTCGCTGCGCGGGTTAACGGTGCCGTCCTTTTGCCCGAACATATTGCGCGCAGTAGCGCTCTTTTCGTGGCTGCCATAGGCATGAATAAATCCCTGCTGCAGCCACTTCACACTGGCATAGTGCTCACCGGCTCGCACCATGTGGCGCAGTGCATAAGTATTCATCAACGGGTCATCGCAACAAATCTGAAGGACAATATCGCTTTGTCCCCATTGTCGTTGCAGCTCATCACGCTTAAAGGAACGCACATCTCCCAACCAGTGTGGTTTCTCCACGCCGAGCAGGGAGAATACCTTCTGGCCTAGACCGCAGGTGATGGTCAAGTTGGCGGACTGTTGCACCATTTCCGGTTCCAGGGTGCCCAGCGGCGGCTCCCCCGTACACAGCGCGCGGGCGTCCTCGGTCCACAGCTTCATGAGGTTGGCAAACTCTCGCTTGTCGACGCCCCTTTTAAAGTCAAACCCCACCAGATTCAGGTGAGCCTGCTCTGCGGTAGCAATGCCCGCCTGATGCTCGCCGTCAAAAGCCACGAGGGCGTCGGCAAGCGCAGGCTGTTCCTGTGCCCCAGCATCCGGGGAAGAGCCCTGGTTATTGCAGCCTGCCAACGCGAAGGCGCTGGTCGATACCGCAGCGCCAGTGAGAAATCCCCTTCTGCTGAACCCAGACATGGTTAGTGGTCGTGGCCTTCCTTATTGTGGGACATATCTCCGTGCTCCATGTGGGACATATCGTGGCCTTCCATATCGCCGTAGTCCTCATCCCCGGAAGGCATGCTACGCGTTTGGATCTCGCCCAGATCGAGCTCTTCGCCGCCTTCTAGCTTCACCTTAAGGTCAAGGGATTCGCCGGGAGCGATGTGGTTTCCCATTTCCATGAGCATGAAGTGGTCACCGCCTGGTGCAAGTTCGTGGGACTCGCCGGCCTTGACCACCAACGGGCTCGACATTTCCTGCATCTTGCCATCGACGGTCTCATGGATCTGGTTCACCTTGGCATTAAGACTGGTGGAAAAACCGGTGATAGCGATGTCCTTATCGGTGTGGTTCACCAAGGTGCCAAAAATAGCAGTCATGTCTTTATCTTCGTTGGCACGCACGACCGCGTCTTCGAAGGTCAGGTCCTCGGCTGCGGCGGGGGAGGACTTCTCCGCAGCGCTGGAGGTGGCATCAGCCTTCGACTCGGTGGAGTCATTTTGGTTCTGCGGGGAGCAACCCGCCAGGGCAAGGCCGGCCACAGTCAACCCCACAAGGGCAATGCTAGAAATCTTGGACATTATTTTTCACCTTCCGAATCAATGCGACGAGACTTGCCAATAAATAGGGCAACTACTGCGGCAATTGCCAAAACCCCGCCCACGCCCAAAATGATTTTCAGCGACATCGGCAGCCCCTCGGTTGCTTCCTGGTCTGTCGCGTCAGACTCGCCAGCCTCGGGGTTTTCGGCCCCGTCACCTTTAACGGAAAATTCCACACCACCGCGAGTAGCGTGTCCATCCGAAGACGTGATTTGGAAACCCACCTGGTAGTTGCCCGGCCCAGGGTTAACCCCCTCAGGAGTCTCAATTGTGAGGTCTCGTTCATGGAGCTGCGGTTCCTGGCTAAAGAGCTTCTCACCGGTATCGGCGTTGGTTACGGCAAAGGTGTTGAAGTCCTCTTTGGGGATGCCAGAAAACTCAAGGGTGATTTCCTTAGGGAACTCATCGAGTTGATCGCCGTCTTTGACCGAACCGCCAATAACGGAGTCGTGCGCGAATGCGGCAGGCATCGACCCGCCCAAGACCAGTGCGGCTGTGCCCACTGCTGCGGCTGTGCGGCGCAGCCAAGGTACGCGGTAGCCCATAGATAGCTCCTTTGTGATGTTGGAAAAGCACAAGTTGAATTGTCAGACATACTAGCCCCGCGACTTGCCATAGCGGCAATCACAAAAAGCAGCGCGTCGAGTCATATGTCGGCTTGAACTGGGCTCGAGTTCCGCTTCCTTAATAAAAAGAGGTATTTATCACTATTTAAGCCAAGTTGACTCAATTCCAGCGGACCTAGCCTTAGGACCTCTCCCCCTGCCGGGCATTAAAAAACGGACCAGAAACCATCAGAGCAAAAATAACCAGGGCGACGCCAACACCGATGAGCGTCAAAGGCCACGCCCCGCTGCCACTGCCTCCAGCCGCATCTGCCGCAGTAAGGCCCATAAAGAAAAGCACAGTCCCCGAAACAAAAGACGCGAAGCCGCAGGCTCCAACCAATAGCGGTACCACTAGTGCGCGTGACATCTTTCCTCCTCCGCTTTGGGTTATGACTCTTCAAAGGCAAGCGTATCGCACAGCACACGGAAGGAGACAAGAAAAAAGCCGCCCCGTCTCTGGGGCGGCTACATGGAGCGGATGACGAGACTCGAACTCGCGACCCTCACCTTGGCAAGGTGATGCGCTACCAACTGCGCTACATCCGCACAACAAACCGGAGTTTGCTACAGAGCCTAAAAAGAGACTCTCGTGCGCGATACTGGGATTGAACCAGTGACCTCTTCCGTGTCAGGGAAGCGCTCTCCCACTGAGCTAATCGCGCTTAATGCCCGAAGGCATTAAGAAGTTGAGGTGGAAACGGGAATCGAACCCGTGTGCACGGTTTTGCAGACCGTTGCCTCACCACTCGGCCATTCCACCGTGGCGATACCGCCTCACACAATACAGTGCTGGAGCGGATGACGAGACTCGAACTCGCGACCCTCACCTTGGCAAGGTGATGCGCTACCAACTGCGCTACATCCGCA
>NZ_JBBMGF010000007.1:0-155370 GCF_037908325.1 Corynebacterium sp. KPL4035 | reverse complement strand
GCCGACGGTGGAGGTTTCCACCATGCCCCACACGTGAACAACGTCGACGCCGTAGCGTTCCTCCCACATCTTGATAAGCGTCGGGGGAACGGGGGAGCCGCCGGCATAGATCTCCGTGAGGGTCATACGCTCTGGCGGATGGTGCATGTAGTGGACAAAGAGCTGGATCCAGATGGTGGGAACGCCGTGGGCCACGCGCGGAGAAGTAGCGGCGATGGCCTTGGCAAGGGTGGGGGCGGAGACGTCGGCGTCGGGAAGCACGAGCGGGGTGCCCGTCATGAAGCAGGTAAAGGGAACGCCCCAGCTCAGCACGTGACAGATGGGGATGCAGCACAGGAAAGTCTCACCGTGGGTGATGCACAGCGAGTCCGAGGAGCGCAGCTGCATGGCCTCCAGATACAGCGAACGGTGCGAATACAGCACACCCTTGGGGGCACCCGTGGTACCCGTGGAATAACAGAGCGCCGCGGCCGTGCGCTCATCGAGCTCCGGCCAGTCATAGACGGTGGAGCGGCCATCAATTAAAGCTTCATAGGAATACACTTCGATCCCGCGAGGGAAGAGGTGGGCAAACTGCTGCGCCGGCTGTGCGCCGGTTATGATGACGCTTTTCACGGAGTCCGTACCCACAAGCACCTTTCCTAGTTGCTGCGCCAGCCGGGGATCGCACACGATGGCAGATATTTCCGCGTGATTAATAATATGGCGAATCTGGTCATTCATCAGTTGCTTATTGAGCGGCGCAAAAATCGCGCCCTTGCAGGCAGTGCCAAACATGACCTCGAGGTGTTCGGCGCAATTCCACATAAAACTACCCACGCGCTCATCGCCGGTAATGCCCAAATCATCATGAATAGCGTGGGCGAAGGCGGCTGCGCGAGCGGCGATATCGCGGAAGGTAACTTCTTCGGCCGGATCAAATTCGGAGCCGGTGCCCTCACCGTGCCAGGTTGTCACCGTGGTGCTGCCGTGCACCGAGGCGCCGTATTCCAAAATGCGGGTCAGGGAGAGGGGGATATCCATCATTGTGGAAAGCATGCCTCTACTGTAGCGGTGTCATGGTGCGGGCGTTGCGGTCTATGCGTTATACTTATTCGCGACTGGTAGGAAACCGGAATTTTTAGCTCCCCTTTCCTATGGATTCGGGCCCAGAGAAGTTTTGCCCGCAGTCGTTTCTTGATTTCTTCCGGTTCGTGCACCCGCTGTGCGAATTCTCCTTGAGAACATGGAAGAGGCCTCATACTTATTGCCCGGCAGGACGCGCATGCGCCTTGGCACGAGGGCGAGAAGTCCTAGAAAAATACACATTGGCTTCCAGTGCAACGCCGTGAGCCTAGGCTACGGCGGCTCCCGCATCATCGGACCTGGTCAAGCAACGAAAGGATATCCGTGAGCGAAACGGACAACACCGCAGCACAGGATCTTGCATCCCTGAAGCTGCCGGAATTGCGCAAAATGGCCGCAGAGCGCGGTCTACGTGGTGTCTCTGCCCTGCGCAAGGGGGATCTCATCACCGCCATCAAGACTGGTCAAGTTCCGCCAAAGGCCAAGGCCAAGGTGGAAAAGGCCGCTCGGGTAGAAAAGACGGAAAAGGCAGAGAAGTCTAATAAACCAGAAAAGCCACGCGCACAGGCGCAGGACGAGGCGCCGCAGAAGGCGGAAAAGCAGGAAGAATCCGGCGAGAAGCGGGATAACCGCCAGCAGAACTCTGGTGAGGAGCAGCGCTATGAGTCGCGTTCTCAGGCACGCCGCGCTCGCCGCAACCGCGCCCGCCGGCAAGAACGCCAGGAGCGGCAGGAACGTCAAGAGCGCGAGGAACGCAGCCACAACGAGGAGCAGGGTGGCAATAAAGACAACCGCGAGAATAACTCCCAGGATGGCTCCGATAATCAGGGCGATAAGAATGACCGCGGCGATAATAAGCAGCGCGGCAATCGCCACGATGACAACAATAATCACGAGCGCGGCAACCGTCGTGGGCGCCGCAATCGCCGCAACCGCCGTGGCCGCGGAAACAATAATGACAATAACGGCGGCAACGATTTGCAGGTCCGCGAGGGCGATGAGCTGCAGGCCGTCGGTGGCATTTTGGACGTGGTAGACAATAATGTCGCCTTCCTGCGCACCACCGGTTACCGCGCCGCGGCTTCCGACGTCTTTGTCAACAACGGCATTGTCCGCCGCCTGGGCCTGCGCTCCGGCGACGCCATTACCGGCCAGGTTAAGGTCTCCGGCCCGACGCATACGCATGGCAACGGTCGTAACCGCCGCAAGTACAACCAGCTGGTTCAGGTCGATACCGTCAATGGCATCGATCCGGAAAACGCAAAGCAGCGTCCGCACTTTAATAAGCTGACCCCGCTGTATCCGAATAAGCGCCTGCGTTTGGAAACGGACCCGAAGATCCTCACCACCCGCGTGATTGACCTCATCATGCCCATTGGTAAGGGCCAGCGCGCGCTTATCGTCTCCCCGCCAAAGGCCGGTAAGACGACGATTTTGCAGAATATCGCCAATGCGATTTCTACCAATAACCCGGAGTGCTACCTCATGGTTGTCCTCGTAGATGAGCGCCCTGAGGAAGTTACGGATATGCAGCGTTCCGTCAACGGTGAGGTTATTGCTTCCACCTTTGATCGCCCGCCATCAGAGCACACCTCCGTAGCCGAGCTGGCTATCGAGCGTGCCAAGCGCCTGGTGGAGCAGGGCAAGGACGTCGTTGTTTTGCTCGACTCCATTACCCGCCTGGGCCGCGCGTACAATAATTCCTCCCCGGCATCCGGCCGCATCCTCTCTGGCGGTGTGGACTCCAACGCGCTCTACCCGCCAAAGCGCTTCCTCGGCGCCGCCCGCAATATCGAAGAGGGCGGCTCGCTGACAATCATCGCCACCGCCATGGTGGAGACCGGTTCTACCGGCGATACCGTCATCTTCGAGGAATTCAAGGGCACCGGCAATGCCGAGCTGAAATTGGACCGTGGCATTTCCGAGCGCCGTGTATTCCCGGCCGTGGACGTTAACCCGTCCGGCACCCGTAAGGATGAATTGCTGCTCGTACCAGAGGAGGCGCGCATCATGACCAAGCTGCGTCGCATCCTTTCTGCCCTGGATTCCCACCAGGCCATTGACCTGCTCATTAAGCAGCTAAAGAAGACCCGCTCCAATGGCGAGTTCTTGATGCAGGTGGCCTCCTCGGCCCCGATGGCTGCGGATAAGGATGAAGAAGATTATGTCTAATCAGGTTTCCCTCGTTGATGACATTGTGTCCGAATACCAGGGCATTGAGATGCAGATGGGCGATCCGGAGGTGGCCGGCGACCAGAAGCAATTCCGCAAGCTCTCCAAGCGCTATGCGGAACTGCGCCCCATCATCATGGTTAATGATGAATTAACCCAGGCCCGCGAGGATCTCGCGGACGCCAAGGAGATGGCCTACGAGGACCATGACTTCCAAGAAGAAGCGGACCGCCTGGAAAAGTCCGTGGAGAGCTTGGAAGAAAAGCTCGCTGATCTGCTCGCACCGCGCGATGATCAGGACTCCGAGGACATCATTATGGAGATCAAGGCCGGCGCGGGCGGCGAGGAGGCGGCCCTCTTCGCCGGTGACTTGGCCCGGATGTACGAGCGCTATGCGGATAAGACCGGCTTTAACTGGGAGGTCCTAGGCCTCAATGAGTCGGATCTGGGAGGCGTGAAGGATATGACCATTTCCTTCCGTTCCAAGTCTCCCTCGCGCGATGGCGCCTGGTCCGTCTTCAAGTTCGAGGGCGGCGTGCACCGTGTGCAACGTGTCCCGGTCACCGAGTCCCAGGGCCGTATTCAGACCTCTGCCGCGGGTGTGCTGGTGTACCCAGAGCCAGAAGAGGTGGAGTCCGTCAATATTGATGACAAGGATATTCGCGTCGACGTCTACCGTTCTTCTGGTAAGGGCGGCCAGGGCGTGAATACCACCGACTCCGCGGTGCGCATTACCCACCTGCCAACTGGGCTTATCGTTACCTGTCAGAAGGAACGTTCCCAGATTCAGAACAAGGCGCGTGCACTGCAGGTCTTGCAGGCCCGCTTGGACCAGATGGAGCGTGAAGCTCGCGAGGCTGAGGCCGGCGAGCAGCGCGCCTCCCAGGTACGCACCATGGACCGCTCCGAGCGCATCCGCACCTATAACTGGCCGGAGAACCGCATCACGGATCACCGCATTGGCTACAAGGCCAATAACCTGGACTCTGTTTTGAACGGCGATATGCATGACCTTATTAAGGCCTTGCAGGACCAGGAGCGTGCTGAGCGTCTCGAGGCCGAGGGCTAAACGGGCGTGGATAACACGTATGGACAGGCGCTGCGCCATGGGGTGCAGCGCCTTCGTGCTGCCGGGGTACCAAGCCCCGAGTGGGATGCGCGCATCATTGCCGCGCACCTTATTCATTGCGGCCACATGGACATCCCGCTGGACCAAGCCCCTATGCCCGGTTTCGATATGGCCTATGATGCGCTGCTACGTCGCCGTGAGTCCCGCGAGCCCCTACAGTACGTGCTAGGCAGCGCCTGGTTCGGTCCGCTGGAGCTCAAAGTGGGCCCTGGCGTATTTATCCCGCGGCCGGAAACCGAGGTGATGGCGGACTGGGCGGTGCGCAATGCGGACGGCCCGCGGCTGGTGGACTTGTGCACTGGCACAGGGGCGTTGGCACTATATCTGCACCACTACTTACCTGAGGCGCAGGTGCGGGCAGTTGAGCTTGCCGACGCCGCCTTGGCCTACACCACTGCCAATACCCGCGGCAGCGGGGTAGAGGTCATTCAGGCCGATGCTACGGATGCCACTACCTTGGCGGAGTGGAACGGGACCGTGGACCTTATCGTGACCAACCCGCCGTATGTACCGGAGACGACGGACCTCGATCCGGAGGTCTACCATGATCCACACGACGCGGTCTTTGCCGGTGCGGATGGGATGGGCGTCATCACCGGCCTCATCCCGACGTTCGCCCGCCTTTTGCGCCCGGGCGGCAAGGTGGCCATCGAGCACGATGACTCCACAAGCGAAGCCGTACAAGCCGCATTGACCCGCCACGGCGGCTTTGAAAAAATCTCGCCGTTGCAGGACATGACGGGAACGCCCCGCTTTGTCACTGCGGTGCGCGCGGTAGACTAAGACACCACTTAGGGCAAGAAGAGGAAAGACTATGCAAGGAAAGATTTTTAACTGTGCCGATGAGGCCGAGCGCGAAGAGGGCCTGAACATTGCGGTCAAGGCTGCACAATCCGGTCGCCTTGTGGTCATGCCCACCGATACGCTGTATGGCCTTGGCTGCGATGCCTTTGATAATGATGCCGTAGCCAATCTATTGGCTACCAAGCAGCGCGGTCCGGATATGCCGGTACCGGTTTTGGTTGGTTCCTGGGATACCGTTCGCGGTCTCGTGGCTTCCTATACCGATACTGCGCGTGATTTGGTCGAGGCCTTCTGGCCGGGTGGCCTGTCTATCGTTGTTCCTCAGGCACCATCCTTGCCGTGGAACCTCGGTGATACCCGCGGCACGGTAATGCTGCGCATGCCGCTGCACCCCATTGCAATTGAGCTTTTGCGCGAGGTTGGTCCGATGGCTGTGTCTTCCGCCAATATCTCTGGCCACCAGCCACCAACCACCGCGCTTATGGCTAAGCAACAGCTGGGTAAAGCCGTGACGGTTTATTTGGATGGGGGAGAGACGGCCGTCGGTAAGCCTTCCACCATCATCGATCTCTCCGGTGAGCGCCCGTATCTACTCCGTGAAGGCGCGCTCACGGCCGAGGAAATCGGCAAGGTCATCGGCCTCGATGCCCAAACCCTGCGCACCCGCCCCCAGGCTTAAGGAGGTATTCGCGTGAGCGGCAGTGGTGTCCCGCTGCGCGAGTTGGCCCTTGTCATCCTCGTCGCAGCAGCATTTACGTATCTGACCACCGGTGTGGTGCGCTCCTTTTTAGTGCGCACCGGCCGGGTGGCGGAAATTCGCCTGCGCGACGCTCACACGCAGCCCACACCCCGTATGGGCGGCGTGGCCATGTTTACCGGCTTTGCGGCGGCAATATTCCTCGCAGCCCAGCTTCCAGCCTTGACTCGCGGCTTTATGCCCGTCACTCCGGAAATGAATGCGGTGCTATGGGCGGCCTTGGCGCTGGTGCTTGTTGGCGTGGTCGATGACCTAGTAGAACTCAGCGCCGTCGTGAAGCTTTTTGGCCAGCTTTTCGCTGCCACGCTCATGAGTGGGTTGGGCCTTACCTGGACACTACTTTTCATTCCGTTTGGCGGCGGCACCACCGTTGTGCTGGACCAATTGCAAAGCACCCTGCTCACCGCATTCTTTACCGTCTTGCTTATCAATGCCATCAACTTTGTAGACGGGCTTGACGGCCTGGCAGCAGGCCTTGGAATGATTGCAGGAGGGGCAATTTTAGTCTTTTCCTTGACCGTCCTCCATGACCAGGGCGGCGCTGTATCGGCCTATCCGCCAGCCATTATTAGTGCCGCACTGGTGGGAATGTGCGCCGGCTTCTTACCCCATAACTTCGAACCTTCCCGCATTTTTATGGGCGACTCCGGCTCCATGCTTATCGGCCTCTTGCTCGCTGCGGCCTCAACTTCTGCGTCCGGCAAGATCAACATGTCTCTGTATGGCACGGTGGATATTGTCGCGTTGATGTCACCCATTATCGTGGTCGCCGCAGCGGTATTTATTCCAGTCCTCGACCTTGTCTGGGCTGTTATTCGCCGCCTATCGCACGGCCGTTCACCGTTTTCTGCGGACAAGGCGCACATTCATCACCGCCTCCTCAAGCTTGGGCATACTCATAGGCGTACCGTGCTAGTGCTCTACTTGTGGGTTTCCGCAGTGGCATTTGGTGCGGTGTCCTTTTCCATCGTTCCCGCGCCGGAGGCCATTGGCGTGACTATTGTGGCCCTTCTTCTCGCGTTTGCAGCTACTCTCGTGCCCTTGCGGCAAGGAAAGATTGGCCCTGCTGCTCGAGAGACCGTCGTGGTGGCGGAAACCGAGCCCTCGTGAGGTAGGCTCGGTCTCCGTGAATGATCCTAAAGTAAACTCTGATTTTGATGATCCGCGTCTGCCCCTCAAACGCGCCGTGCAGCTAGGTGTCAAAGCGTTGCTTGTCATTATGTTGGTATCACTTGCCATTTGGGGGGGATTGAAAGGCCTTCCCGGAATTTGGGGCGTCTTAATTGGTGCAGCTCTAGGCGGAGGATTCGTATTGTGCACGGCTCTTTCAGTCCTATTTACAGCCAAGTCAACCCCCTCGACAACAATTGCAGTGGTGCTCGGTGGGTGGCTGCTTAAGCTAGTTTTGCTCTTGGGGGTTTTGGCAGTAATTAGGGAAATGGATTTCTATGACACGTGGGCCTTGTTTCTTAGCGTAGTTGCAGCTCTTGTTGTAACCCTCGGAACCGAAGTCTGGGGGATAGTTACTTCTAAAGTGACGTACGTGGCTTAATCTGCGTTCAAAGAATGCTGCCAAAAGCTTGGGGCAGCTCAGCATCATGGGGGATACCGAGCAGCTCTATTTCATCTGTTACTTGCGGTTATGAGAGATTTATACCCCCGACGAGGGGCGGGGGAGATGTGGTGTGATGAATTCCACGCTTATGAGTTTGGCCAGCAAATCGCAGGTTTATAGCTCAATTACTTACTTTGGAATTGAAGAGTAGCTTCTATGGGGCCCCCACGTGCGAAAACTCAGGATCCAGCTGATACGATTCACTTCGGGTTACCGTGGAAGTAGGCACGTGCTCTCTTCCGGTAATGGTAAATCCCTGTCTTGTTCATGCTGATGTGCGACGGAGTCCGTGAACAGGACAGAAAGTTTGAGACGTCCATCGCACCACAAAAGCTTTTACAAGCTGTGTGGCCCGAACACGGGAGAGAACGCTGAGCGTTACAACATTGGCTATGAAAGGGCACTTCCACACGCCCGATCTAGGTGAAGAATTCTTCCCGGGGCAAATTGATGCCGACCATCTTTTTTTCGGTGACTTCGCCGGCGGATGGTTCGCGCTTGATCGCCTGATGCTGATTCGAATCTTGATGACGCTAATTGTGGTGATCCTTTTCTGGGCCGCCTTTAAGAACCCTAAGTTGGTTCCTTCTGGCATTCAGAATGTGGGCGAGAATGCGGTCGACTTTGTCCGTATTCATATCGCTGAGGACATTTTGGGTAAGAAGGAGGGAAAGCGATTTCTGCCAATTATCGCTAGCATCTTCTTCGCGGTTCTATTCATGAACGTTGCGACCGTAATTCCGGGGCTTAATGTCTCGCCGAACGGACGTATTGGTATGCCAATTGTCTTGGCCGCGGTTTCGTACATTGTGATGATTTACGCGGGTGCCAAGAGGTATGGCCTTGGTAAGTTCATTCGCTCCTCGGTAGTGATTCCGAACTTGCCACCGCTATTGCATCTTTTGGTGGTACCGATTGAGTTTTTCTCTACGTTCATCTTGCGGCCGGTTACCCTTGCTATTCGTCTCATGGCGAACTTCCTTGCTGGACACATCATTCTGGTTCTTCTCTTCTCTGCTACGAACTTCTTCTTCTGGCAGCTGAATGGTTGGACCGCACTGTCTGGATTAACCATTATTCTGGGCTTGGCTATGAGCCTGTTCGAGATTCTGGTTATCTTCCTACAGGCGTACATCTTCGCTCTTTTGACGGCGGTGTACATTGAGCTGTCCTTGCACGCTGATTCGCACTAAGGACGAGGTCGACGAGCGCGACCGAGTAAACCACCTAATTTAAACCATCGACATTCAGTCTTGAGACAGACTGAAATTCTACGAAAGGGAACGACTTTCACCATGAACGAAATCATTCTGGCAGCGGATGCCGCTTCGAAGTTTGAAGGACTGGGCACCATTGGTTATGGCCTGGCGGCTATCGGTCCAGGCATCGGTATCGGTATCGTTGCCGGCAAGACCGTTGAAGCTATGGCCCGTCAGCCAGAAATGGCTGGTCAGCTGCGTACCACCATGTTCCTGGGTATCGCCTTTACTGAGGCCTTGGCACTTATCGGTCTCGTTGCCGGCTTCCTGTTCTAAGAGCTCGAGTTTTCACACCGAATCTTTTAAGACGGGAGACCAATGAATAACGTCGTTTACTTGCTTGCAGCAGAGGGCGGAGATAACCCAGGTTCGGGTAGTTTCTCTGTTCTTCTGCCCAAGAACTATGACATTTTCTGGTCTTTGCTGTGCTTCATCGTAATTCTGTTGCTGTTCTGGAAGTTTGTAATTCCTATGTACAGCAAGATGTTGGCAGAGCGTGAAGACCGGATCGAGGGCGGCTTGAAGCGTGCCAAGGCTCAGCAGGCCGAGGCCAAGGCTGCTCTGGAAAAGTACAATGCTCAGCTGGCTGATGCCCGTGCAGAGGCAGCCGAGATCCGCGAGCAGGCGCGCGAGCGCGGCAAGCAGATCGAGGCCGAGGCCAAGACCAACGCGGAAGAAGAGTCCCGCCGCATCGTCGCCAATGGCGAGAAGCAGCTGGAGGCTTCCCGTTCGCAGGTTGTTACTGAGCTGCGTTCCGAAATGGGCCAGAACTCCATCAACCTGGCGGAGAAGATTCTGGGCGGCGAGCTTTCCGACGCCTATAAGAAGTCCTCCACCATTGATGGCTTCTTGTCCGAGCTCGACTCTGTGGCACCGGCCGGAAAGTAGGCAACTATGAAGGCAGCTAGCCGCGAAGCACTCGCAACCTCGCAATCTCGCTTGGATGAAATCCTTGCTGGCGAGAATAACGTCGCCACCGCCGCACAGGCGGGCTTGGACATCTTTGAGGTTGTCGATGTCTTGGATGATGACCGCGAACTGCGCGTTGCATTCACCGATATCGCCGCCCCGAGCGAGGCACGTAAGTCCCTAGCGGAGAACCTTTTTGGCTCCAAGATTTCTGGTGGTGCGCTGCGCATCATTCAGGAAGCTGCGGCCGTACAGTGGTCCACTCCGAAGGACTTTGTCAAGGGATTGGTTTCCTTGGGCCGCCGCGCACTGCTGCGTGGCGCTGAGGCGCAGGGCCAGCTGGGCCAGGTAGAAGACGAACTCTTCCGCCTTTCCCAGATCCTTGACCGCGAGGGCGAGCTCACCCAGCTGCTTTCCGACCGAACTGCTGATTCCGCCCGCAAGCGCGGATTGCTGGCAAACGTGCTCTATGGCAAGGTCACGATGTTTACTGAGGCACTGGTGCTTCAGGCCATCTCCCGCCCAGAGCAGAACCCGATCGATGATGTGACCGCTTTGG
Source organism: Corynebacterium sp. KPL4035 (assembly GCF_037908325.1). NCBI lineage: Bacteria > Bacillati > Actinomycetota > Actinomycetes > Mycobacteriales > Corynebacteriaceae > Corynebacterium > Corynebacterium sp. KPL4035. Next base: position 145,101 of record NZ_JBBMGF010000007.1, on the reverse strand, counting down.
CTGATTCTGCAGCAGACCTGCAGGACCGCACCATTGCGCGTGTTACCGCAGCGGGTGAACTAAACGAAGGCCAGCAAGCAGTACTCGCTGAGAAGCTGGGCAAAATTTATGGTCGTGCGATGTCCATTCACTCTGAGGTTGACACCAGCCTCCTCGGTGGCATGCGCATCCGCGTCGGCGATGAAGTCATTGACGGTTCTACGGCAGGCAAGATTGCTCGCCTGCGTGCCCAGATGGCGTAGCCGAAACGACAGAAACGATTTAAGTAAGTGCTGGAAGATACTACCGAGAGCAGGAAGAACATGGCGGAGCTGACGATCTCCTCCGACGAGATCCGTAGTGCGATTGCGAACTACACCTCGAGCTACTCCGCGGAGGCCTCCCGTGAGGAGGTCGGCGTGGTCATTTCGGCAGCTGACGGTATTGCGCAGGTTTCTGGCCTGCCGTCCGTTATGGCGAATGAGCTGCTCGAGTTCCCAGGCGGCGTGATTGGCGTCGCACAGAACCTTGACACTAACTCCATCGGTGTCGTGGTCCTGGGCAACTTCGAGTCCCTCAAGGAGGGCGACGAGGTTAAGAGGACCGGCGAGGTTCTCTCCATCCCAGTGGGCGAGGAATTCCTCGGCCGCGTAATTAACCCTTTGGGTCAGCCGATTGACGGCATGGGCCCAATCAACGCTGAAGAGGAGCGCGTCCTCGAGCTGCAGGCACCGTCCGTGCTGCAGCGCCAGCCGGTTGAAGAGCCAATGCAGACCGGCATCAAGGCTATCGACGCAATGACCCCGATCGGCCGTGGCCAGCGTCAGCTGGTCATCGGTGACCGTAAGACCGGTAAGACCGCGGTGTGCATCGATACCATTTTGAACCAGAAGGCTAACTGGGAGTCCGGCGACAAGGATAGGCAGGTACGCTGCATCTACGTCGCAATTGGCCAGAAGGGCTCGACCATCGCTGGTGTGCGCCGCACCCTTGAGGAGCACGGCGCACTCGATTACACCACCATCGTGGCCGCACCGGCTTCCGATTCCGCCGGCTTCAAGTGGTTGGCACCGTTCTCCGGTGCAGCGCTGGGCCAGCACTGGATGTACCAGGGCAACCACGTCCTGGTTATCTACGATGATCTGACCAAGCAGGCTGAGGCCTACCGTGCCATTTCCTTGCTGCTGCGCCGTCCGCCGGGACGCGAGGCATACCCGGGCGATGTGTTCTACCTGCACTCCCGCCTGCTGGAGCGTGCTGCCAAGCTTTCCGACGACATGGGTGCTGGCTCCATGACCGCACTGCCGATCATCGAGACCAAGGCAAACGACGTCGGCGCCTTCATTCCGACCAACGTCATTTCTATTACTGACGGCCAGGTCTTCCTGGAGTCCGACCTGTTCAACCAGGGTGTTCGTCCGGCTATTAACGTCGGTGTTTCCGTCTCCCGTGTCGGTGGCGCTGCACAGACCAAGGGCATGAAGAAGGTTGCCGGTAACCTGCGTCTGGACCTGGCCTCCTACCGTGATCTGCAGGCCTTCGCGGCATTCGCATCTGACCTGGATGCTGCCTCCAAGGCTCAGCTGGAGCGCGGTTCCCGTCTGGTTGAGCTGCTGAAGCAGTCCGAGTCCTCCCCGCAGCCGGTGGAGTACCAGATGGTATCCATCTACCTCGCCGAGGCTGGCATCTTCGACGTCGTTCCCGTTGAAGACGTCCGCCGCTTCGAGGGCGAGGTACACGAATACCTCAACGCCAACACCCCAGAGGTCTTTGAGCAGATTTCCGGCGGCAAGCCGCTAACCGATGAGTCCAAGGACGCATTGGTTGCGGCAGCTAAGGATTTCCAGCCGACCTTCCGTACCTCCGAAGGCCATAACTTGGGCTCTGAGGCACCGGTAGAGCCTTTGGATGAAAGCGACGTAAAGAACACCGAGCTCAACGTCTCCCGCAAGACGGCTAAGTAGAGTTCAGAACTCATAACTAACCGTCTAGATTAAAGAAGGGAGGAGAAACGATGGCTAATCTTCGCGAACTACGTGACCGCATCCGGTCCGTTAATTCGACTAAGAAGATCACCAAGGCCCAGGAGCTTATTGCTACCTCGCGCATTACCAAGGCGCAGGCCAGGGTAGAAGCATCTCAGCCTTATGCGACTGAGATGACCAGCATCATGAATAAGCTGGCTTCCGCCTCTACGTTGGAGCATGACATGCTGCGTGAGCGCGAAGACGGAAACGTCGCAGCCATTCTCGTGGTCACTTCTGACCGCGGTATGTGTGGCGGCTACAACAACAACGTCTTCAAGAAGGCCGCACAGCTGCAAGCTCTCCTGGAAAGCAAGGGCTACGAGGTAGTTCGGTACGTTACCGGCAACAAGGGCATCGGCCACTACAAGTTCCGCGAGGACGAGGTAGTTGGCAGCTGGGGCGGTTTCTCTCAGGACCCAACCTGGGAGGCCACCCACGATGTGCGCCGTCACCTGATTGATGGCTTTATTGCTGGTTCCAACGGCACTACCAAGGGCCGCGACGGCCTGCATGCGCAGGGTGAGGGCGTAGGTGTACGTGGCTTTGACCAGGTACACGTTGTCTACACCGAGTTTGAGTCCATGTTGACCCAGACTGCGCGCGCACAGCAGCTGTTGCCAGTTGAGCCGGTTATTCAGGATGAGGAGTACCACCTCGGTGACTCCGCTCTGTCCGACGCCGAATCTGCGGAGGATGTTGCCGCCGGATTCGAATTCGAGCCGGACGCAGATACGCTGATGGAAGCTCTGCTTCCGCAGTACGTCTCGCGTATCCTGTTTGCTATGTTCTTGGAGGCTTCTGCCTCCGAGTCCGCTGCACGCCGTACAGCTATGAAGTCTGCTACTGACAACGCAACCGAGATGGTCGAAGACCTCTCCCGCGTGGCTAACCAGGCCCGTCAGGCACAGATTACCCAGGAAATTTCAGAGATCGTCGGTGGCGCTGGCGCGCTATCTGACAGCGCAGAAAGTGACTAGATTATGACTACAGCTCTGCAAGAGCAGAATGCACAGTCTTCGGCAGTCGCCGGTCGTGTCGTGCGCGTCATCGGTCCGGTTGTGGACGTGGAGTTCCCACGTGAGGCACTGCCGGCCCTGTACAACGCACTGCACGTCGACATCAAGCTCGAAGCTGTTGCAAAGACCGTCACCCTCGAGGTCGCTCAGCACCTCGGTGACAACCTTGTCCGTACCGTGTCTATGGCACCGACCGACGGCCTCGTCCGCGGTGCCGAGGTCATCGACTCCGGAAAGCCAATTTCCGTGCCGGTCGGCGACGTCGTCAAGGGCCACGTCTTCAACGCCCTCGGTGATTGCCTCGATGAGCCGGGTCTCGGCCGCGATGGCGAGCAGTGGGGAATCCACCGCGAGCCGCCAGCGTTCGACCAGCTCGAGGGTAAGACCGAGATTCTGGAGACCGGCATTAAGGTCATCGACCTGCTGACCCCGTACGTCAAGGGCGGCAAGATCGGCCTGTTCGGCGGTGCAGGTGTGGGTAAGACCGTTCTGATTCAGGAGATGATTACCCGTATCGCCCGCGAGTTCTCCGGTACCTCCGTCTTCGCCGGCGTCGGCGAGCGTACCCGTGAGGGCACCGACCTCTTCCTGGAAATGGAAGAAATGGGCGTGCTGCAAGATACCGCCCTTGTCTTCGGCCAGATGGATGAGCCGCCAGGAGTCCGTATGCGTGTGGCTCTGTCCGGCCTGACCATGGCGGAGTACTTCCGCGATGTGCAGAACCAGGACGTGCTGCTGTTCATTGACAACATCTTCCGTTTCACCCAGGCCGGCTCTGAGGTTTCGACCCTGCTGGGTCGTATGCCTTCCGCCGTGGGCTACCAGCCGACCTTGGCTGATGAGATGGGTGTTTTGCAGGAGCGCATTACCTCGACCAAGGGCCGTTCCATTACGTCCCTGCAGGCCGTTTACGTTCCTGCCGATGACTACACCGACCCGGCTCCGGCTACGACGTTCGCTCACTTGGACGCCACCACCGAGCTGGACCGTGCTATTGCCTCCAAGGGTATTTACCCGGCAGTGAACCCGCTGACTTCTACCTCTCGTATTCTCGAGCCAGGTATCGTCGGCGAGAAGCACTACGAGGTTGCACAGCGCGTCATCGGTATTCTGCAGAAGAACAAGGAACTCCAGGACATCATCGCCATCCTTGGTATGGACGAGCTGTCTGAGGAAGACAAGGTCACCGTTCAGCGTGCCCGTCGTATCGAGCGCTTCTTGGGTCAGAACTTCTTCGTTGCGCAGAAGTTCACCGGCCTGCCGGGCTCCTACGTACCGCTGTCCGAGACCATCGACGCCTTCGAGCGCATCTGCGATGGCGAGTTTGACCACTACCCAGAGCAGGCTTTCAACGGCTTGGGCGGCCTTGACGACGTCGAGGCTGCATACAAGAAGTTGAACGAGAAGTAGGGAGAGGCACATGGCTGACATCACCGCCGAATTGGTTTCCGTCGAGCGCCTGCTGTGGTCTGGACAGGCCTCCATGGTCACGGCTGAGACCACCGAGGGTGAGATCGGCGTGCTTCCCGGTCACGAGCCAATGATCGGTCAGTTGATCGATAATGGCGTGGTGACCATCCACCCAGTGGACGGCGAGCGCCGCGTCGCCGCCGTGCAGGGTGGTTTCCTCTCCGTTACCCAGGACAAGATCACCGTCCTCGCTGATTGGGCCATCTGGTCCGATGAGGTGGATGAGGAGAAGGCTCAGAAGGACTTTGCTTCTGAGCACGAGCTCGCCAAGTCCCGTGGCGAGGCCGCACAGCGTGCTGTCCGCCGCGCCAAGGCTTAGTACCTTGGATTGATAGGAGAGGGCAGCAATAGCCGCCCTTCCTGCTCTCTAAAGGCGCCCCGGTTTAAACCGGGGCGCCTTTTTGCGTTTTCTTTGCCTTTTCTTATTGGCGTATAGGTCCTGCCAAGCGCTACAATTCAAGAATCAGTTTCTCCACAAAGCGAGGATGGCGTGAAGGCCCATGAATTCAACGGTGGTTACAGTGCTTCTGTGGGCCCTTGGCGTGGCCCTATTGCTGGTTATTTTTCTGGCTGCGCTTCGCTTTTTTACCGTGCGTGCCCGCGGCACTGCCGTCTTGCTACGCCGAGTACCCGCTAGAAATTCCCTTTCTTGGCGCCATGGTTCGCTGCGTTATGAAGGCGAATTTGTGGAGTATTTCAAGCTCCGCTCCGTTTCTCCGCGCTGCGATCTGCGTATCAACCGCCTCGACATCGAAGTAGTAAGCACCCGCTCGCTCGATGATCCCGAGGCTTCTTTTATGTCTGCCGCCACCGAGGTTGTTCGCTTTCGGGTCAAGGGCCGGGAATATGAGTTGGCATCTGATGCCCACGGCATTATGGCCTTCGGGGCGTGGGTAGAGGCCGCACCATCCAAACGTCAGCAGCGCTTCGACTTCCGGCAACTTCGCCAGCGCGCTACCCGTCAATCCAAGCGATAAGGTTACCCGCTAGGGTAGAGGGCATGCGTTTAGTAATCGCCCGATGCTCCGTAGATTACGTGGGCCGTTTGGATGCCCACCTTCCCATGGCAGACCGTCTACTCATCGTCAAGGCTGACGGCTCTGTATCCGTGCATGCTGATGACCGCGCGTATAAGCCGCTTAATTGGATGACCCCTCCGTGCACGTTAAAAGAATCCGCCATTGAGGACCTAGACGGTGACGATACCGGCGAGGTTTTGTGGCTGGTGGAAAATCCTAAAGGCGAGCAGTTGCGCATTACAATTGCTGAGATCCATGAGGAAATCTCCTATGACATGGGTGAAGACCCAGGCCTAGTCAAAGACGGCGTGGAGGCTCACTTGCAAGAGCTTTTGGCAGACCAGATCGATACCTTGGGCGATAGCTATACGCTGGTACGCCGCGAATACCCAACGGCGATAGGCCCGGTAGACATTATGGCGAAAGATGAAAACAACAAAAATGTTGCCATCGAGGTGAAGCGCCGTGGTGGGATTGATGGCGTGGAGCAGCTGACGAGGTATCTGGAGTTGCTTAACCGTGATGAGCTTCTGGCCCCAGTATCTGGTGTATTCGCGGCCCAGGAAATCAAACCGCAGGCCCGCACGCTAGCAGAGGACCGAGGCATTCGGTGCGTCGTACTGGACTATCAGGAACTCCGCGGACTTGAGTCGAACGAATTGCGATTGTTCTAATGCCACGGCGGAATAGACGCAAACCGCTCGAGCTTCGATCCTTGCCTAAAGATGGGTCGACTTTTCTCGGCTCGCAGACGGTCGAGGGGCCTAGCTGGACGCACGGTGAACCCTATGTTATGCGGCATATCGGTTCTGCGCGTGCCCAAAAGTACTATGTGTGCCCAGGGTGTAATCAAAATATTCCTCCCGGGGTGGCTCATATCGTGGCGTGGCCGCGCGACGTGGGCCGCCAGGGCGATGATCGTCGGCACTGGCACCGCCACTGCTGGGAGCGTAGGTAGACTAGCGGGCATGATTGTTGCATTCTCTGTAGCCCCTGCAGTAGTTAATAATGATTCCCAAGAAATGGCTGACGCCGTCGCTGAGGCCGTGCGCGTAGTCCGCGAATCCGGCCTTCCTAACGAGACCAATGCCATGTTCACCCTGCTTGAAGGCGAGTGGGACGAGGTCTTTGGAACTATTAAGAAGGCCAGTGACGCGGTGCGTGCGGTATCCCCGCGCACATCTTTGGTGGTCAAGGCTGATATCCGCGAGGGCGTAACCAATCAACTGACTGACAAGGTAGATGCGGTTAACCGCCGCCTTGCAAAGGAGGACTAGATGACTTCAGCAAATAATGCTTATGTAGGAGGCGCGCTCGACCTCAGCCAAGTAAAGGCGCGGGCCGAGGCACGGCAGAAGGCACAGGAATCTCCGCAGACCACTGCTGGCGGGATCCAACCCTTCTTCACTGTGACGGAAGCTAACTTCGACCAGGACGTGGTGCGCCGTTCTACGGAAGTTCCGGTGATTGTTCTCATTGGCACCGCCCGTTCCACGCAGTCGGAGCAGCTAAAGACCGACCTACAGGGGTTGGCCGCGCAAGGAAACCGCAGCTTCCTAGTTGCCTACGTGGATGCAGATACTACCCCACAGGTTGCGCAGGCCTTTGGCGTGAAGAACCTCCCCACTGTGGTGGCCCTGGGCGCTGGGCAGCCGCTGACGAATTTCGAGGGTGCACAACCACTAGATGCGCTAAAACAATGGGTAGATGCCTTGGTGCAGAATGTTGGCCCACAGTTGAAGGGCCTACAGAGCGATGCGGGAGAGCCCCAGACCCAAGAGGAAGAAGAGGATCCGCGCCTCCAAGAAGCAGAGGGCTTCTTAAATGCTGGCGATTTTGATGGTGCTCTTAAGGTCTATAACTCCATCTTGGAGGCTGAGCCCGAAAACGTGCAGATTAAGCAGGCCCGCGATACAACCGTACTGCTCAAGCGCCTTGATCCTGCCAACCAGACCGAGGATCCGATTGCGGCTGCGGAAGGGGACAAGGGGGACGTCGATAAGCAGATGCGTGCTGCCGACGCCGAAGTGGTTGCCGGCGCCTCAGAAAAGGCCTTTGATCGCCTCATCGAGACGATGAAGGCAACGGCCGGTGATGAGAAAGCTCGCGTGCGCGAGCGCTTGCTGGAGCTCTTCGGGCTCTTTGAGGGCAATGACCCGCGCGTGATGGAAGCTCGCACCAAGCTGGCGAGTGCCCTGTACTAGCTTGGGTAGGATGGGAAAGCATGACTTCAGTGCTTTTCCTGTGCAATACAAATCGCGGCAAGTCGCAGATGGCTGCGGCGCTTGCCGCCAAGCATGCGCCTGAGTGGGATATTTACTCGGCTGGGGTGCAAACTACCCCGGAACATATCCAGCAGGGCATCAATCAAGAGGCCAAAGCTTCCCTCGCGAAGGTGGGGGCAGAAATGACTGGTACTCCTGCTCTAGTGGATCCCCACCTTGCTGCCGCTGTCGACCACGTCATCGTGGTAGGTGATGCGGAATATGACGGGCCAGCGCAGAGGTGGGCCATCGAGGATCCCTCGTTGCGTGGTCTGGAAGGTGAAGAGCGCATGGATGCGCTTCGCGATGATATCGAAGCGCGCGTGGTGGAGTTCCTACGCACGCAGCGATAGGCGTTTTATTGCTCCAGTACGTACCACTGCACCGAGTTGGCCGGTAGGTGAAGCGTGGCGGAATTATCCGCCACGTGAATATGCTGAGGAAGCGGGTTCCCAGCGCCCTCATAAACGGCATCATCGGTGTTAAGTACCATTTTCCAAGCACCATCACGTGGAACCCAGAGGCCGTAGTTGGGAATGGAAGAACCCGACAGGTTGCACACAGCGAGCAAGGCAGACCCGTCCGCGCCATAGCGGACGTAACCCAGCACGTTATTGTTCGAGTCATCGGCCTTGACCCATTGGAAGCCGTCTTGGCTAAAATCCTGGCTCCATAAAGCTGGGGTGTCGCGGTAAATGAGGTTGATATCGCGCACGAGGCGCTTAATGCCCCGGTGCCACTCATTGCCCCAACCATCGAGGTTGCCCCAATCCACGGAATGCTCCTCGGACCACTCGGTGGTTTGTCCAAATTCCTGGCCCATGAAGAGCAGATTCTTGCCAGGGTGGGAGAACATGTAGCCATACAAAGCGCGCAATCCGGCGGCCTTATTCCAGTCGTCGCCAGGCATGCGCTGCCACAGTGAACCCTTGCCGTGGACTACTTCGTCGTGGCTAAACGGCAACACGTAGCGCTCAGAATAGGCATACACCATGGAGAAGGTGAGCTCGCCATGGTGATAGGAGCGGTGGATGGGCTCGTGCTTGAAGTACTCCAGGGTGTCATTCATCCATCCCATATTCCACTTCAGGGAAAAGCCCAGCCCGTTCTCGGAAGTAGGAGCGGTAACGCCCGGCCAGGAGGTGGATTCCTCGGCGATGGTGAGTACGCCAGGATGGGTGCGGTTGAGGGTGGCGTTGGTTTCCTGCAGGAATTGGACGGCTTCTAAATTCTCGCGCCCGCCAAACTGATTGGGTAGCCATTCATCGCGGGAGTAGTCCAGGTAAAGCATGGAAGCGACGGCGTCTACGCGCAGGCCGTCAATGTGGAATTCTTCAGCCCAATACAGGGCGTTGGCTACGAGGAAATTGCGCACCTCATTGCGGCCAAAGTCAAAAACATAGGTACCCCAGTCGGCTTGCTCGCCGCGGCGGGGATCGGGGTGCTCATAAAGCGCTTGACCATCGAAGCGGCCTAAGGCCCAGTCATCTTTGGGGAAGTGGGCTGGCACCCAGTCCACGATGAGCCCGATGCCGTTTTCGTGCAGTGCATTGACTAATGCGCGGAACTCATCCGGCGAGCCCCACCGCGCTGAAGGCGAGTAATAGCCAGAGACTTGGTAGCCCCAAGAGCCGCCGAAGGGGTGCTCGGCCACGGGCAAGAGCTCGACGTGGGTAAAACCATGCTCCTTGAGATAAGGGATGAGCTCCTCGCGAAGTCGGTTATAATTCGCCCCGACCTTCCACGAGCCAACGTGGACCTCATAGATGCTCATCGGGACATCGAGGTTGCCGGTGCGCTTGTCCATCCACGCGGAATCAGACCAGCCGAAGCTGGTGGAATCCACGATCGAGTCCGTTTCCGGCGGACAGGTGGTGCGCTTGGCCAATGGGTCGGCCTTGTCTTGGCGGCCTTCCTGGCTAAAGATGGCGAACTTATAGTGCTCGCCAGCACCGATGCCTGGGACAAAGACCTCCCATACGCCGGTAGAACCGAGCGAACGCATGGGGTACTGGGTAGGATTCCAGCCGCAGAAATCGCCCACGACGGCAACACCTTGGGCATTGGGGGCCCATACGGCAAAGGACACACCGCTTACGGGGCCCATCTCTGTGTCATAAGAGCGTAGGTTGGCGCCGAGGACATCCCAAAGGCGCTCGTGGCGACCTTCGCCGATAAGGTGCAGATCTAGAGAGCCGATGGTGGGCAGGAAATGATATCCGTCTGCCACGGTGCGGGTAGGGGCGCCGGGGTAGGAGATTTCGAGGCGGTAGTCGCAGTTCTCGCCTACTTCCGCTTCCCAGATATCGTCGCCCACCAAATTCATAGACAAGGATTGTGTGGGGGTATGAAGTTGTACCGCGGTGGCGCCAGGCTGGCGGGTACGGACGGTACCTTCATGCCAGCCGTAGAATCCGTGTGGGTCATGGTGGCGGCAGTCATTGAGACGAGCGAGGTCAGCGGCCGGGATGTTCATATAATCAGGGTACCTAGATTGGGTGCGTTCCGGTGGACAAATGTTTACGGGCGATAGTCGGTGACCTCGCGCCAGGTGAGCTGCTCCTGAAGGGCATGGTCGGCAGGGGGAAGGACGAAGACATGGGCGACGTCGCGAAGCGGCTCTAAGCGCACAAAATTGCGCTCGGACCAGTGATAGGCAGAGCCGGTAATCGTGTCTTGGACGGAATAGGACTCGCCGGGATGGCGGCCGATAGCGCGCATATCTACCGTAACGGTCGCTTCTTGCGCATTGCGCGGATCCAGGTTGACCACGACGAGAACCACATTGCCGGTGGCTGGATCGGCCTTGGAATAGGCAATGATGGCGTCATTGTCGGTGTCATGGAAGCGGAGGGTACGCAGTTGTTGCAATGCGGGGTTATCGCGGCGAATCTGATTGAGCAGCCGGATATAGGACTCTAAAGAGTCTCCTGACGCAACCGCAGCAGCAAAGTCGCGTGGCCGCAGTTCGTACTTCTCCGAGTCGAGGTATTCCTCGGACCCTGGGGCTACCGGGGTGTGCTCATAGAGCTCAAAACCGGAGTACACGCCCCATAGCGGAGACATGGTGGCAGCGAGGACAGCGCGTATGGCGAACATGGCGCGCCCCCCGGTTTGTAAAGATTCATGCAGGATATCCGGGGTATTGACAAAAAGATTAGGCCGGCAAATATCCGCCTGCTCTACGTGCATCTGGCCAAATTGGGTGAGCTCATGCTTCGTGGTCTGCCAAGTGAAGTAGGTATAGGACTGGGAAAACCCTGCTTTTGCTAGCCCGAAAAGGCGAGGGGCGCGGGTAAAGGCCTCTGCCAAGAAGATGACGTCTGGGTGGGTGGCGTGTACGCGGGTAATCAGCCAATCCCAGAAGTTGGCGGGCTTGGTGTGTGGGTTATCTACGCGGAAAGTGCTCACTCCGGCTTCGACCCAAATCATGAGCGTTTCATAGATTTCGTGATAGATGGCATCCTGCGCGTTATCGAAGTTGAGTGGATAGATATCCTGATACTTCTTCGGTGGGTTCTCAGCGTAGGCGATGGTGCCATCTGGAAGGACAGTGAAAAATTCTGGGTGGCTGGTGGCCCACGGGTGATCGGGCGATGCCTGCAGCGCGAAATCAAGCGCTACTTCCAGGCCAAGTTCCTGGGCGCGAGAGACCAGCTTCTTGAAGTCTTCTATTGTGCCCAATTCGGGGTGGGTGGTGGAGTGGTCCTGGATGGCCCACGGACTTCCCACATCACCGGGCTCAGCAACGACCGAGTTATTTTTTCCCTTCCGATGCACCTTGCCAATGGGATGAATGGGTGGAAAATACACCGTATCGAAGCCCATATCGGCCACGCGCTCTAGTGCTTGGGCAGTAGTGTCGAAGGTGCCGTGCACAGGATTTCCCTCTTTGTCCCAGTCACCCGTGGAACGGGGGAAGAGCTCATACCACGAGTTATAAAGCGCGGCTGGGCGCTCCACGTAGACCTCGTGAATGGCGCCTTCTACTAGGAGATCACGCAGGGGATGGGAGTGCAGGATGTCTGCGGCCTCGTCCGAGAGCGCCACCTGCACGCGCTTATCGACGTCCAAAGACTCATCCTCCAAGTCCCGTGCAGCAGCAAAGAGGGGCGCCACAATATCCGAGGGGGTTTGCAAGGCCGCCCGAGAAAATAGATCCGCACCATGCTGGAGGTCATTGGCCAACTCGGCAGCGGATTGCCCAGCCGCCATCTTTTTAGTAACCGCGTTCTTCCACGTAGCAATGGGATCAGACCAGGCATCGACGCGGAAGTACCAAGTGCCTTGGGTACCTGGGGTAAAGACGCCGTGCACTCGATCTTGGTCTTTGGGGTCTACCTGCATGGTGACAGAGGACGTAGCCGTGGACCGCGCCGCCCAGGCAGACAAAGTGGCTGAGACCGCGTCGTGGCCTTCGCGCCAGACCAGTGCGGTGACGGGAATTACCTCGCCCACAACGGCTTTAGAAGCTACAGAACCGGCGGAGATAAGCGGGCGGACATCGTCAATACCAAGGCGAGTAGTCATGCCCATAAGACTAATGCAGCTGTGTCAATTTCACCGGGCAAAGAATAAATCAGTCACAATGGAGGGCGTGAACGACGTAACTCCTACAGATCAAGATTGGCTCGTAGATTTTCGCGGCGTCGAGTTGCGCCGCGGCGGCAAGACCCTCGTTGGTCCTGTGGACTGGCAGGTGGAACTCGATGAGCGCTGGGTCATTATTGGCCCCAATGGCGCGGGTAAGACCTCGCTAGTGCGCATGGCCGCGGCCGAAGAATTCCCTTCAAAGGGCACCGCCTTTCTGATGGGGGAGCAGATCGGCAAAACTGATATGCGCGATCTGCGCGCGCTCATCGGCATCTCCTCCGCTGCAGTGCAATCGCGAATCCCCGAAAATGAGCGCGTGGACGATCTCGTCGTCTCCGCAGGCTATGCAGTGCTGGGCCGCTGGCGGGAGGAATATCAGGACATGGACTTCTCCCGCGCTGATGAGATTTTGGCCCAGGTAGGTGCAACCCACCTGAAAGAGCGCACCTGGGGAACATTATCAGAGGGCGAAAAGAAGCGCGTCGTCCTCGCCCGCGCACTCATGACTAACCCAGAGCTGCTCATCCTAGACGAGCCTTCCGCCGGAATGGACCTGGGAGGCCGCGAAGACCTGGTGGGATTCCTCGGCGATCTAGCCATGGATCCAGATGCCCCAGCCATCATCATGATCACCCACCACGTGGAGGAGATCCCATACGGATTTACCCACGCCATGCTGCTGGATGAGGGTAAGGTAGTGGCAAAAGGTCTGATTAATTCAGTCCTCACCTCAGAAAACCTGACTCGCGCCTTCCACCAGCCCATTCAGGTGGACCGCATTGGACAGCGATACTTCGCCCGCCGAGCTTCTCTATGACCAACCCTTTTCATGACCGTATCGATGCCGTTGACGCCAGCGATACCACCGGCTTTAACGGTGGGCGCTTGGCGGCAACCGTCCTGCTCCTACGGGACGGCGTCGATGGTCTTGAAGTATGGGTACAAGAGCGCGTGCACACCATGCACAATTACCCGGGGCATTCGGTCTTTCCCGGCGGCGGCGTAGACCCACGCGACTTTCCACCGCGTTCCTGGGACTCGGGCGAGCTATGGGCCGGAAAATCCGTCATCTCCATGGCCCGACGGATGGGCGTAACAAAGTACAAAGCGCACGCCCTAGTATTCGCCGCTGCCCGAGAGCTCTTTGAGGAAGCCGGCACCCTCTTTGCCATCCGCGAAGACGGAATTGTCTCCAATGCACGGCGGTATCACAAGGAGCGAAAACTACTCGAGAGCCACACCATTTCCTTTACCGAATTCCTCAGCAATAACGGCATGCGTGTCGACGCCGATATGCTCCTTCCCTGGGCCCGGTGGGTAGGAAAGGGAAAAAGCCACTGGTTCGACACTTTCTTTTTCGTCGGGGTGCTGCCTTCTGGCCAAGAACCCGATGGGGATACCGACGAGGCGGACGATGCCGGATGGTTTTCTCCCCAGCTCATCTTGGACGGCTGGCGCGCCGGGCTGGTGCGCCTAGTCATTCCTACTTGGGCGCAGATGCAAAGGCTGAGCAGATACTCCTCGGTTCAAGAAGTCCTCGATGATGCGTCCTTTTCTGACCTGCGCCCTGTTATCGGGGATCCGCGCGAGGACCCTCGTTACCGCGAATTCTTTTCCACCACCCCTTTAGACCGCATATGAGTTATACCCCCGCAGAAGTCAGCTTCTTGATTGAGCACCACGAGGAAATTGCTCACCTCGATCTCGCCTTGACCAAGGCTTCTCGGCTTAAAGACACCGAAGTCTTGAAAGAGAAGTTCGGCGACTATGGACGCGCAGTCATGGAACTGGTGACCGCACGTAGTTCGGGCAAGCTTCCCAGTGATTGGCTGATGGACGCCGACTCAGCCCAACAAGCAACCCCCGTCGAGGTTGCGGCATACCGGGCGGAGTTTCTTGCAGAGCAGGGGGTGGGCAGCGTCCACGACATCACCTGCTCCATCGGTACGGAAGGTCTAAATTCTCCGCTCGACTACTTTGGCTCAGACTTGGACGAGTCGCGCGTGAGAATGGCGAGGCACAATCTTTCTTCGACCAAGATCTTTCGCGCTGATGCGCTCACCACTACAACGACTGCCGATGTCCTCCTTGCAGATCCCGCCCGTCGCGCCGGAGGTAGAAGAATCACCCGGCCGGAGGATCTCGTGCCACCGCTTCCAGAGGTCGTCGACAAGCATCGCGGCAAGGAATTGGCCATTAAGTGTGCACCCGGCCTTGATTTCAGCGAATGGAACGGCCTTGTTACCGTCGCAAGCGTCGACGGCGGAGTAAAAGAAGCCTGCCTTTATACCCCAGGCCTAGGAACCGGCCGAAGGGCAGTAATGATTCGTGGACACAAACTAGACGTCCTCGATGATAAAGAAACAAACCTGCCCGAGGCCGGAGAGATTGGTAGCTACCTCATTGACCCGGACGGTGCCATTGTGCGCTCCGGCTTGGTGCGGCATTACGCGGCACGGGAAGGGCTGCACCAAATCGATGAGCGCATCGCGTACCTGACAGGGGAGAGGATTCCGGAGGGAACCTCGGGTTTTCCATTCATAGAAAAAGTACCCCTAAAGAGATTAAAATCCGTACTTAAATCCTATGACGCGGGGAGCTTGGAAATCCTCGTGCGCGGGGTAGAAGTGGACCCTGACCAGCTGCGGAAGAAGATGAAGCTCAAGGGGAAGAAGCCTTTTGCGGTAATCATTACGCGAATTGGCGCACAAGGAATCGCCTTGCTGTGCAAACCCCGAGTATCATCGTCCGAGGATAATTACGCAACATAAATATATCGGAAAGGTGAGTGCCCAATGCCAACTATCGTGGCTCTGGTCAAACACGTGCCGGATACGTGGTCTACCAAGTCTTTGGAAGATGACCACACCCTGGATCGCACCTCCGTGGATAACGTCATTGATGAGGTTAATGAGTATTCCGTGGAACAAGCCCTGCGCCTGCGCGACGACAACCCGGATGCGGGTTATAAGGTAGTAGCGCTGACCATGGGGCCGACCCAGGCAGACGAAGCATTGCGCAAGGCACTGGCTATGGGTGCCGATGACGCGGTGCTTGTCTCCGATGATTCGCTGGCGGGAGCGGATGCGCTGTCGACCGCATGGACTCTCAACGCTGCGCTGAAAAAGCTTGACGACGTCCAATTGATCACCGCTGGCACCGAGGCCTCCGATGCCTCGACCGGCCTACTTACTGGATTGCTCGCCGAATACCGCCAGCTGCCTGCCCTTACCGGGCTGCACAAGGTAGAGCTGGCGGGCGGCACGCTGCGTGGCACGCGAGATGATGCGCGTGGCACCTGGGAACTAGAAGCGCCGCTACCTGCAATTGTTTCTGTGAACGATAAGAGCGACAAGCCGCGCTTCCCTAACTTCAAGGGATTGATGGCCGCTAAGAAGGCGGAAATCACTACTTTCTCCTTAGCTGATTTGGGAATTGAGGCAATTGCGCCCACTACCTCCGTTTCGGCCGCCGAAAAGCGCCCACCGCGCACCGCTGGCGAGGTTATTTCTGAGCCCAACCCGCAAGACGCAGCGAAGAAGATCGCTGACTTCCTAGCCGCAAAGAACTTGATTTAGGAGTCGATATGTCTCACGTTTACGTATTAGTTGAGCACGATGCGGAAAAAGTCCTTCCCGTTACCGGAGAACTGATTACGGCCGCGCGCGAATTGGGTACGGTGTCTGCAGTGGTCGTCGGCAAGCAGGCAGATAAGTTCGATGCTGACCTTGCCGCCCTTGGCGCCGCGCAGGTGGTCCAAGCAACGGCCGAAGACTATGACCAGCGCCTCCTGATTCCAGAAGTCGATGCCTTGCATGCTCTCGGCGCCGCGAACCCCGCACCTATCGTGCTGGCCGCAACTCCCGCCAATAACGAGATTGCCGGCCGCCTAGCTGCCCGCCTCGCTTCCGGCGCACTGGTCAATGTCAGCGGCATCGCCGCTGATGGTTCCGCCCAGATGACCATTTTTGGTGGCTCCTATGAGACTACCTCTACCGCTACCGGCCAGTGCCCGATCTATACGCTGCGCCCAGGCGCGGTAGAGGCCGCACCACAGCAGGTGGAAGCGCAACCAGCCCCGATGCCGTTGCCGCCCGCTACTGGCAAAGATGTCAAGGTAACTTCCTTTACCCCTGCCCAGAAATCTGCACGTCCGGAAATTACCGAAGCCAAGGTGGTCGTCGCTGGCGGCCGGGGCGTGGGTGATGAATTCGGTGATGTTGTCGAGCCGCTTGCCGACGCCCTCGGCGCCGCAGTCGGCGCTACCCGCGATGCGGTAGACGAAGGCTTCTATGACGCTGCCTATCAGATCGGCCAGACTGGCGTTACCGTCTCGCCTGAGCTCTACATCGGCTTGGGAATTTCGGGTGCCATCCAGCACACCTCCGGCATGCAGACCTCTGGCACTATTGTGGTGGTCAACCAGGACCAGGATGAGCCATTCTTCCAGATCGCTGACCTTGGCGTTGTGGGCGACCTCCATGAAATCGTCCCAGCCTTGACCGAGGAACTGAAGGCACGTCAGTAATGCCGCATTATTTTGACTACGCTGCTACCCAGCCGATGCGCCAGAGCGCGATTGACGCGTGGGTAGCTGCGGCTGGCTCCCTGAACTCCGGCGCGCAGTATGGTTCCGGCCGCAAGGCTCGTTCTGTGCTCGATGATGCCCGCGAGAAGGTTGCTTCGCTCCTCGGCTGCGAGCCAATCGAGGTGATTTTCACTTCTTCTGGCACAGAGGCAGACAATATTGCCATTCAGGGACTTTATGCGACCGGTAAAACAAACCGCATAGTTTCCACCGATATTGAGCATCCCGCCGTGCGCGATACCGTGGCTAAGCTGCACAATTCCGGTGCCGCCGTCGATATCCTTCCCGTCGATCGCTCCGGGCACATAGCAGACCTGTCTGCTCTAGACACGCTTGCCGACGTCGCCACCTGCATGTGGGCCAATAACGAAACCGGCGCCATTCAGCCGGTCGAAGACATTGCCGCCCGAGCCAGCGCAGTGGGTACACCGGTACACGTTGATGCCGTGCAAGCGGTAGGAAAGGTTCCCATCGACTTTTCCCACCTAGGGATCACCAGCCTTGCAGCTAGCGCCCACAAGTTCGGCGGTCCCCGCGGCATTGGCCTACTTCTAGCCAAGCGGAGTCCCGCACCCCAACCCATTGCCTATGGCGGTGGGCAGGAGCGCGGAATTCGTCCTGGAACTGTCGACGTCGCTGGTGCTTCCGGTCTAGCTGCGGCTTTGGAGGAATCCGTCGCGGAAATTTCTACTCAAGGTGAGCGGATTTCCGCGCTTCGCAATAAGCTCCGCGATGGAATTCTCGCCACCATTGACAATGCAGTCATCAATTCCACTGAACCGTGTTTGCCTTCTCACTTGCACGTCTCTTTCCCTGGTGCAGATGGCGATAGCCTCATCATGCTGCTAGATTCCCTGCAGATTGAGGCCTCAACCGGCAGCGCCTGTAGCGCAGGTGTAAACCGCATGTCTCACGTTCTGGAAGCGATGGGAGTAAGCGAGGCTGAAGGAATCGGTTCCTTGCGCTTTACGCTAGGCCGGCTTACTTCGGAAGAAGATGTCGATTACGTGTTGGCTCATCTTCCCGAGGTAATCTCCCGAGCCCGATCCGTCTAGCTTTCATTCCTTTCCTTCGCCGCTGCCCGCCGGGCGGCGATAGCTTGGCCCACCGTTAGCGCCCAGTTCTTGTTCTTGGGTGCTAGCGGTCCTTGGGGCTCGTCATATTCCCAGCGCCCATCATCAAACAGCCACACAATGTCCCCAGTGTGCGGATCCATGATATAAAAAGCACCGCCGTCAGTCTTGACGTTATGGTGGTGCTGGCATAGTGAAGCCAAATTGCTCCCTGCAGTTTTCCCTCCCCGAGCATGGTCAATGCGGTGCTCTTTCTGGCAGCTTTCCGCAGGGCGGTAGCACCCCGGCCAGCGGCACACCCCATCGCGGCCTTCCACATAGGCGCCTATGAGCGGGGGAGTAACGTAGCTTTCGCTTTCCATTTCTTTGGCTAAGTCCATGTCTCGCGTCTGAGCTGGGCGCAGGTTATCCGCGGTCTCTGGGCTTACCCATCCGAATCCCCGGATAAACGCGGGTGCAGACTCCTGATCATGGGCGCGATACATATGCAGAACTACCTTAGTCCGAGACTCAATTTCACCCAGAATCAATTTGGCCAGTGCTTCTGCCTTGGAAAGGCCATGTTCCTCGGCGGCTTTGCTGATGTGTTCGTCGATAGCTATAAGGGTAGCTTCGTCAATTTCAACTGCTAGCCCGGCTTTGCCACCGAAGCTGGAGTAAGTGAAATAGGAGTTATTCTTCGTGGGAGCCTCTTTGTTTTCTTCGGTGGATGGGTTTTCAATAGCAATGAGGCCATTGAGTTTTCGCCGTAAATTCGTGTTGGAGGGCAGTACCTGTCTCGGCTTCGAGGGGGTCAAATAACGAGATAGTTCTTGGTCTATCCTCTCGAGGGTTTCCGCAGGGACATCACCGAGCTTGCTAAGTACGGCGTCGATAGTAATGAGGCGAGAGAAATCCAGGAAGTAGTAGGTTTCCTGCAGGGCCATTGTTAGAGGTAACTCAGCCAGCCGGTAGAGCGCCATGGTTATATCGCGCGTGCGCCGCTCACTCAATCCCGTACGGGTGGCAAGGGTATGGCAATTAATGTCGAAATCGTCTTCTAAGTCTGGTTTGGCGTCTTTCCAGAAAAGGTAATCTTGCTTTCTGATTTCGGTAGCTTTAACTGCTAATGGATCTTTAGGATCATTGACTATGTAATAGGCTTCCAAAATTATTTCCCCCGAATATTAGAACTGCTGAACTAATCTTCACGGTGTCTATCTTACGCTGTGGGTGCGCCCGCCACAAGAGGGGAGGCAAAAATATGTTCTAAATGGTGAAATTGCCTACGGTGACAGGAATAGAAGAAAAGAAAAATATCTCAAGTGGCGCGTGTTAAAGATGTTGATAGAGTGAAACCATTGTTAGACTCACGCGCATGACTTCAAAGAAGGCACTCCGAAAGAGTATTACTGCGGTAGTTACCGTGGCTGCACTAGCTATTAGTGGTACCGCTGTTGCCCAGGCGGTGAGCTTTGGCGCCCCTAAGGGCGTGGACGTTGCGGCACACCAGCACCCGGGCGGCACGCCCATCGATTGGTCTAAGGTACGTACTGACGGTCAGTCTTTTGCATTTGTAAAAGCAACTGAGGGTGGGGATTGGGTAAATCCGCACTACGTCGAAGATGTTCAGGCCGCCCACGCTGCCGGCCTTAAGACAGGCGCATATCACTACGCTCGTCCATCGACTGACGCCAAAACGCAAGCGGCGAACTTTGCCGCGCAGATTGCGCTGGCGCCAGATCAGACATTGCCTCCCGCACTCGATATCGAGGTGGATGAAGGTAAATCCGCGGCCCAGTTGGAGCAGTGGATCGAAGAATTTACCAGCGAGCTCAAGCGCCTTACCGGCCGCACTCCCATGATCTACACCTACAAGTACTTCTGGATGGGGCAGATGAATAACTCCCAGAAGTTCTCGGATATGCCGTTGTGGCTTGCGGCCTATCAGGATCAGGCGCCCGAGGCCGTGGGTGGCTGGAAGAAGCTATCCTTCTGGCAGCGTTCTGGCTCCGGCAAGGTGGCTGGAATACCTACCGACGTTGATATGAACCTTTTTAATGGTTCCAAGCAGCAGCTGCAGTCCTTTAGCGATGGAAATTATGTGGATGTCGGCGGCGCGCTCGAACAGCTCGTGGTGGGCGATGGCGTTGACCTAAGCTCGGACAGCACGCCGCTTATCGGCGCTATCCTAGCCCTCGCAGCAGGACTGATTGCGGTACCACAGCTTGTCGACGCCGCCGAAAAGTCCGGCCTTGACCCCCAAGCAGCGCAAGGTCTAGCAGGCTTCGTGAAGACCTTGCAGGACAAGGATGCCCTCCCAGTAGAAGATCTGGGTGATATGGCAAAGGGGAACTTCTCTGTCAGTGACCTAGCAATCCTGTTGGACAATGCCGGTCACGTGAACAACGTTAAGTCTGGCAATGTCTCCGAGTCCGAAGTTTCGGAGGCTAAGAACGCGGCCAAAAAGGCTGGCGCTGATGTTCCCGATTTCGATGCGGGCCAAGTAGCCACGCTACTTAATCGCGTGCTGCAGTAGCACCAGCGAAAAACGCGCGGGTCCACGCCTCGTCCTTGTAGTGGGCAGGCACCGCCCCGCCAAGGAGTGCCTTAGCCAGCTGAGCGGCTTCAATGGAGCCCTCGGCTGGCATTTCTGTATCCGAGGCTATAAGGATGATGTTTCCGTAGCGCCGGCCTTTAAGCATTGGTGGGTCCGCGATGACCGCGAGGTGGTCAAAAACCTTGCTTAGTCCGGCCAGTTCGCTTTTTGCTAGCTGCAGATCAGAATGGTCTCCGCAATTGGCAATATAGAGTCCACCTGGCTCTAGTGCCTGCTTTGCAGCCTGGAAGAACTCCACGGTGGTGAGGCTAGCCGGAGTCTTATCGCCAGCAAATACATCACGGATGATGATGTCGCGGCTGGCGGGCAGGAACCCCTCGGTTTCTTTGCGTGCTTCGCCGGCGCGGATCTTCACGGTAGGGGAACGGGGGACGTCGAAAAGCGTACGCACCAATTCCCCCAGTTTGGCGTCGAGTTCGACCACCGTGTGGCGGCTACCCGGGAGCTTGCTGGCAAAATAGCGTGGAAGGGAGCAGCCTGCGCCACCTAGGTGGGTGACACGCAGCTTATTCGCTGGCCGAGTATTGAGGTGTTCGACGGCCGCTGCAATCCAGCGCATGTATTCGAACTCCAATTCTTCTGGCTCGCCCAGCACGATGTGGCTACTCGGCACGCCGTTAACGTTGAGGATATAGGCTCCATCGCGGAATTCATCCGCCACAACCTCGGCTGTTCCGGTCGAGATTTCGTAGGTGCCGGTGATTCCTTGTTCGGTGGAGGCTCGCTTTCTTCCCATGTGACACAAGCTTAGGGAATGGATTCGATTTAAACCGCGTTGGGGCTAGGGAGTAGACTTTCGGGCCTGTAGTCAAGGTGAATTGGGGAGCGAGATGCGAGTATTGGTTGCCATGTCCGGCGGCGTGGACTCATCTGTTGCCGCCGCCCGGGCGGTAGAAGCTGGCCATGAGGTGATTGGCGTTCACCTCGCCCTGCACAAGGACGCGCAGCAAACCAGAGAGAAAGCGCGCGGTTGCTGCTCGCTGGAGGATTCAGCCGATGCTCGCCGCATCTGCGATAAGTTGGGCATCCCCTTCTATGTGTGGGATTTTTCGGAGGAATTTAGAGAAGAAGTCATCACGGACTTCGTGGATTCCTATGCTCGCGGCGAGACACCTAATCCTTGCTTGCGCTGCAACGAGAAGATTAAGTTCCGGGCACTGCTACAAAAGGGCATGGCGCTCGGCTTCGATGCTGTGGCGACGGGTCACTATGCCACCATTGACGAAAACGGCTACATGCGCCGTTCTTTGGATGAGAATAAGGACCAGTCTTATGTCTTGGGCGTCATCTTGGCCGAAGAGCTGGAGCACTGCTTTTTCCCCATTGGCGATACTCCTAAGCCGCAGATCCGTGAAGAGGCCGCGGCGCATGGCTTTTCCACCGCGAAGAAGCCGGATTCCTATGATATTTGCTTCATTCCCGACGGCAACACTCAGGCATTTTTGGGCGCTCGCATCGGGCTTCGCCCTGGCCTGATCGTGGATCAGGAGGGCACGGAGCTTAAAGAGCACGATGGTGCATGGAACTACACCATCGGTCAGCGAAAGGGCCTAGACATCAAGGCGCCGGCTGCCGACGGCCGTCCCCGCTACGTCACCGACATCGATGCTTCTACGGGCACGGTGACCGTCGGTGCCCGCGAGGACTTGGCCGTGACCTCAATTCAAGCTGACCGCCTGAAGTACCTTCACCCAGCCATGGATGGGGACTTCGAGTGCGAGGTTCAGGTGCGTGCGCATGGTTCCGTGGTGCCTTGTGTCGCGCACGTCGACCGCGATGCGGATGAGATGCGCCTTGAGCTTAAGGAACCGCTTTCCGGCGTGGCTCGTGGCCAGGCGGCGGTGCTGTATTTGCCGTCGCCAGACGAGCTTGGCGATATCGTTATCGGGTCCGGCACCATTTGCGGGACGGCCTAGATGGCCGGCTTTGCACTTGGCCCCATGCCCGGCACTTCCGTAGCGGAGGCGGCGGACATCATAATCAGTGAGACTGACCTTCCCGCTATCCCGCAGCTTCCTGATAGGGGACTCGGCTCCGATGCGGTTGGGCGTACGGCCAGCATGCTCGAAGCCATCAATATCGATCGTGGTCCGCGGTCGTGGCGCATGACTGCGCGTCCGCAGCTTTTGACGCGGCGGACCTGGGATCGCTTAGAACGCGACCTCGATGAGGTTCAGGGGGTCTGGGGCGAGACGGTTTCCCACATTAAGGTGCAAGCCTTGGGGCCCTGGTCTTTGGCGGCGAGCATCGAGCTCTCCGATGGCCACCGCGTGTTCACTGACTCTAGCGCTTTCGCAGAGCTTTCCGACGCCCTCTTACACGGCCTCCACACCCATGCCCACGATGTGGCAAGCCGTTTCCACGGCGAGGTGCACGTACAACTCGATGAACCGCTACTGGCAGATATCATTGCTGGCCGGATTCCCGGGACTACTGATTTTGACTCGATACCAGCGGTCCCAGAGGAAGTCGTCCTAGAAAGCCTTTTAGCGTTTGAGGCCGACTATGTGCATGCTGCGCCTATTTGGTCGGTGGCGCGCGCAGCGAAGACTTTTTTGGTTGATTCGCGCTTTCGCCAGCAGCTTTCCACCCCACAGCACTATGACGGATTGGGCGAGCACCTCAGTGCGGGCTACCGCATCGGCTTGGGCATTCTCGGCAAAGATGCGAGGGAGGAAGCAATCGCCCTAGCTTCCCACCTTGATCGCATAGGTATGCCGCGCGAGCTATTGGTCGACCACTTCGATGTTTTTCCCAGTGCGGCTTCGGCTAGTTCGCTTCGTTCTGTCACTGAGACCGCCGACATCCTCGTCCGGGACGCCGGCGATCTTTAATCGACACGCCCGCGGCTATCCGTGGCGGTGAAGTATTCGCCCATATAAGGGATGACGTAGCGCAGTTTGCCGTGTGCGGTGGGTTCGATCAGGTCGGCGTCGATAAGCCGCTGGCGAGTGGCGGACAAGGATCGTACAGTGCGGTCCATGTGTCCTGCTATGTCGGCGATGGTGGCCACGCCGTCTAGCTCCACTGCGGCCATTGCTTCCAAAAACTCCCGCTGTGCCGGTGGCAAGGTCAACGTCGCAGGCTGGTGTACCTGCGCGCCCATAATTGAAATCGCATCTGGAGCTATCGAGGCAATCGTCTCCTGAGAAATGCCACTTTCTTGGTTCTGGCGACTGCGCTCCCATGCCAGCGAGCCAACCAATTGCACGAGGTACGGGTAGCCGCGCGTAAGCGCTGCGGCGTCCCTAGTCGCCTCGGGGCTAAACTCTAACCCCGAGCCAGACGCTGTGTGCTCTAGAGCCTGCTGCGAATTGGCCGGAGACAGCGGTCCTAAGACGAACTTCTGGGCCCGGCGCAGAAACGTCACCCCGGGCAAATCCAATAGGTGGTTGACCCCTTGGGGAAGGCCGGCGGCTACCAAAGCGATATCAATTTCATCGCGCACCAGGTCTTGGTAGGCCACGGCGATGGTGGTGAGTTCATCGACATCGGCGTCTTGCACCTCGTCGATGGTAAGCAGGATTCCGGTGCCTTTTAGCTCTGTGGAAAGCTCACGCAGGCGAGTATTCAGCGTGGGGGTGAAGCGATCTTCCTTTTGATGGTCGAAGCCGATTGATCCCACGCCGCCGATGCCGATGCGGCTGACCTTCTTTTTGTCGCTCGGAGAGAGTTGTTCAAGCAGCCTGGGGATGGTGGTATTGACCAGTTCCTCGACCATGGTGGAGCGCCCTGAGGCGCGTAGCGTTACCCACCCTCGGGCCTCGGCGATGTCCTCCAACTCGTTGATGAGAACAGTCTTGCCGATGCCCCTTGCACCGCTGAGCACCATGGAGCGGGAAGCATTGCCTGCCGAGCCATCGAGCGCAGTTCGGAAGCTATCGAGCACGATACCGCGCCCGACCCAGAACAGGGGAGGAGCGCCGAATGTAGGGCGGAACGGATTTTCCATAACGCTAGTGTAACCCTTGTTATCGGAGATTTGGGAGACTTTTAGCCGTACTTGGAGATCTAGGAGATTTGGGAGACTTTATCCGATGAGGGGCCATGCAGTCGAGACATCCGAGGCATCGCGGCCCTTGCCCTCTAGGTATTTCTTAAATGCAGTCCGATCCTCGTACCACTTGACCGCCTGGAATTCCATGAGCTCGTTTTCATCCATCTGCGCCAAGTTGGGGTAGTGCTGGCGTACCTGTTTCCAAGCGACGCGGGCGGCTGCGAGGGCGTCGGCAGTAGCTTCGTGGGCGTTGCCCAACTCGACGCCGTAGTGCTCGCACACGGCGCCAAGGGTGCGCTTGCCCTTGCGCCACTTATCACTGACGCGGTCGATTACATAGGGGTCATAGACTGGGCCGGTGACCGTGAAATCGCCGGTGAGGCTCCGCAGCACGGTGAGATCAAAAGCAGCGTTGTAGACAATGAGCGTTAGACCATCCTCCCAGGCGGCCTTGATGGCCGCGACCGTATCTTTCAGGACCTCTTCGTGCGGTCGGCCCTCGGCGCGGGCTTTTTCGGTAGTGATGCCATGCACGTTGGTCGCTTCCTCCGGGATCTCGATTCCGGGATCGGCAAGGTGTTCCACCTTTTGCACATCGCGGCCGTCAATGCGGACTAGGGCAGAGGTGACGATGCGGGCTTCTTTGGGATTGGCCGAGGTGGTCTCAAGGTCGAAGGCGAGCATGCGGGAGGCGTCGAAAGTCATGATCCATACCTTAGTAGCTAGCCCCGACACGAGGGATAGCTACACTTGGGCAGCGTGACTAATCCAGTTGATCTGCACCGTGAATGGAATGACCTTGCGCAGGAAGTGCGCCGGCACCGCAACCTGTACTACAACGGTGATCCGGCTATTCCCGACGCCGACTTTGATGCCCTCTTCCAGCGCCTTCTTGCGCTCGAAGAAGAACATCCTGAGCTTGCCGTGCCTGATTCACCTACCCAGCAGGTGGGTGCTGCACCGAGCGCCGGTGAGGATATTGAGCACCTTGAGCGGATGATGAGCTTGGACAATGTCTTTAGTGCTGGCGAGATGCAGGATTGGCTCGATAGAACCCCAGCAAAGACTTATCTGACTGAGCTCAAGATTGATGGCTTGTCTATCGATTTGGTCTATCGCAATGGGCGCCTTACCACCGCCGCGACCCGTGGCGATGGCACAGTGGGCGAAGACATCACTGCTAACGCACGTGTGATTGAAGACATTCCGCATGAGCTCAAGGGGACAGATGAATACCCGGTCCCAGAGCTGATCGAGATTCGCGGCGAAGTCTATATGCGACCCGAGGATTTTGAAGAGATCAATGAGGAGCGCGCGGCCGATGGCAAGGAAGAGTTTGCTAATCCGCGCAATGCCGCGGCAGGTGGACTGCGCATGAAGGATCCCGCCGAGGTGAAAAAGCGCCGCCTGAAAATGGTGTGTCACGGCCTAGGCGCGCGCGAGGGATTTTCACCCACCTCCCAACATGATGCCTATAAGGCAATTGCGGCTTGGGGGCTGCCCGTTTCCCCATATACCAAGCAGGTTTACTCGGCTGAGCAGGTCCAGGACGAGGTGGCACATTGGGCAGAACACCGCCACGATGCCATCTTTGAGATGGATGGACTCGTCGTCAAGGTAGATGATTTGGGCTCGCAGCGCGCACTGGGTGCGACTTCCCGCGCCCCGCGCTGGGCCATTGCCTATAAGTATCCACCAGAAGAGGTGACTACAAAGCTCAATGGCATTGAGGTGGGTGTTGGACGTACCGGGCGAGTGACCCCGTTTGCCATCATGGAGCCGGTCTTTGTCTCCGGTTCGACAGTGTCCATGGCTACCTTGCATAATCAGTCCGAGGTAAAGCGCAAGGGCGTGCTTATCGGGGATATCGTCATCATTCGCAAGGCGGGCGAGATTATCCCGGAGGTGCTCGGACCAGTGCGCGAGCAGCGCGATGGTAGCGAGTATGAGTGGGCATTCCCGGAGAACTGCCCGGCATGCGGCACGAAGTTGGCCCCACAAAAAGACGGCGACGCGGATTGGCGGTGCCCCAATACCCAATCGTGCCCAGCACAGCTTTCCGCGCGCTTGGAGTATTTGGCCTCGCGCAAGGCACTGGACATTGAGGCCCTGGGCGAGAAGGGGGCAATGGACTTAATTGAAAATGGCATTCTCGTCGACGAATCAGAGCTTTTCGAGCTCACCGAGGAAAAGCTCCTGGCCTCGGACGTCTACACGGCGAAGAAGGATACAAAGGACAAGCGCACCAAAAAAGAAGGAAATGTCAAGGTCAATACGGCCGGACAGAACTTGTTAAAGAATCTGGATGAGGTCAAAGGCCGTGACTTCTGGCGCGTCCTGGTCGCGCTGTCTATTCGTCACGTGGGGCCAATTGCCGCTCGGGCGCTGGCCTCCCGCTATGGATCCATGGAAAAGCTACGCGCAGCCAAAACGGAGGAGCTGGCAGAAGTCGATGGCGTGGGTATGACCATCGCACAATCTTTCCATGATTGGTTCGAAGTGGACTGGCACCGCACTATCGTGGACAAATGGGCTGCCGCAGGGGTGGCTATGGAGGTAGCGGTGGAAGACCACAAGGAGCAGACTCTAGAGGGTCTGACCATCGTGGTGACCGGCAGCTTGGAGAACTTCACCCGTGATTCCGCGAAAGAAGCTATTGTTTCTCGCGGGGGAAAGGCTACCGGTTCGGTCTCGAAGAAGACCTCCTATGTGGTGGCCGGTGAGAACGCGGGCTCCAAGGAGGACAAGGCCCGTGAGCTGGAAATCCCGATTCTCAATGAAGCGGAATTCCAGCAGCTACTAGAAACAGGTGAAGCCTAAATCGGTCCGGCTACTTGAGGAAGCTGCCCAAGATGGTGCCGATGTGACCTAGGTGCTCCACCTCGGAGGCTAGGTAGTCAGGGCCGCCGGTGCGGCCCATGGCTATAACTAGGCCGGTATCGCCGAGCGGGGCGGCGGCCAAGGCGGAATCGAGTAGCGACCAACTTTCCGGGATCCATTCATCACGATCAGGGCTGAGCACGCGGGCGCTTTCCACCTCAATATCGTGAGGTACGGTTCCATCATCTTCGGGGGCGGCATTGGAAGAAGCTACGCGGTGGATGGGCTCGTTATTGTCGATGACGATGCACCACGTGGAGGTTAGAGCCCTTGGGATCGCGGCTACTACCTCTTCCATAGCGGCAGTGACATTCGTGGCATGGGCAACTCGTGCAAGGAGCTCGATTTGCCCGCGGCGGTCTACGCGGCCGCTGAATGGGCGGATGGAGTCGACCTCCACGCCCTCGACAGAGGAGGCGGCGGTAATGAGGACATCGGCCATGGTGCCTTGCGGCAACTCAATGACAATGTCATCCATGACTGTTCCATCGGGAAAGTTTTCTACGATATCGACCGATTGGATATTGCCATCGACGAGTCCAAAGGCGTCGGCAAGCTGGCCCAAGCTGCCAGGAGCATCGGGGAGCAGTACGCGGATCAAAAAGGACATGGTCTTGCACGCTTTCGGTAGTTTGTAGTCCCAGACATGATACGTGCGTCACAATGCGGGCTTCAAGCAACGCAAATTTGGGGTGACGCGGCAACCGTCGTGGTCGGTGCAGTACCATGGGTCGTTAGCAATTCACATAGTACATGCTGACGGTGAATATTTTTCACCCGCGTGTCAATTATGCAGAAAAAGGATGGAGTTCGCGTGTCTGAGATTTCGCGTGATGAGGTAGCCCACCTCGCCAAGCTTTCCCGCCTGGCCCTGAGTGAGGAAGAGCTAGCCCAGTTCGCAACGCAGATTGATGAAATTGTTGATTCGGTTTCCGCGGTGGGAAACGTTGATACCGAGGGCGTGGAGCCGATGAGCCACCCGCACTCCGTGGACGCCCCGATGCGCGAGGACGTTATTGTGCGCACCCTTACTGCAGAACAGGCCTTGGACCAAGCACCGGCCGTAGAAGAAGAGCGCTTCGTTGTGCCACAGATCCTGGGAGGAGAATAAATGTCTAACCTGACCGTTCCCGCGGAGGGCCTGACCTCCCTGACTGCTGCCGAGCTGGCGGAGAAGATTCACGCCCGTGAAATTACTTCCCGCGAGGTAACCCAGGCATTCCTAGACCGCATTGCAGAGACCAACGAGGAGCTTAACTCCTTCCTGCATGTGGGCGCGGAAGAAGCCCTCGCGGCTGCCGACGCCGTGGATAAGGCACTCGATGCCGGTGAAGAGCCTGCTTCTGGTCTGGCCGGCGTGCCGCTGGCGCTTAAGGACCTGCTGGTTACCACCGATGCGCCGACAACCGCTGCTTCCAAGATGCTGGAGGGCTACGTTTCTCCCTATGACGCTACCGTGACCAAGCGCCTGCGCGAGGCTGGAATCCCCATCCTGGGCAAGACCAACCTGGATGAGTTTGCTATGGGTTCTTCCAATGAGAACTCTGCTTTTGGCCCAGCGCATAACCCTTATGACACGGAGCGCACCCCAGGCGGCTCCGGCGGTGGCACCGCTGCCGCACTCGCCTCTGGTCAGGCGCCGCTTGGCATTGGTACCGATACCGGCGGTTCCATCCGCCAGCCAGCTGCGCTGACCAATACCGTAGGCGTAAAGCCGACCTACGGCACCGTGTCCCGCTACGGTCTTATCGCTGCTGCCTCGTCCCTCGACCAAGCGGGCCCGTGCGGCCGCACTGTCCTCGATACCGCGCTCCTGCACGAGGTCATCGCTGGCCACGATGCTTTCGATGCCACTTCCGTTGATAAGCCGGTAGCGCCGGTTGTCGCCGCTGCACGCGAGGGTGCTAAGGGTGACCTCTCTGGAGTCAAGGTCGGCCTGATTAAGCAATTTGAGCGCGATGGCTGGCAGGAAGGCGTGATGGAGAACTACCACGCCGCCGTTGAGCAGTTGCGCGAGCAGGGTGCGGAAATTGTCGAGGTAGATTGCCCGCACTTCGATGACGCACTGGCTGCGTACTACCTGATCATGCCGTGCGAGGTGTCCTCTAACCTGGCGCGTTTCGATGGCATGCGCTACGGCCTGCGTGCGGGAGATGACGGCTCCCACTCTGCCGAGCAGGTCATGTCCCAGTCTCGTGCGGAAGGCTTTGGCCCAGAGGTCAAGCGCCGCATAATGCTGGGTACTTATGCACTGTCCGTGGGCTACTACGATGCCTACTATCTGCAGGCGCAGCGCGTGCGTACGCTCATTGCCCAGGACTTTGCTCGCGCCTTCGAGCAGGTTGACGTAATTGTTTCCCCGACCACCCCGACTACCGCGTTTAAGCTGGGGGAGAAGGCCGAGGATCCGATGGCGATGTACAACTTTGACCTGTGCACTCTGCCGCTGAACCTGGCTGGCCTGTGCGGCATGTCTGTGCCATCCGGTATGGCAAGCGATACCAATTTGCCCACCGGTCTGCAGATCATGGCGCCAGCCTTCCAAGATGACCGCCTGTACAAGGTCGGCGCTGCCTATGAAGCTGGCCGCAATAAATAGGCGACTTCCTGTGGGGTCCCTGGCAATTCCATAAAGGTTTATCTGCCCCCGTTGAATTTATATTCGGCGGGGGTAAAATTATCGGGTATGCATTTCAAGAAGACCGCAATTTTTTCGCTGTCCGCCGCTGCACTCATGGGCGTGGGCGTTGCCAATGCCGCGCAGGTGCCCTCCATTGATCCGGGGTTCAGCATGACCGCGCCGACCAACTCTGGGCTTATTGCCCCGCTGCCGAAGGGCGCGGAGAAGCTGGAGCCTCACATCGAGGGGCAGACCATCACTGGAACTCTCCACTCCATTAAGGAAGAAGGAAAGTTTAGCGTCGAATTTGCCAAGGACCACTCCTTGGTGATGAATGATGGCTGCAATAATTACACCACCACCTACAAGGTGGCTGCGGATGGCACCATCAGCGTCGGCGAGTTTAACTCCACCCGCGCGGCGTGCGATGAGCATACGCAGCAGCTTTCCGACGCCCTGCTCGGCCTCCTTGAGTCCAAGCCTTCCTTCTTTAACCTCCCTGGCGGCACCGTCGCCTTGGGCAGCGAGGAAGCTGCGGCCGAGTTTAGTGTTGCCAAGTAAAAACTCGCAGCACACTAAAACTAAAAATGCGCACCATGTCTTCGGGCATGGTGCGCATTTTGTGTGTGTGGGGATTACTTGGCGTCGGAAAGCGCATAGGCTGCGCCCGCCGAGGCCGCGGTCACGCTAAGGACGGCTGGCCAGGCGCCAATCTTCTTCGCCAACGGGTGGGAGGCGCCGAATGCGCCCACGTAGAGTGCACACAGGCCAGCAGTGGTAGCCGGAGTGGTTTTCTTTGCCCAAGAGCGGCCTGCCCACACGCCAGCGGCGGCGAGGATAACGCCGCCGAGCGGGCGGATTCCGGTCTCGCGGGCGGTCACCCACCCGCCGATAAGGCCGAGGGTGACAGTAGTGGCGGTAGATACGTCTTGGGGCTTTTTGATATCAATCTTGGACATGCGGCCAGTCTAGGCCGATAATTCTGGCCCCGCTAGACTTTATGGCTATGACTGTGGAGACGCACTTGCCGCCTGAGCGCCAAGCATGGCGCGCCATGTTTGCACTGTCCCTGGGATTCTTTGTGTCTCTTCTGGACCAATCCATGGTGGCGGTCGCGCTGCCGAACCTGCAACGTGATCTAGACGCGGGTGTAAACCAGGCCATGTGGGTATCCGCGTCCTATTTATTGGCTGCAGTGGTGCCGTTGCTCTTCGCCGGCCGTCTGGGCGACGTTTTGGGCCAACGCCGGATGTTTTGTCTGGGCGTGGCTATCTTCGGGGTCGGTGCGATGGTTTGTGCCATAGCTCCCCAAGTAGAAGTACTCATTGCCGCGCGTGCCGTGCAAGGCGTAGGGGCATCTCTCCAGATGCCGCAAAGTATGTCCGTCATCAACCGAATCTTCGCACGCGAGCGCCGTGGACGTGCGTTGGGCGTGTGGGGTGTAATCGGCTCGATTGCAGCACTTGTCGGTCCACTCGCCGGAGGCTTCTTAGTGGGAAACTTCGGTTGGCAGGCCGCCTTTTGGGTACACATTCCTTTCGTGGTGCTGGCCATCGTGCTGGCGCTGTTGTGGGTGCCCGAGTTGCCTACTACCGCGCAGTCCATCGATGCGCCATCGGCCGTTGTTTCTCTGATCGCGTTGGCGGCGATTGTCTTTGGCATCCAACAGGGACCAGTACTGGGGTGGGGCTGGACCATTTGGCTTATTCTGCTCGCCGGAGCAATCGCTAGCGCAGGTTTTATTCGGTTGCAGGCTACCGCCGATGCCCGCGGGGCGAGCCCGCTGGTGCCGCTGACGCTCTTTCGCGACCGCAATTACCTTGCCGGCTCGGTGGGCATTATTGCCATGGGATTTATGGCGGCTGCAGTGATGCTACCCATCATGTTGTGGCTGCAGACCATGCAGGGCATTCCAGCAGGCGAGGCTGGCATTATCGTGGCGCCAATGGCTCTGGTTTCTCTACTGATATCTCCGCTCGCGGGAATTATGGCGGATTATGTGAATCCTCGAATTCTTGGATTGGTGGGATTTTCCCTCCTTATTCTTTCTCTGCTTGCGGCATGGTGGGTGATGCATGTAGACGCCTTGCCGTGGGTGCTCGGGCTGCCCATTGCAGGCCTTGGCGTGGGGCAGTCCTTCATCTGGGGTTCCAACGCAGCTACCACCTTGCGCGATATTTCGCCGGAGCTCATGGGTGCTGCATCCGGTGTGTATAACACCTCCCGCCAAGTGGGATCCGTAGTGGGCGTCGCCTTAGTGTCTGCCGTTATGCAAACAGGTGACCCAGCAGTGGCACTTATTAATTCGCTCCTTGTCATCGTAGTTGCGCTGGTGGTGGGCTTGGTTTCTGCTCTCTGCTTTCGGGACACTCTGCAGGGCTAAAAATAGCGCGCTAGATTGGTAGGTATGCGTCTAGGTGTTTTAACGTCCGGTGGCGATTGCCCCGGCCTCAATGCTGTAATTCGTGCGGTTGTGCGTACCGCATCCAATGAATTTGGAGATACCGTCGTAGGTTATGAAGACGGTTGGGTGGGCTTGATGGAGGACCGCCGTCGCGATCTCTATGATGATGCAGAAATCGACCGCATTTTGTTGCGCGGCGGCACCATCCTAGGCACTGGCCGTCTGCATCCGGATAAGTTTAAGGCGGGTCTTGATCAGATTAAATCCAATATGGCCGACGCCGAAGTGGATGCCCTCATTGCCATCGGAGGCGAGGGCACCCTCAAGGGGGCAAAGTGGCTATCCGATAATGGGGTGCCGGTAGTAGGTGTTCCAAAGACCATTGACAACGACGTCAATGCCACCGACTACACCTTTGGTTTTGATACCGCAGTATCTGTAGCTACCGATGCTATTGACCGCTTACATACCACCGCGGAATCTCATAACCGTATTCTGATTGTGGAGGTAATGGGCCGCCATGTGGGGTGGATTGCCTTGCACGCGGGCATGGCTGGTGGCGCGCATTACACGGTGGTGCCCGAGGAGCCCTTCGATATCGCAGAAATCACCAAGGCGATGGAGCGCCGCTTCCAAATGGGTGAAAAATACGGCATTATTTGCGTTGCAGAAGGCGCCCTCCCCAAGGAGGGGACGATGGACTTCGAAGCCGGCGGCGTGGATCAATTCGGACACCAGACTTTCAACGGTATTGGCCAGGTTATTGGCGATGAGATCAAGGCGCGCACTGGATATGACGTGCGAACGACGGTGCTGGGACACATCCAGCGCGGCGGTACACCGACTGCCTATGACCGCGTTCTGGCAACTCGATACGGCGTGCACGCAGCCCGTGCTACCCATGAAGGCAAGTCAGGTATGTGTGTAGCTCTCCATGGCGAGGATATTGATCTAGTTCCGTTGGAGGAGGCCGTGGGAACCCTTAAGACAGTGCCGGAATCGCGTTACCGCAATGCACAAGCGCTCTTTGGGTAGAGACCACGCACATTTCGAATATTAGGTTAGCGCTCCCACTGGGTGGGAGCGTATTCTTTTGTCTATGAGTATCGATAGCATGACAGATAATCGGATGGCGGCGGCTACTGTGCCCTCCGCAGCTCAAGACCGCCAAGCATTTATCGCAGCGCTAGGCTTTCCGGTGCTCGTGATTATCGGCGGCGTGATTGGATACTTTGCACCGAATACCGCGGCATCCTTTGCCCCGCAGGTCACCCCGCTGCTGGGCATTGTCATGTTTGGTATGGGCCTTACCCTCAAGCCGGTGGACTTTGCCTTGGTGGCCCGCCGGCCGCTTCCCGTGCTCATCGGAGTAGTTGCGCAGTTTGTCATCATGCCGATGGTGGCATTGGCGGTGGTAGCAATCATGGACCTCCCAGAAGCGGTAGCGGCCGGGGTCATTCTTGTAGGCTGCGCTCCCGGTGGAACGAGCTCTAATGTGGTGTCCTATTTAGCGCGTGGCGATGTAGCCCTGTCGGTGACCATGACCTCGATTTCCACCCTATTGGCACCGGTGTTTACCCCGTTGCTGACCTTGTGGCTGGCAGGGGAGTATATGCCGGTTTCCGCTTCGTCTATGGCATGGTCCATTGTGAAGGTGGTGCTCATTCCTGTCGTCGCCGGCATCCTCATAGGCATGCTGGCGCCGCGGGTGGTGGCAAGGATTAACTCGGCATTGCCTTGGATTTCGGTTGCGGCGATTTCCGCCATCGTGTGCATCGTGGTGGGCGGAGCGCACGACACCATCGCCAGCGCCGGTGCGCTGGTCTTTGCCGCCGTGATTATCCACAACGGGTGTGGCTACGGTCTGGGCTACCTAGCCGGATTGATAACCAAGCAGCCAGTCGCTGCTCGGCGCACGATGGCCGTCGAGGTGGGCATGCAAAACTCCGGCTTGGCCACCTCCTTGGCATCGACGTATATGAACCCATTGGCTGCTCTGCCAGGAGCCGTCTTTTCCGTGTGGCACAACCTTTCCGGTGCGGTGCTGGCTGCCATCTGCCGCTATGTGGATTCCCGTAGGAAGGAGAGTACTAGCTAGAAACCAATCGTGACCGCTGGAAGAGACTCGTCTACAAACCAGGGTTCTTCCTGTGCGGTCAGGGGCGGCTGACCTTCTTCGAAGCTTAAGGTGTCGCCGTCCTTGACGGTGGCGCCTTGGAGAACGTGGTCTGCGATATTAGCCAGCTTGTAATAGAGATCGGTGGGATCCATCGATTCGGTGGCCGCCTGGACTTCGGGGTGACCTGCTTGGACTAGCCCCACGGTATAACCCAGAATCTTGTTTCCCTTTTGGGTGAGCCATACTGGCGCAATGTGCATCGGAGCAAGGTTGTCCCGAACGGCCTCGAGGAACGTATTCGGAGCGATAGATACGTTGCCTCTGGGGTTGTGGACGATGAGGCATTCTGGGTGTTCGGCTACCACAGCGGTGGCTTTAGAGAGCAGCTCTAGGTGCTCGCGGCGAGCCTCACGAAACTGCTTGGCACCGTTGTCTTCTGCATCCCGGGGAAGTACGGAGACGAGGATTTGTGCGGTGGCAGAATCGAGACCGCGTGCGTCCGCGCTCAAAATGGGGTGGAGACCATAACTATCGCGGGTGGGAGGGGTATCGATGGCTTGGTAGTGCAATAAGAATGAATCATCGAGCTCGGCCATGAGGCTACCGGGATTCTTGCCCGGAGTGATGTCTCCCAAGCGATCGGCAAAAGTGGTGGTCAAACGCTCGCTTACCTCCTCGGGCGTGGGGGCAGTGCGAAAGACTGCGATGTTGATCAAAGGGGCATCGATAAGCTGAGCATCAACGCTATGTGGTGTAGTCATAATATTCAGCTTAGGGGCGTGAGCGCGCGGGTGCATGGACGTATTAAGATGGCACGCATGACTGCTGCGATGTATGACCTGATGGACTTTGATGAGGTCCTAGAAAAGTTCGAGCCGGTAATGGGCATGGAAGTCCACGTAGAGCTGGATACGGAAACCAAGATGTTTTCTACCTCTCCTACGAACTTCAACGCAGCGCCTAACTCCAACGTTGACCCGGTCTCACTGGGTCTGCCCGGTGCGCTGCCGGTAGTAAATTCCAAGGGCGTGGAGGGCGCCATCAAGATTGGCTTGGCGCTTAATTGCTCCATTGCCGAGTCCTCTCGCTTTGCCCGCAAGAATTATTTTTACCCGGACCAGCCAAAGAACTACCAGATTTCCCAGTATGACGAGCCGATTGCCTACGACGGCTACCTGGACGTAGTTCTGGAGGACGGCACCGAGTGGCGGGTGGAAATTGAGCGCGCGCACATGGAGGAAGACACCGGCAAGCTGACCCACTTGGGCGGCGTGGACGGCCGTATTCACGGTGCTACGGCTTCCTTGGTGGATTGCAACCGTGCGGGCATTCCTCTCATTGAAATTGTCACCAAGCCGATCGTCGGCGCCGGCGAGCGTGCACCGGAGGTGGCTAAGGCCTATGTTTCCGCCCTGCGTGAGCTCGTGGCAGCCCTAGGCGTTTCCGATGCCCGTATGGATCAGGGCTCGATGCGAGTGGATTCCAACCTGTCTCTGCGCCCAGTGGGTCAGGAAGAATTCGGCACCCGTACCGAGACCAAGAACATCAACTCCCTGCGTTCTGTGGAACAGGCGGTTCGCTTCGAGATGCAGCGCCAGGCACAGGTACTTGAAGATGGCGGCACCATCGATCAGGAAACCCGCCACTACCAAGAGGCCGACGGCACTACCTCCAAGGGACGTCCGAAGGAGACCGCGGAGGACTACCGTTACTTCAATGACCCGGATCTTCCACCGGTCATCGCCCCACGCGAGTGGGTAGAAGAACTGCGCCAGACCCTTCCGGAGCTGCCATGGGTTCGCCGTGCGCGCATTCAGGAAGAGTGGGGCATCAAGGATGAAGAGATGCGCGACTTGGTTAACGCCGGCGCACTCGACCTCATCGTGGATACCGTTGAGGCTGGCGCGAAGCCGGACGAGGCGCGCTCTTGGTGGGTTTCCTATCTGGCCGGCAAGGCCAACGAGGAGGAAACCGACCTTGCAGGTTTGTCCATTACCCCGCAGCAGGTGGCGCGCGTTATCGCGCTCGTCAATGAGGGGAAGCTGACTACCAAGCTGGCGCGTAAGGCGGTAGATGGCGTGTTGGCGGGCGAGGGCGACGTCGACGAAGTCGTCGAAAAGCGCGGCTTGGAGGTCGTGCGTGACGATGGCGCCATTGAAAAGGCCGTGGATGATGCGCTGGCAGCTAACCCGGACATCGTGGAGAAGTACCGTGCCGGCAATAAGAAGGTAACCGGTGCCATTGTGGGTGCGGTCATGAAGGCCACCCAGGGAAAGGCCGATCCTGGTCAGGTCAATAAGCTCATCGCAGAGAAGCTGAACTAAGCACCACGTTAAGCCAGCCGCGCTCGCACTTCCTCGAACAGGACGCGTGGCTGGCTTTTTTGTACCCTCATTTCCTGTCAAAATTGGTGATTATTTTCGTTAGGCGAGGTTAGCAGGGGTAAGCGTAGGGTTGTGGGCATGCCAATTAAGAGCAAAGTATTGCAAAAGGAAAACCCTGAAGCACCCTTTAAGGTCGTAGAAATCGAGCGCCGCGATCCGCGCGAGGATGACGTGGTCATTGATATCAAAGCTGCAGGCATTTGCCACTCCGATATCCACACCATTCAAAACGAGTGGGGCGAAGCCCACTTCCCACTGACGGTGGGCCATGAGATCGCCGGTGTTGTAGAAGCCGTGGGCGATAAGGTCACGAAGTTCAAGGTGGGTGACCGCGTTGGCGTGGGCTGCCTAGTAAACTCCTGTGGCGAGTGCGAGCAATGCCGCAATGGACAGGAACAGAACTGCCTTAACGGCAATGTAGGAACCTATAACTCCGAGGACGTAGACGGCACCATTACCCAAGGTGGCTATGCACAGAAGGTAGTCGTCAATGAAGGCTTCGTGTGCACCATCCCCGAGGGTATTGACTTTGATGAAGCAGCCCCGCTGCTGTGCGCGGGAATCACCACCTATTCGCCGCTGGCCCGCTGGCAGGTCAAGGAAGGTGACAAGGTCGCTGTAGTCGGCCTAGGCGGATTGGGCCACATGGGTGTCCAAATCGCGGCGGCAAAGGGTGCGGAAGTGACCGTGATTTCCCGCTCCTTGTGCAAAGAGAAGGAAGCCTACGAGCTTGGTGCGAAGCACATTTTGGCCACCGGTGAAGACGAAGACTTCTTTGCCAACCACCGCGGCGAATTCGATGTCATCCTGTCCACCATTTCTGCCCAGTACTCTCTCGATGATTACCTGCAGCTGCTTAAGCCGCGCGGCATCATGTCCGTGGTCGGCCTTCCGCCAGAGGAACTGGGAATCCACATGGGCAGCCTCGTCGGCGGCGGCAAGGTGCTGACGGGAAATAATATCGGCGGTATCGCCGAGACCCAGGAGATGCTGGACTTTTGTGCGGAGCACGGCATTGGAGCCGTCATCGAGAAGATCGGTGTCAACGATGTCGATGCTGCCTATGAGCGCGTGGTAGCCGGCGATGTGAAATTCCGCTTTGTGATTGATACCGCAACCTTCGAAGACTAAGGCGTTTGGTTGATTTCACTGAATCTCCATATGTGATTTAGCACAACATCGGTATGCGTCAGTAGGTGTTTGGCGGGTCACTTACGTACCATTCTTTAAGGAACGCATATCGGTGTTGCGTAGCCCACGTGCTGGGGAGCGGGGGACAAAGGGGCCGCGCGCACCAGTATGCGAGAGATATTCGCTACAAAAGTTAGGCAACTGTGTCTTCTAAAAACATTATCGCCATTGCAATGTCCTTCGTGGGCTTGTTGGTCGGCGCAGGCTTTGCCACGGGACAAGAGGTGGTGCAGTACTTCACTGCCTTTGGTACCTGGGGTATTCCTGGCATCATTATCGCCGCACTCATCATGACCCTCGCAGGCACAGTGTTCTTGCAGTTGGGAAGCTATTTCCACGCCTCGGAACACAATACTGTTTTCCGCAATGTTACCCACCCGATCGTCTCCAAATTGCTGGATGTGGCGGTCATCATCACCCTCTTTGCCATTGGCTTTGTGATGTTGGCGGGTGCCGGCTCTAATATGCAGCAGCAGTTTGGCTGGAAGACGTGGATCGGTTCCACGCTCATGCTGGTCTTGGTTCTGATTGTTGGCATGCTCGACGTGGATAAGGTTTCCAAGGTTATCGGTGCGGTAACGCCGACCATCATCATTGCGGTCATTGGTGTAGCCATCTATACCGCACTTAATATGCCGGATGATATCGGTGCTGCCATGGATGCCTCCAGTCAGATCGATACTCCGATTGGCAACTGGCTGATTTCCGCACTGAACTACAACGGCCTTGCTCTGATGCTAGCCGTATCTATGTCCCTGGTTATCGGCGGCGATAATATTAGCCCGCGCGAGGCCGGCTGGGGCGGCGTCGTGGGCGGCATTATCTACTCCGTCATGATGGGTCTTGCCGGTTTCTCTTTGCTGATGAACTCGGATAAGGCACAAGGCTCAGATATCCCGATGTTGTCTCTGGTCGATGACGTCAATCCCACATTGGGCGCTGTCATGGCGGTCATCATTTACTTGATGATCTTCAATACCGCCATCGGCATGTTCTACGCGCTGGGTAAGCGCCTGTCTGCCGGCCATGAGAAGCGCTACCCGGTCATCTTCGTCATCGGCTGCTTGGCTGGTTTCGCTGTTTCCTTTGCCGGTTTTAAGACCTTGATGAACTACATCTACCCAATCATTGGCTACATGGGAATCCTCATGGTCGCCATCTTGGTTTTTGCGTGGTTCCGTAGCCAGTCCCAGATCCAGGACGAGGCAGTGCGTCGCGAGCGCGTACGTGCCCTCATGCACCTGAAGCTGCACCCGGACAAGGAATATGACGCCGAGCGCTACGATGATGAAATTGGCCAGCACATCGAGGACTCCAATATGGATAACGAGGCCCTTTATGATGAGCTGGTGGAGGAAGTCACCGAGAAACTCGACAGCGACGATGACGTGGACTTTGACAAGGAAAAGTACGAAGAAAAGCGCCACGATTACTCCTACTACACCGAGCGTGATGCGGTAGAAACCGACCGTACCCCGGAAGAAATTGAAAAGTGGGTCGAAGAAACCGGTGCATCCGGCGATCCCGAGGAAGATGAGCAGCAGCCGAAGGCTGACAAACCGAAGAATTAAGCGGACAATGGGTGTCATGAGTATCTATGCACCCGCATCTGACCGTTATGATTCGATGGAGTACCGCCGAGTAGGTAACTCTGGTCTGAAGTTGCCGGCCATTTCCCTTGGTCTATGGCAGAACTTTGGAGACGATCGTCCCCTGGCCACGCAGCGCGAGATTCTACGCGCAGCGTATGACCGGGGGATTACTCATTTCGATTTGGCTAATAACTATGGCCCGGAACCTGGCGCCGCCGAAGCCAACTTCGGCCGCATCTTCGCTCGCGATTTCCGTCCCTTCCGTGATGAAATGATCATCTCTTCCAAGGCCGGCTGGGTGATGAATGATTCCCCCTACGGCTTTGGTGGCTCCCGCAAGTACCTGGTGAGCTCCTTGGACGCGTCCCTCAAGCGAATGGGCTTGGATTATGTGGACATCTTCTATCACCACCGCCCGGATCCAGATACCCCGCTGGAAGAGACCCTGTATGCACTGCGCGATATCGTAGCTTCCGGCAAGGCCCTCTACGTGGGCATTTCCTCTTACGGGCCGGAGCTTACCGCGGAGGCCGTGCAATTTATGGAAGAGGAAGGCTGCCCATTGCTGATTCATCAGCCAAGCTATTCCATTCTCAACCGCTGGATTGAACGTCCCGGCGAAGACGGCGAGTCGCTGCTTGACGTCACTGGGCGTAGCGGATTGGGAGTCATCGGCTTCGGGCCGCTGGCACAGGGCATGCTGACGGATCGCTATATTGATGGCATTCCCGCAGATTCCCGCGCAGCAAAAGATAAGACCTTGGAAAAGGATTGGCTCAATGAGGAGAACCTGTCCATGATTCGCGCTCTTAACGATATTGCGCGCAAGCGTGGGCAGTCTTTGGCTCAGATGGCTATTTCGTGGGTACTGCGCGACCAAGGCGACCGCACGCTAACCTCGGCGCTATTGGGCGCCTCTTCGGTGGAGCAGCTCGAGCACAACCTGGGGGCACTGGATAACCTCGACTTCAGTGCGGAGGAGCTGGGCGCGATTGACGACGTCGCCCATGACGCCGGGATCAACCGGTGGGCCGGTGCGACCGCGTCGCGCGTTCGCGGCAATTAGGCGGCCCTTTGAACCCGGCCCCTAGAGCAGGAGCAACTTGAGCGTTAGGCCAATCATGATGACGCCGATACCGAAGTTGATCCAGCGCCATACCGTGGGTCGGGACAACACGTGGGAAAAGCGTGCGGCGCCAAAGCCGATGAAGGGGAACCAAGTGAAGCTGGCGCAGATAGCACCCACGGCGAAGAGCCAGCGCCCTGATTCGCCGTATTGGTTGGCGATGCTGCCAAGCATGACCACCACGTCTACGTAGGCGCCTGGGTTCAGCCACGTTAAGGCCAGGGCGGTCAATAGTGGCTTAACCCAGGAGGGGGAGCGCTTTATCTCCACCCGAGTTTTAGTCTTCGTCGTGCTGTGTGAGGTGGAACCATCGAAGGTGGCTACTTCCTGCGGGACCTTAGGCTGTGTGGATTCGACCTCAATGGCCTCGCCCTTGGTCTTTAACGCATCGCGGAAGCAGGTAAAAGTAAAATAGGCCAGGTAAGCCGCGCCAACGTATTTCAGGACTTGCAGGGCGTTGGGAAACTTTTCTACCAGGTAGCCCACGCCGGCTGTGCCGGAGGTAATCAGGATGACGTCGGAAAGCGCGCAGACGGCAATGATTAAACCGATGTGATCACGGCGGATGCCGAATTTAAGCAGCATGGCATTTTGCGGGCCCACGGCCACGATGAGCGATAATCCCAGAAAGAAACCAGCAAGCACGATGGACATGCCTTCTAGTGTGAATTCTTAGGTTGGATTAGTCCAGTTAATGCTTCTTCAGTTGGTTTAGAATAGCTTCATGAACCCGGTGCACCTAGAAACCTTGCTTGCGATCGTGGACGAAGGCAGCTTTGACGTTGCCGCGGCCGTGCTCGGTATATCGCCGTCTGCGGTGAGCCAGCGTATCAAGGCCTTGGAGTCGAGCACCGGACGAGTACTCCTTCGCCGTGCCACCCCGGTAACCGCCACGGAAGCGGGCGAGATCCTTGTCCAGTCCGCCCGCCGCATGGCGTTAGTGCAGGCAGAAACGGATGCCCGCCTAGGCCATCGCCTGGCCCGGGTCCCGCTGTCTGTGGCCGTGAACTCGGATTCCCTGGCGACATGGTTTACAAAGGTCCTGAGCGATACCGCACGGCGGGGCGACGTAGCTTTGCGCATCCGGATTGAGGATGAAGCACGCACCTTAGCCATGTTGCGGCGTGGCGATGTGCTGGGTGCAGTAACGAGGGAAGCTACGCCGGTTTCGGGCTGCGAGTCTAGCTTTTTGGGCACTATGCGCTATTACCCAGTGGCGGCGCCGCATATTGCAGATAGCTTTCATAGCGGTAGGCTGACCTGGGAAACTGTGCCCTTGGTGGGGTACGGGCCTAACGATCAGGTATTGGATGATGCGATGCGCGAGCGCTTTATTGACTCGGCCGTGGTGCGTGCCCGGGTGTCGCAGATTCCTTCCTCTGAGGGCTACCTAGAGGCCGTTCGCGTCGGCCTAGGATGGGGATTGCTGCCCCAGGCCCAGGCACTGCCGCTTTTGGAGACTAAGGAGCTGGTGCTTCTCGATGACTCTCCGCTCGATATCGACCTTTATTGGCAGCGTTGGCGTTTGGAATCGGAGGTTTTGGGTGAACTTACGCGTTCGGTGATTGAGGCCGCAAGCGGCTTGGAAGCACTCTAGTCAGTTTGCTGCAACGGCGCGCCGTGGCGGGTACCACAAAAGCGCAGGCCCGTGCCTTAAATTGGAGCTATGAGCGATAAACATCCGGATAAAGCCACACCGTTAGATGAAGACATGGGCGTGCCTACCTATAACGCCAAGCCCGCCAGCAAAGATTCCGTTTCCAGCGAGAAGAACTCGAAGCCTGGCCTCTTCGAGCGCGCCGGCCGCGCTGAGCCGCAGGAGATCAAGCCTTCCCAGGCGCGGCAAGACCGCCCTGAAACTGAGGTAATGTCCTACTCCAGTGCGAATGAAGCCGCGCGTCAGCAAAGCGGCGCCAGCGAGGAAACTGTAGCGTTTGCGCAACCGGAGTCGGCCACGCCGGTTAGTGCCGAGGAGGAATCGGCACTTGCTACTGCCGACGCCCCTGAAGAAGGTGCCGCCAGCGCAGAAACCGCAGAGGAGCGCGAGGCCCGCTTGCAGGCGGAACAGGAAGAAAAAGAAGGCTACCACCGCTATGGGCGCCGCGGCACTATCGACTTTGGTCTGCTATTCATTCGCATCGCACTGAGCGCCTACCTAATCATTGCCGGTGCAAAAACCTTCTTCGAGCTCGGCGATAGCCAGGGCTTGTCCGGTCTAGAGGGTGATTTTGCCAACTATGCTTG
The DNA here is from genome assembly GCF_037908325.1 of Corynebacterium sp. KPL4035. NCBI lineage: Bacteria > Bacillati > Actinomycetota > Actinomycetes > Mycobacteriales > Corynebacteriaceae > Corynebacterium > Corynebacterium sp. KPL4035. The sequence continues at coordinate 101,916 of NZ_JBBMGF010000007.1, read as the reverse complement.
GGATACCGCGCTGTCGATTGCGGTTCCGACCATGCAGCTTATCGCTGGTGTATTCCTGTTGCTGGGACTCATTACGCCTCTGGCTGCCATGCTGGGCTTGGTAGTGACCGGCTTTAGCGCTGTCCACGAGCTAGCGCAGACCGATGCCGGTTTGGACGTCTTTAGCTGGCCAGATTCCGTCTGGCTTTCTTTGGTCCTCTTCGTTATCGCTGTGGGACTGCAGTTTACTGGCCCGGGCTTTATTTCCCTAGACTTCAAGCGCTCCTGGGCACGCCGCCCGCTGGGCACCTCCTGGGTCTTTGTGCTTATCGGCGTAGCGATTCTCGTAGCACTGTGGTTCTTCGGTGCGGGAGTTAATCCGCTGAAATAATCGCCAAAATATAATCCGTCGCGCACGCGGCGGATTTTCTTTTACCCCTTGCTTTCCAGGAGGGAAAGTATGATACTTTCTAAAGTGGAAAACAACGAAATTCGAGGGTGAAAGGGATAGAGACGATGGAAGACAGCGTGCACGAGGCACTGGCATTTAATGAAGAAATGGAGCAAGACCAGAGCGCAGGGCGGAAGACCGCGCTTAATGCATTGTTTGCTGCGGCGTTAGCAGGACTGTGGTTTGGCCTGAGCCAATTTGGGGAAGGTATGCCGCTATGGTTATCTCTCGGAGTCATAATTGCCTGCGTGGGTGTAGGCCTTTGGGTAGGCGCTAAAAAGCGTGACGTACGTGCAGGCTATAGACAAAATCCTTTTGACCAGCCGCAGCCGGACTGGAAATACTATCTCGGATTTTTTCTAATGTTTGCCCCTACGTTTTTCCAGACCTTTCTCGAAGGGCACATGGTGATTGCGGCCACCGTATTCACGCTGTGGGGCGTGGGTGTGTTTTGGGCTCTCAATTCGGGAGCAATGGATATGTCCACGCGTGGCCATAGAGACGACAAGCAGGCGAGCGGTGATGAGTGAGCTTGATCCAGTAATTCACCCGCTTAACCGGTTTAAGATTTGTGCGGTACTTAATGCTGCCGGGGCAGTGGAAGGTGCCATTAATAAGGAGATGCGCTTTGCGGCGATCCGGGACAAGGTGAATCAATCCGATGCCACGATGTCTAAGCAGCTAAGCGCACTGGAAAAAGAGGGGTATGTCAGTCGCTTTCGTGAGTATGGATCCTCACGTGGCAAGGACACGGTATGGGTAATGCTCACAACTAAAGGTAAGGCCGCATTCGATTCGCACCTTGCAGCGCTTAAGACGCTAGCGGGACAGGAGTAGCGGTATTCGCGTTCCGGTTATTGCGCTGGGATGCATAGAAAGCGGCTACGAAAAGTGCGACGGTCAGTATGGTTAGCCACACGAAGTCATCCACCCAGAACTTCTGGTAGCGCTCCATGGCGTGGACATCGACTTGATCGCCCCACCACCACTTGGGCGGGACGGTCAGCAGCATGGCTGACCAGGCGACGAGGACGGTAAGAAGGCTGCCCGCGGCCCATCCCGTAGAAAGCCAGCTCCAGGCGCGGTAAAGAAAGACTGGGATGATGAGCGTGAGCCAGACCCAGTGGTGTGACCAGGAAACGGGGGAGATGAGGAGGAGAGTGAGGGCGGTGACCATTTGGGCGTCGACAAGCAAATGCTCCTCGCACAGGCGCTTAATAAGCCACGCTGCGAATGCAATGACCACGAGGGAGGCGGCGATCCACGCGATGTTGATGGCCAGACCATTAGCGTCCATGGCCTCCGAAGAAGAATACATGCGCTGAATGGCGCCCTTGATAGAGCTATTGGACTGGTAATCAGTCTCCACGCCGAAGTCGCCGCCAGAGCCCATATCGAGCAATTTGGAACTGAAGAACTCCACGAACGCGTCCCAGCGGAAGGCTGCGGCAAGGAGGGTGGCCGCAACAGCGGAAAGGAGCGCTGTGGCAATCTGCTTCCACTCCTTGCGCACGAGGAAGTAAAGCAGCATGGCCAGAGGGGTTATTTTGATGGCGGCCGCCAGACCGATCAGGATTCCTTGCGGTAGGAAGCGCCGGCGCGGAACGAGGTCGAGGACAACGAGCGTCATGACCACGATATTGATTTGGGCAAAGCCGTTATTGAGGTCAACCGGCTCAAAGCGCAATACAATTGCCCAAGTAATGGCGGCGACGGGCAGGAGGAACTCCGGATTTTTCAGCACGGCCTTGAAGACAAAGTAAAGGCAAACGAGAACGAGCAGGTCAGAGAGAATGACCATGATGTCGCCTGCCATGTCGTGGTCAATACCGTCGAAGGCCGTTAGCGGAACCATGACCAGCGCGCCAAAGGGTGGATAAATGAAGGGCAATTGAATATCGCCGGCCAGCATGGGTTCGCTGTAGACAGAGCGGTGTTCAAGGAAGGCCTTGACGCCTTCGCGGTAGACCACCATATCGATGGGGAAGTCCGTAATGTGGATATCTTGGACGATCTTCCGAGCGCCAAGAATGAGCCCCAGTAAGGCCAAGGCATAGCGGAATAACGGGGTACGCGCGAATTTCATCGCAGGATATCTTATGTGATTTGCAGGCAAAAGGCGCGCACCCCACCGAGGCACAGCAATTTAGCAGCTATCTCCCGCTAATTCACATAACCGTCAACCACGCGAACCGCGCCGCGGTCAGCTGAGGTTGCCATTGCCGCATATGCACGCAGTGCCTTAGTGATCGGGCGGTTGCGGCTTACGGGGGTCCAAGGGGATTCGCGCTGTTCTTGGGCGGCGCGGCGGCGCTCCAGTACTTCCTCATCCACGTCTAGGGTGAGCTCGCGCTCGTGGATATTAATAGAGATGGTGTCGCCGTTTTCGATCAGCCCGATAAGTCCTTGGTGAGCAGCCTCGGGGGAGATGTGTCCGATGGATAGGCCGGAAGTGCCGCCGGAGAAACGGCCATCGGTAATCAAGGCGCATGCCTTTCCCAAACCGGCGCCCTTGAGGAAGGAAGTCGGGTGGAGCATCTCCTGCATGCCAGGGCCACCGGCCGGGCCTTCATAGCGGATGACCACGACATCGCCCGGCTGAACCTCCTTATTGAGGATGATAGATACCGCTTCCTCCTGAGATTCCACGACTCGTGCAGGGCCGGAGAAGGTCCACAGCTCCTCTTCGACGCCCGCTGCCTTGACGATGGCCCCGTCGGGAGCGAGGTTGCCGCGCAGTACAACGAGGCCACCGTCGGAAGAAAAGGCATGCTCGGCGTCGTGGATGCAGCCATTGGCGGCGTCGGTATCGAGCTCGTCCCAGCGGTTGGATTGGGAGAAGGGCTCCGTGGTGCGCACGCCGCCGGGGGCGGCGTAGTAGAGTTCGCGGGCCTCCTCGGTGGCGTGAGGGTTGCGGATATCCCAGTCATCGAGCCACTGTTCGGCGTTGTCATATAGCGCTGTATGTACCTTGAGATTGAGGTGCCCGGCGCGGCGAAGCTCGCCCAAGATTGCGGGAATGCCGCCGGCGCGGTGAACATCTTCAATGTGGTAGGTCCCGTTGGGCGCTACCTTGGACAAACACGGCACGCGGTAGGAGATGTCGTTGATGTCATTCAGGGTGAAATCCACCTCGCCTTCCTGCGCGGCCGCCAAGGTGTGCAGGATGGTATTGGTGGAGCCGCCCATGGCCATGTCTAGGGCCATGGCGTTAGTGAAAGCTTCCTTGGTAGCGATGTTGCGCGGAAGGACCGATTCGTCTTCTTCGCCGTAATAGCGACGGCACATATCGACGATGGTGGTGCCGGCCTTTTCGAATAGGCCGCGGCGGGCCGTGTGGGTGGCCAAGGTGGTACCGTTGCCGGGCAGTGCAAGGCCGAGGGCCTCGGTCAGGCAGTTCATAGAGTTGGCGGTAAACATGCCGGAGCAGGAACCACAGGTGGGGCAGGCAGATGCTTCGACCTGGGTCAGTCCTTCATCCGAGACCTCATCATTGGCGGAGGCCGTAATGGCCGTAATGAGGTCGGTTGGGGCGTGGGCTACGCCATCTACAACGACCGCCTTTCCTGCCTCCATTGGCCCACCAGAGACAAAGATGGTGGGGATATTCAAGCGCAGGGCAGCATTGAGCATGCCGGGGGTGATTTTATCGCAGTTGGAGATGCATACCAGGGCGTCGGCAGTGTGGGCATTGGCCATGTACTCGATGGAATCGGAGATGATTTCGCGGGAGGGAAGCGAGTACAGCATGCCGCTATGGCCCATGGCAATGCCATCATCGACTGCGATGGTGTTGAATTCCTTGGGCACTCCGCCGGCCTCACGTACGGCATCGGCGACAATATCGCCGACGTTTTTGAGGTGCACGTGGCCGGGGACGAATTGGGTATAGGAGTTGGCGATGGCCACGATCGGTTTACCAAAGTCATTTTCCTTGGTGCCGGTTGCGCGCCACAGGGCCCGGGCGCCAGAGGCCTGGCGGCCGACGGTAGTTACTTTTGAGCGCAGCGGGAACATGGTTTAAAGTCACCATTCCTTCAAGGGATGTGGGGGAGAGCGTCGGTGGCGTATTTAGTTTTCGGCCGAGGGCTTGAGCTCGGGGTGGCGCTCAAGGTAGTCCGCATACTCTTCTTTGCTGAGCAGGACTTGCTGGCCGTCGCGGTGGACGATAACCACCTTTTCATCTGCCGCTTCACGGCCCTGGGTAAGGGCGTCCGGGATGCGGCCGCGGGAGCCCTCCGAAAGGCGTGGGAGCGAGTTAAAGGTGATACCGGGCAGGCTGTGCTCCGCGCCGCTTCTCGTACGAGCAAAGGTGCGGGAGCGTTGGAACCCGATACCGGCAAAATCGTCCCATGGGATCTGGACCTTTTTCCGGAAAGCATAGGAAATGTCGATCCCGGATTCGGAGACCTTGGTGCGGGATTTTATGACCCACCACAGCCCAAGGACGGGGATGATAAACAGCCATGCGAGGTATTTGGGGGCCCACCCAATGCTCAATAGCGCAATGGTGGACAGGATAAGGATGCCCAAGATGTGGTCACGGGATGGCTTGAAAACCTCTGCCTGGGTGGTGGACTGATGAGGTTTATTGTCCTTAGGTGGTGGAGTCATAGTGTGCAAGCCTAATTCACAGAGGTGGGTGAGGGCTAACCTATTTTCAGGTATGTCTCACCATGTGGGAAACTGATCCCAAATGGGGGTAATGGCCAGAAGTGTAATACCTATCAGTGTATAGTCATGCTCATGATCATTATTCGACTTCAGGTAGTACCAATGCGGCGGTGACCGCGGCGCTCATGACGTCGACGCTTTTCGCCCCCGCAGACACACCAGCCCGCGGGGGCTTTGTTCATATCTAAAGGCGTTAACGATGATGATCACGACCAGTATTAGAGCAATCCAAGGAGCACATTAACCGTGGTTACGACAACTTCGCCCACGCCCGCTTCGGTGGCTGCAGCCTCACGCGCCCACGCTCCGGAGCGGATGAGTGGTGCCCACGCCATTGTCCGCACTCTTGAAGACTTGGGAACCGATCTTGTCTTCGGCATTCCAGGCGGTGCCGTGCTTCCGCTCTACGATGCTTTGCATACCTCGACCAAGCTGCGGCATGTGCTCACCCGTCATGAACAGGGAGCTGGACATGCTGCGGAAGGCTATGCGCAGGCTTCTGGCAAGGTGGGGGTGTGCATTGCCACCTCGGGGCCGGGTGCGACTAACTTGGTGACAGCGCTTGCCGACGCCAACCTGGACTCCGTCCCCATCGTCGCTATCACCGGCCAAGTGGGAAGCAATCTTTTGGGAACCGATGCCTTCCAGGAGGCCGATATCCGTGGTGTGACAATGCCGATCACCAAGCACAACTACATCGTGACGGAGCCTAGCCAGATTCCCGCTGCTATTGCTGCAGCATTCCATTTGGCTTCTACAGGGCGCCCAGGACCGGTCCTAGTGGATATTCCGAAAGACGTTCAAAATGGCCACTTGGACTACTCTTTCCCAACCGAATTCGATTTGCCCGGATATAAGCCAACGACCAAGCCACACCACCGTCAAATCGCGCAAGCGGTTGAACTCATCGCGCAAGCAGAAAAGCCGGTTATTTATGCCGGAGGTGGTGTCATCAAGGCGGAGGCGGCACGGGAGCTGCGTGCGTTTGCGGAGTTTACCGGAATTCCAGTCGTGACCACACTTACGGCCTTGGGGTCCTTTCCGGAGTCTCATCCGCTGCATATGGGCATGCCGGGCATGCACGGCACCGTTCCGGCGGTCGCGGCGATGCAGCGTGCGGATCTGCTCATTGCCATCGGCGCGCGCTTCGATGATCGAGTAACTGGGGATACCTCAACCTTTGCCCCTGACGCCCAGGTGATTCATGCGGATATCGATCCTGCTGAAATCGGCAAAATCCGCGAGGTGGACGTGCCTATCGTGGGTGATGCGCAAAAAGTACTAGCGGGACTTTTAAAGGAATACCGTAAAAACTCCTCTCTGGATCTGCCGCAGACAGGTCCATGGCGGGACTACCTTGACGGACTCAAAGAGCGGTTTCCCCGTGGTTATGATCCCACTCCGGATGGGCAGCTAAATCCTCAATTTGTCTTGGAGAAGCTTAGTGAAACCGTAGGCCCCGAGGCAATTTATTGTGCCGGAGTGGGGCAACACCAGATGTGGTCGGCACAGTTTATTGACTTTGAACAGCCGCGTTCCTGGATTAACTCCGGCGGAGCTGGAACCATGGGCTACGCGGTACCAGCAGCCCTTGGCGCCAAAGCAGCATGCCCAGATAAAGAGGTATGGGCGATTGACGGTGATGGCTGCTTCCAGATGACCAACCAGGAGCTAACCACCGCAGCTTTGGAGGGCTTTCCATTCAAGGTTGCCGTTATTAATAACGGCAACCTAGGTATGGTCCGCCAGTGGCAAACCCTGTTCTTTAATGAGAACTACTCCCATACCAAGCTGCGAGAGCGCGATGTCTATACCCCGGACTTTGTCCGCTTGGCAGAAGCCCTGGGGTGTGAAGCCATCCGGGTCACCTGCGAGGAAGAAGTGGTGCCAGCGATTGAACGGGCCCGTGCAATCAATGACCACCCTGTGGTTATTGACTTCATCGTTGGAGAAGATGCCCAGGTGTGGCCGATGATTGGCGGTGGGGCGTCTAACGAAGAGATTCAATACGCCCGCGGTTTGCGCCCGCTATTCGATGAAACTGAATCGGCAGCAGAAAGTCCTGCCGATATCGACGAGACCATCCAGGAGGTATAGGCATGGCACCCACTGACGTTTCCCGGCATACCTTGTCGGTCCTGGTGGAAGACGTAGAGGGAATCCTGTCGCGGGTGACCGGAATGTTTTCGCGGCGCGGTTATAGCATCATTTCCCTGGTTTCCGCCCAAACGGAAAATCCGGGTATCAACCGGCTGACTATCGTGGTTGATGCATCCGAGACAATTATGGAGCAGGTAACTAAGCAGCTCAATAAAATTGTTCCGGTCATCAAGATAGTTGAGCTTGAGGCTGACGCAACCGTGGCGCGAGCTCTGATGATGGTCAAGGTGTCTGCAAATAATACCAACCGACCCCAGGTTGTCGATGCCGTCAATATCTTCCGCGCTCGCGTGGTAGATGTGGCGCAAGAATCCGTGGTAGTAGAAGCGACTGGTACCCCGGGAAAGCTGGCGGCGCTACTTGATGTATTAGAACCTTTTGGTGTACTCGAGCTGGTGCAGTCGGGTGACGTGGCCTTAGGGCGTGGGCCCAAAGCATTGGCTCCACCCCGAAATTAATGTCTCACTAGGTGGGCACTAAATCCCACACGCTGATACAATAGTGGGTGGGACGTTGATTCATTGAACTTTCAATCACTACAGAATTGAGGATTAGGACATGGCAATTGAGACCTTTTATGACGATGATGCGGATCTGTCCATCATTCAAAACCGCAAGGTAGCCGTCATCGGCTACGGTTCCCAAGGTCATGCACACTCGCAAAACCTGCGTGACTCCGGCGTTGAGGTTGTTATCGGCCTGCGCGAGGGTTCCAAGTCGGCGGACAAGGCTGAGGAAGCAGGCTTTGAGGTTAAGACCGTGGCAGAGGCTGCTAAGTGGGCAGACGTCATTATGCTGCTGGCGCCAGATACCTCTCAGAAGCAGATCTTTGAAGAGGAAATCGCCCCTAACCTGGAAGATGGCAATGCACTGCTGTTTGGTCACGGTTTGAATATTCACTTCAAGCTGATTGAGCCGCAGGCCAATGTCACCGTCGGAATGGTTGCTCCTAAGGGACCTGGTCACTTGGTTCGCCGACAGTTTGTAGATGGCAAGGGAGTTCCGTGCCTCATCGCTACTGAGCAGGATCCGAAGGGTGAAGGACATGATTTGACCTTGTCCTATGCCGCAGCCATCGGTGGCGCGCGTGCCGGCGTTATCCCGACCACCTTCGAGGCAGAGACGGTTACTGACCTCTTCGGTGAGCAGGCTGTCTTGTGCGGCGGTGTGGAATACCTGATTCGTACCGGCTTTGAGGTTCTGACTGAGGCTGGCTACGAGCCAGAAATGGCCTACTTTGAGGTTCTGCACGAGATGAAGCTGATTGTGGACCTGATGTTTGAAGGTGGCGTTGCCAACATGAACTACTCGGTATCTGATACCGCAGAGTTTGGCGGCTACATTTCCGGTCCCCGCGTTATCAATGCCGATACCAAGCAGCACATGAAAGACATCTTGTCTGATATTCAGGATGGCACCTTCACCAAGCGCCTGCTGGCCAATATTGAGGGCGGCAACAAGGAATTGGAGGACCTGCGCGAGGAATTTGCACAGCACGAGATTGAAAAGACCGGCGCTAAGCTGCGCGATTTGATGAGCTGGGTCAAGAACCCACTGGATGCTACGGCCTAGCACATAAGGCCGCGCGAATAGCGCCAAACCCACGGTGAATTAGGGGTGTTCACCGGGGGTTTTTCTGAATTATCGGCAGGAAAGAATTAATCCTTGGGGGTAGGATGTCGGGTATGGGCTTTACGACGCCAAGTTATGATCTCAAAGACCTCTTTGCACGGATTAATCGCGGGGACATCCAGCTACCTGATTTCCAACGCAGCTATGCCTGGGACGAAGATCGCATCCGTTCACTCATTGTTTCTGTGCTGCGCGGCTATCCCATCGGGGCGCTTATGGCACTTGATACTCGAAACGAAAAGATGCGCTTTCGCCCCCGCGCCCTCGCCGGCGCACCGGATACCGGCGTCGACCCCGGCTTGCTCCTTTTAGATGGACAGCAGCGTTTGACCACGCTGTATCACTGCTTCAACGGCGAGGGCTTTGTAGACACAACTGACTTCCGCAAGAAGAAAATTCATCGCCGTTTCTTCATTGATATTCGAGCTGCCGTGCGGGGCGAGATTATGCCGGATGACGCCATCTTTGCAGTCGATCACAAAGGAAAAATTCGATCGCACTTCGCACCGACGATTGAGGGGGACATTCTTTCGCGGGAAGACGCCCTAGAGAATATGTGCATTCCTGTTGCTTCACTATTGAGTGAAGATGGCGTTGGCATGCTCTTTGAGCTTGCAGCGACCAAACAGGAATACAGCGCGGAGCTAGCAGCGTTTAATAACCGCATCGTTAGACCATTGTCCGGCTATGACCTGCCGATGATTCGGCTTTCCCGAGAAACAGAGCGAGCCGGCATCGGGTCGATTTTCGCGCAGGCAAATTCGGCAGGCCTGCAAATGGACGTATTCGATTTACTCACCGCAGTATTTGCTTCCGAGGATCCCACGTTCCACCTGGCCACTGATTGGCAAGAAGTGGAAAAGGATCTGCGTAAGTCCCCAGCTTTGGACGGAATTGGGCGCACAGAATTTCTTTCTGCAGTATCGCTTTTAGTCTCCGGAGAAAAGGGCCGTGCTGGTGGGCAGCGCGAGGACATCTTAAAGCTGTCCCTAACGGAGTATAAGGCGGCGGCCAATGATTTACGCATTACTTTCCGTGAGGTATCTGAGTTTTTGGCGGAACGATGCATCCTTAACACGGATCAGGTTCCGTTTAATGAACAGATTGTTCCTCTAGCCGTCATCATTGCCCGCCTGGCTAAACGCGGGGGAGCGCTGTCTACCCAGCAATCGTGGGACCGCATGAACCAATGGTTCTGGTGCGGCGTCTTCGGCGAGCTTTATGGCTCGTCTGCAGTGCAGCTGCGCGCCGCTCGCGACGTGGATGAGGTCACCGAGTGGGTAGCGGGCGCAACGGATGAGGCCCCGAAGACTGTCACCGATGCCACCTTCCGGGAATCCCGTTTGCTCTCTGTGGATGATAATGACGGTGTATGGCATGGTCTCTATGCCCTCCTTATGGCGCGCGGCGCAAAGGATTGGCGCACAGGAAAGGCGTTTAATAGGCGCACATTTGAAGAGCTTAAGCCGGGCTTTTTCCCGGTGTTCCCGCTGAATTGGTGCAAGCGCCACGGAGTGGACCCCGTTTTGGCGGAGTCCGTGATGAACTACACCCCAATGGGCAAGCGAACTGAGGTAGTACTCGATGGCTTCGCTCCCGATCGCTACCTGCCGCGCGTTCAGTCCAAGTCCATCATGGAAGACAGGCAATTTGATGAGGTACTAGCGTCCCACGATATGAATTTGAATTACCTGCGGGCGTCACAGCCGCGAGAATTCCTAGCAGACCGTCGTCAACGGTTCCTTGACATCGTGGAATATGCTTTAGGTAAACCTGTCATCCGTGATGTGGATGAAGCAAACCTGTTTGGTGGAGAGGAAGGCCCGCAAGCTTTTGATCGCTAATTCTGTGCGCCTGACTGCCACAGTGCTTGTCGCATCGCTCGCATTAGCTGCCTGTGGCACGCCAGTTACTGAAACCAAACTGGTCAGGCGGGGATTGTCTGATTTGGATGAGTCTGAAATTGACCTCAATAAGGCCAAAGCGGAGAACCAAAACCGGCTGATTGACCCGAAATTTGACGGCAGATTCGTCATTGTCAATGACCCCATAGGCATCGAGGCTAGCCGCCTATTTTTTGAAGATTCCGATTCGCTCGTCCTCTTTACCGCGGATGATAAATCTATTCTGCGTGCAGCAACGTTGGCGGTAAACCAGCATTTGCCTGCGGTGCAGTATGACGACGCTAGGCGATTGGAAATCCATAAGCTACTCACGGACCTGGGAGTACGACGCTTGGTGATTGTCGGCGATGTGCCGTGGACACAAACATCTGGGGACTTCGAGGTGATTAAGGATCCAGGTACGCACAAAGCGCTGGGAGAGTTTACGGCATTCCAATACGGCTCCAAGGTGGTAGCTTCCCCAGAGCAAATGGTCAAAGATATTGCGCGATTGGACAAGACTCCCCAAGTGGAGCTGCGGCCCGCATGGGTGCCGTATGAAGGCGAGCCTGAGGCTGATGGGAAAAAGAAAAAACCTGTCCCAGCACAGTCCCGCAGGGATGCCCAGATGGCGCCGAATATCATCGCGACAAAAGACAGCCCCATCGCGAACGTCATTACGGCGGCAGCCTATGGCGGCAAGGTGTTGGTGGTGCCGACTGTTGATCCATTGGAGGATAAGCACAGCATGGCCGCTGTTGCAGGCCTTGAAGATGGTGCCTTAGTAGCCCTTGGACCGGAATTCGGTCGAGTGAAAGAATTTAAGGCAAAAATCAAGCAGGGCACTCCTTCCTGAACTACACTTCCTTGACACGCGGGAATTCCGCGTGCACCGCATCACACTTAAGCGAAGGAAGATATGTCGAAGCCGGTAGTCCTTATTGCCGATAAATTAGCTCAATCCACTGTTACGGCCTTGGGGGATTCAGTTGAGGTTCGTTGGGTCGACGGTCCAAATCGTGCGGAGTTGCTCGCCGCAGTTCCGGATGCAGAGGCTTTGCTGGTGCGTTCTGCAACTACTGTTGATGCAGAGGTTTTAGAAGCAGCTCCAAAGCTAAAAATTGTGGGCCGTGCAGGAGTAGGCCTAGATAACGTTGATATTCCGGCGGCAACGGAGAAGGGCGTCATGGTGGTAAATGCACCTACGTCTAATATTCACTCGGCGTGCGAACAGGCCATTGCGTTGCTCTTGGCGACGGCGCGCCAGGTACCAGCGGCCGACCAGTCGCTGCGCGAGGGGGAATGGAAGCGTTCTTCTTTCAAGGGCGTGGAGGTATATGGAAAGACCATCGGTATTGTTGGTTTTGGACACATTGGTCAGCTCTTCGCACAGCGTCTGAAGTCTTTTGAAACGACCATCATTGCCCACGACCCCTATGCCAACCCGGCTCGTGCGGCGGCACTGGGCGTGGAACTGGTCGAATTGGAAGAGCTTATGTCTCGTTCCGATTTTGTGACCATTCACCTTCCGAAGACCCCAGAGACTGCCGGAATGTTTGATAAGGAGCTTTTGGCTAAGGCGAAGAAGGGGCAGATTCTCATTAATGCGGCTCGCGGCGGATTGGTGGATGAGGAGGCCTTGGCTGAGTCTATCGAACAGGGCCATCACCGGGGCGCGGGTTTCGATGTCTTTGCTACGGAACCATGTACTGATTCTCCGCTCTTTAAGCTGCCGCAGGTCACCGTTTCCCCACACTTGGGAGCCTCCACTGTAGAGGCCCAGGACCGAGCAGGAACCGATGTGGCGGCTTCGGTGCTCAAGGCTCTCGCTGGTGAGTTTGTCCCGGATGCGGTAAATGTCTCCGGTGGTGCTGTAGGAGAAGAAGTTGCTGGCTGGCTGGATCTCGCGCGCAAGCTAGGACTTACGGCTGGACGTCTGCTGGGGCAGGCACCCGTTGCCGTTGAAGTAGAAGCTTGCGGTGAGCTGTCTACCGAGGATGTAGAAGTTTTAGGTCTTTCTGCTGTCCGGGGTCTGTTTAGTGGCGTGACATCGGAGCCGGTGACATTTGTTAATGCCATGCAGATTGCGCAGAGCCGTGGGGTAGAGGTGGAGGTATCTACCAACGCGGAATCCAAGGGGCACCGCTCCTCCTTGCAGGTGAAAGTTATCGGTGCTGATGGAGAAACTTCCTCGCTGACCGGTGCGCTTATTGGCATCGATGGAACCGAGAAGTTTATTCGTATTAACGGCCGCGGCGTCGATATGCGCGCTACTGGTCGCAATCTTTTCTTCCGCTATGCAGATGCTCCGGGCGCGTTGGGAACGGTGGGTACCAAGCTAGGTGCTGCTGGAATCAATATCGTGGCGGCGGCGCTTACGTATGGCAAGCAGGAATCTGATGCGGTTCTTATTCTGCGTGTGGAAGCCGAGGTTCCGGAGTCTCTCATTGCTGAGGTCAATGCGGCATTAGGTGCGCAGTGTGAACAGCTGGATATGGACGCATAAAGCTGCTGGTGCAGAATCCGTGGAGCATATCCCGCGTAGTGACAGGTAACTTCCTGCGCTGCGCGGGTCCTTTTTGATAGAGTTGGTTAAATCCACTCTATGAGAAAGGAATCCTACATAATGAAACTTGCGGTAATTGGTGGGGATGGTATTGGGCCCGAGGTAACGGCTGAGGCTCTCAAGGTACTGCATGCCGTTCGCTCCGATATTGACACCACCGAGTATGACCTTGGTGCCCGGCGCTACCTACGCAACGGGGAGCTTCTCACGGATGCGGATTTAGCTAGTCTCCGCGAACACGATGCCATCTTATTGGGGGCTATTGGTGCCCCGGGTAAAGTGCCTCCAGGTGTATTGGAGCGAGGGCTATTGCTCAAGATGCGATTTGCGCTGGATCACTACGTAAACCTCCGTCCTTCCAAGCTGTATCCCACTGCTTCTTCGCCGTTGGCCGATCCTGGAGACATTGATTTTGTGGTGGTGCGCGAGGGCACCGAGGGGCTGTACTGCGGAAACGGTGGTACCTTGCGCGAGGGCACTGAGCATGAGGTGGCCAGTGAGGTATCACAAAACACCCGCTTTGGCGTGGAGCGCGTAGTGCGCGATGCCTTTGCGCGGGCTGAGCAGCGCCGCAAGCACCTGACCTTGGTGCACAAAACCAATGTATTGGTCAATGCGGGTGGGCTGTGGCAGCGCACTGTCGATGACATCGCCGCTGAGTTTCCAGAGGTTCAGGTGGATTACCAACATATTGATGCTGCGACCATTTATATGGTTACGGATCCGGCGCGATATGACGTAATAGTCACCGATAACCTTTTTGGAGACATTCTTACCGATCTTGCCGGTACCGTAGTGGGTGGCATTGGCCTTGCTGCCTCCGGAAATATTGATGCTTCAGGAGCGAATCCCTCGATGTTCGAGCCGGTCCATGGTTCTGCGCCGGATATCGCTGGGAAGGGGATTGCGGATCCGACGGCTGCTATTTTGTCGGCGGCCATGCTCCTTAGACACGTAGGCGATGAAGCCAATGCGCAACGGATAGAGGATGCGGTGGCGCAAGACGTTGCCCAACGCGGCGATGGGCCGGTGAATACCACTGACGTCGGCGACCGACTTTCGCGCGCCCTAGCTACATAGGAGCAAACCTGCCCTGCACGATGCGCTTGCCGACGCCCCCGGATCCGAACGGTTGCTTTCATCCCCTCTTCCAGGGGCTTGCAATGGCGTTTGAAAGAACACCGCAATTTACTCAAATTAACTAATTAACACCGTAACCTTTGCACACATGTAAAGGGAGCGATTGAGTAGGATTACCGTTATGCGTTTAGGACGAATTGCACACCCAGAAGGAATCTGTTTCGCCATTATCGATGGGCCGAAAGACGCCCCGATGCAAGAGCTAGTAGCAAAAGAAATTGCTGGCACGCCTTTCACTCCGCCGGAGCCAACCGGGCGCGAGTGGAAGCTTAACGAGGTTCGCCTCTTGGCGCCGACCCTGCCTACCAAGGTTGTGGCGCTGGGCCGCAACTATGCGGACCACGTTGCGGAAGTCTTCAAGAAGTCTGCCGATAGCTTGCCGCCCACCATCTTCATTAAGCCGTCCACCGCGGTCATCGGCCCGGATGCCGCGATCAAGATCCCAGACTATGCCACCAATGTAGAGTTTGAGGGCGAGCTTGCCGTAGTCATTTCCAAACCGTCGAAGAATATCAAGGCCGAGAACTGGCAAGACCACGTACTGGGCTACACCATTTGCAATGATGTTTCCTCCCGTGACCTGCAGTTCAAGGACGGACAATGGGCTCGTGCCAAGGGGATCGACACTTTCTGCCCGCTCGGCCCATGGATTGAGACGGATCTGGACAGCTTGAATCTGGATGACCAGAAGATTAATGCCTACCTGACACATGAGGGCTCTCGTGAGCAAAAGCAGGATTCCAATACGGACCAGATGATTGTGAAGATGGGCGGCATCTTAGAAGAGATTTCCGCCGCCTATACCTTGCTTCCCGGCGATGTCATTACTACTGGTTCACCGGCGGGCACCGCTCCGATGGTGCCGGGGGATACCATCGAAATCGAGATCCCAGGCCTGGGAACCCTACGCAATTCCATCGACCGTGCATAACTCCCACCAGAGCGAGCATCGCCCCTACGTTCCCACTCCCGCGGAAATGGAGGAGCGGTACCGCAGCACTGATCAAGTATGGTCGGGAAAACCGAACTCCACCCTTGTCGATTATGCTGCGGAGCTCGCGCCTGGCACGGCCCTCGGTGTTGGGTGTGGAGAAGGTGCGGACGCGCTCTGGCTTAAAAACCACGGCTGGGATGTGTTGGGCATTGACTTCGCCCCGACGGCCGTAGCCCGCACTCGCGCCCTCGGCGTTGCCGCACAGGTTGCTATGTTTAGTGGCTTTAGCCATGAGCCCTTTGACTTGGTAAGCGTCCACTACGGTGGGATACGCGCAACGTCGGAAGAGGTCGAAAAGCTTGAGCACTTGGTAGCTCCAGGGGGAACACTGCTTTTTGTTCACCACGATATGGAGTCCACAGAACTGGCGATGCCGGAATGGTTGGCGCACAACCTGCGCGAATTGGAAACTGTCACCCTAGCCCGCCGGGAGCGCCACTTGGCTGAAGGTGCAGGTGCGTACCACCGCACCGACGTCGTGCTCGTCGCCAAGCGCGTGGGCTAGAGGCTTAGCGCCTTCAAAATGGTGCGCAGCTTAGCGGTGGTTTCTTCCAACTCCGCTTGGGCATCAGAATCGCCGACGATGCCTCCACCAGCCCAAGCGCGTGCGGAGAGTCCATCGCCGGCAACCTCTGCGCAGCGAATGGCTACCATATATTCGCCGTCACCTGAACTATCGCACCAGCCGACCGCGCCGGCATAGAAACCACGGTCAGTCTCCGCAGTCTCAATAAGGGCTTGGGCGGCTTCGGCCGGGGTGCCACAGATAGCCGGTGTGGGATGGACCGCTAGGGCAAGCTCGAGCGCAGTCAAGTCTTTATCCTTGAGCGTTCCGGAAATCGGCGTGC
The DNA here is from genome assembly GCF_037908325.1 of Corynebacterium sp. KPL4035. Classification (NCBI taxonomy): domain Bacteria; kingdom Bacillati; phylum Actinomycetota; class Actinomycetes; order Mycobacteriales; family Corynebacteriaceae; genus Corynebacterium; species Corynebacterium sp. KPL4035. The sequence goes on along the minus strand of NZ_JBBMGF010000007.1, from coordinate 85,589 downwards.
CAAGGTGCCACATTTCATTTGTGCTTATCAGTTGTGGGACGTCCGGAATATCTAGTCGCTCGCACAATGGGGTGAGCGCCCGGCGCAGGTGGTCGACCACAAAAGCGTGTTCGTGGAGATCCTTGGAAGAATGCAAGAGGTCCTGTCCTGCGAGGTGATCCTCGGCCGCCAAGGCGCGGCGCGGAGACGAACCCGCCAAGGGAAAGGCTGACACAGTCGAGCCTTGACGCTTGACTAGAACCTCCGGGGAGGAGCCGACAAGCATCGCGCCCGGCCTTCCAGCGGGAGAGAGATCAGCAATGAACCCGTCACGGTTGGCGGAGAGATCGATAAGGCGCGCCGCCACGAGGCGCGGATCGATGGCTTCAGGGAATTCGATGTCTACCGCGCGGGCTAGAACTACCTTTTCTAGTTTGGAGGTTTCAATCGTGCCGATGGCTGCCTCCACGCGGCGAAGGTGTTCCTCAGGCTCTGGATCGAAGCCAACTACGCGGGAGCTTAAACTCTGGTTGCGATAATAAGCGTGCGGTTCCAGCGGGCCCTCTTCGCGGATGATGGCCTCCGGTACGGTTAGTGCCGCGGGGGTGTCCGAATCGAAGGGGATCGCACCGACGACCATCTCTACATCCTTGCTGCGGAGAGCGGAAATTGCCGCATCGGCGTCATTAAAAGTGTGGCGCGCCCCTTGGGTACGGACAGACCCCGTTGCCCGTGAGAGCAAAAAATCGGGGGCGGTGCTTGGTCTGTCTTCGTGCATGAAAATATAGCTTAATGCCTTGGGCTTTTCTTACAGAATTGAGTGTGCACTGGGCGTGTAAACAGTGTCTCTAGTGAAAAATGTGGTTAGTTTTAACCTTGTGGCTAATGTTACTAATTTTCTTCGCTATTTCCTTTACCTGATTGTTGTTGGTGTGCTGGCTTGCGGGGCGCTGCTGAGCGTGTCTCCTGCCCACGCGCAAGAAGCGCCTGCACCTGCACCGGCACCGGGGCCGGTACCCGAAAACGCGAAGCCGGTTATTCCGCAGCCAGATGGATCCCACCTCGTTCCAGAAGGCGTGAAAGAATCCACCCCGGCACCAGCAGATAAAGGTGCTGACCAAAACAACCCGGCACCTGCTCCTGAGGGATCATCGCTTCCGGAGCCGGCACCGCGGCCAGCGATGGTAGATACCAGCATCAACCCCAACCCGCCATTTAAGCCGGGCTCTATACAGTCGCTCACTATGGAGCACGAGGGAAAGACCCGCAGGTATCTATTGCGCATTCCCAATAACTATTCGCCGGAAAAGGCTGCGCCTGTTCTTTTCGGCTTCGGTGGATGGGGAGATTCCCCGGAAAACTATTCCAGCTACGCACGTATGCAGACTACTGAAGCTAATAATGAGGCAATCATCGTCTACCCGGAGGGTTTTGAGCGTGCTTGGGAGGCAGCACCTTATGCCAAGACGCACGACGGTGAGGACATCCGCTTCATCAAACGCATTCTTGACTCTGTGGACAAGGACTACCACGTTGACCGCAACCGCGTCTATGCCATGGGTATGTCCAATGGCGGCGGCTTTACCTCAGTGCTGGGCTGCCACGCCCAAGATACCTTCGCCGCTGTAGCCATGGTCTCGGGTGCTTTTTATAATCCGGTCGAGGTTAACTGTGCCGATGCGCCGATGAATACCCTCATCATGCATGGCGTCAATGACAAGATGATGACCTATGAAGGCGGTGACCGGCACGAGGCTGGCTACTTACCGGTGCGCACGGTGCTTGGCGGCTACCTGAAACGCAATCGATGCGACATGACCTTCCAGGCGACTCCAGAGGCTGGCGGTTCCGAACGCCTGAACTTTAATGGTTGCCAGAAGGACGTACAGCTGGTCAAGGTTCCGCAGGACCACACCTGGTTCTGGCAGCCAGATACTCCAAAGGTGGTCTGGGACTTCCTCTCGTCCAAGACCAGGGTATAAAACAGCGGCTCTTAGCCACGGATGAGGCCCAGAGGAGAGATCCTCTGGGCCTCGTTCTATGGTTGGCCGATAACTAGCACTGCGCTAGTCGACGCGCGGCAAGTGGGCCGTGGCATCATCGGCCGGCTGCTGCGCTGGGACCTTCTTCTTGCGGAAGAACCGGACATAGACCAGCAGGCCGATTCCGAGCACCAGAGCGAATGCGCCTAGTCCGGCTAAAAGGCCCGCCCAGAAGCTGCTTTTAGCCAGGGTGGCGGTATACGCAGCGGCATTAGTCAGTACATTTCCAGTGTTTTTGCCTTCCGCAGCGCCGGCATCCGGCACCCTCTCTGCACCAGCGGTGCCTGCGGCCTTGCCCTTGGTACGCTTTGCGGACTTTGCGTCCCGAGAGCCGGTGGACTTTTTGGCCGTCGAGTGGGAAGAACCGCTGGTGGAAGCAGAACGGTGTGAGCCCGTGCCAGCGCCTCCGCTTTTTCCGGATTTCGCAGTGGAGGCAGAATCATTGACACGGCTAGCCGAATGGTGGGTCGTAGCCCCAGAACCAGCACCAGACTTTCGCGTAGTACCAGAGGCGTGAGCCGAACCCGTGGACGGCGTCTTATGTGGCGCTCCATCCTTCCCAGCGTCTTTTTCCTTGGTGCGGGAGGGCTGCTGGCGCTTGCCCGCGCTGTCCTCGTCAGAACCCTTCTTGTCTTCTTGTGGCTTGCCACCTTCTAGGAATTTTTGGCCCTCCTGCAGGGTATTGTCGAGTTCTTTGTCTAGCCCGGCGATGGCTTTGTCTACGTCTTTGACGTCTTTTTCCAGTTGCTTGGGGCGGCTATTTGAGTCGCCACCGTTGCCGGTAGCAGCGTCCGCATCGGTATAGTCCACGCCGCATAGATCTTTCGCATCTGCCTGCTCGCCGACGAGGAAGCCAGCATGGAGGTGATGGCGGGAGCCGTCGGGAAGCTCGAAGGTAAAGCTCACCGCGTAAGTACCCGGCTCGGTAAAGGCAAAGGCCGGGTGGGAATGGGAGTTGCCGGGGTAGTCCCAGGCAGAGCCATCGGCAGTGTCCATAAGCACCTTGGGGTCACCAAGATTCACCTGGTAGGCCAGGATGCGGCCATCTTCGGGGCCCTGTGCGATAGCCATGCTCAAGTTAGCGGTATCTCCAGCGGCGAGGAGATCCTGAGACAGCTCTTGGGTATTAAAACCTAGCCAAGGAGCATCGGGGTCTTGCGTTTGCGGCAGAATCCAACCTTCATCGGGCAGGGAAGAATCACCGAGCTCCGATAGCGGTTGTTTAAGGCCATCAGATACCTCAATGGCGAAGGACTCAGAGTCATGTTCGATGCCCTTGTCATCATCTTTCACCGTGAAGCTGAGATCACCGGAATCGCCGCTGAGCGCCATGTCCTGGTGGCCCTTGGTGAGGAGGTCGAAGTCGTTGGAAGAGCATTCCTCGGTGGATTCTTCGGCATATGCGGTGGCGGGCTCGAAGGGTTCTACTCCCGCTCGCGGAAGGGCGCCGAGGCTAATAAGTCCGGCGGCGCCAAGGGCCACCGCGGTGCGGCAGACAGGTTTCATGAGGAGACGGATTCCTTTCGTGGGGTGGGGTGTGGGGCGTCGGAAAGCGAGGCACCTGCGTGCTTGCGGGCGCCGAGCAGTGGGTGGATAGCCCAAACGCCCAAGAAAATGACGGTGAGGGTGAGCACGATGGTGGCGCCGGCCGGTAAATCAATGGCCCATGCTAGGTAGATACCGAGGAAGCTAGATAGCGCGCCAATGAGGGCGGATAGCCACATCATGGTCGTGAGGTTTGCGCTAAGTAGGCGTGCCGTCGCGGCCGGAGTGATAAGCAGTGCGAGGACCAAGATATTGCCGATCGTGCTTACGGAAATGACCACTGCAGCCGTGACACACAGGTACAAAATGATATCCAGCACAAAGACGGGCAAGCCCATTGCGCGGGCAGTTTCCCGGTCCAAGCACGTGGCGTTGAGTTGGGGGCCAAAGGCTATAACGATGGCGATAACCACGGCACATACGCAGGCCGCGATGATGATATCGGTGCGGGATACGCCGGTGAGTGAGCCGAAGAGGAAGCTTGTCAACGAGGCACTATAACCATCGGTGCGCGAGATGATCACCATGCCCAAGGCGAAGGCCGCGGCGAAGAAGATACCGATGATGGAATCCGCTCGTACGTGGCGACGCTGCGAAAAGGCGGCGATGAGCAAGGCCACAACCGCACCGGCGACTGCGCCACCCACGAGCACCGAGGCTTGCAGGGCGAAGGCAATGGCTAGGCCAGGAAATACCGCGTGGGAGACGGCATCGCCAATAAAGGCCATGCCGCGCAGCACGACATAGCAGCCGATGACGCCGCACACGATGGCCGCCAGCAAGGAGATGCCTACCGCGCGAGCGAGGAAGTCAAGGTGGGGATTAACCAGGTCGCGCAGGAAATCGAGGAAGGAAATTTCTATCATGCGGAGACTCCAATGGAAGAAAGCAAAGGCGAACCGGCACGCACGCCAAAGGTGTGCGTCCACGGATCCGTCTGGCGAAGAAGGCGCGAAGCGGAATCATCGGCTACCACGGTGCCGTTAAAAAGAATGAGGCGGTGGCAGGAATGTGCGGCTTCAGAAAGGTTATGAGTGGACATAATGATGGAGGTGCCGCGGTGGGAAAGCTCTTCAAAAAGCTCGAGGAGCGATTCGGTATTGGGCGCATCTAGCCCGGTAAAGGGCTCATCGAGCAGCAGCACGTGTGGTTGTGTGGCGAGTGCCCGGGCGATGAGCACGCGCTGGCGTTGACCACCGGAGAGTTCTTCGATGGGGCGGGTAGAAAACTCTTCCATGTGAACCAAACGAAGCGCCTCTGCCGCCGCGGCGTGGTCCGTGGCGCGCGGTCGCTTGAGCCAGCCGATAAGGCCGGTGCGGCCGCTGAGAACGGTGCGATAGACATTGATGGGAAAGCCCCATTCCACCTCGTGGCGCTGGGGAACATACCCCACAGTGCCGGAGATGCTGCGAGTTCCGGAGGAAGGAATGAGCCCTAAAATCGCGCGCATGAGGGTGGTCTTACCAGCACCATTGGGCCCGAGGAGCCCGATGAATTCGCCCGGGCAGACAGTGAGGTTGGCATCGGTGATGACGCTGTGGTGCGAGAGCGAGACGTTGAGATCAGCAACGGAAATAAGCGGTTTAGCCACGGTTATCGCCCCGCTTGGCTGAACGCAGGGCGAGTCCCAGGGCCAGTAGCAGTACTACGGCGCCGACACCGGCGAGGACAAAGACCCAGGTGGGAATAGAGGAGCCCGCGGTCTGGGCATCGTCTGGATTCCAGGTGGTGTCCTGGGCCGCTTGGACGTCGGCATCATCGCCCACGGCGAAGGTGAGTACGCCATCGGTGCTGAAATCGGCACCGTCCTTGGTCTTGCCCTTTACCCTGATGCCTACCTGATGGGTGCCTGGCTCCGTAAACGTCCAGTTGGCGTGGGTGTGGGTATTGAGGTCTACCCAGAAGTCCTCGTCGCTCTTCTGCGCGGTGGACCACAAGAGCTGTGGCGCTTCGAAGCCGCCGTTTTGCAGGAAGAGGGAGAAATCGCCTGGCCCGGAATGGCCGAGAAATTCCATGGTGACTCCACGATCGGCGGCGTCGACAAGTGAGGGCGCCTGGGTATTCCACCCCAGCCAGGGAACACCGACTTGTTCGGTTTGGGGAACTACCCAGACCTTATCGCCGGATTCAGCGCCAACGAAGCCAAAGTCATCTGTATCGGGAAGGGTTTGTTGTGCCTTATCGCCCACGGAAAACACGAGGTCATCCAGGTGACGCCAGACTGGCTTATCGCCGGCATCATCGCGGGCCATAAGCTCAGAATCCGTGCCATCAAGCAGGGCACCAACGTCTACGTGACCGGTATCGATGACCTTTTCCTGGCCTTGTGGGGCAACGTGTTCATCGGCACCGACTACCTGGGCGAGGTCGCCCGCCCAAGCAGGACTGGTAGAAAATGCCAGGCCTGCAGTAAGGACGCAGGCGGCGGTGCGGGTGGCGGTACGAGTAGCGAATTTAAGCATTTTTATCTCCATCGGTGGGGGTGGGGGTGAGGCAGCGCTGAAGGGAATCAGCGTTAAATTTCATAAGTTCGATGTAGGAGCTGACGGTGTCATCGAACGTGTCGCCGTAGATGGGGCACAGCTCCACGCCTTGCTCCGCGGCAGCCTGCTTCAATGTCTCGGCGCTTGCCTGCTGCACGGGTTCTACAAACACCGCTGGCAGATGTAGGTTCTCCAGCGTGCGGCGCAAGGAAATGACTTCGCGTGGGGAAGGCTCGATGGCCGGATTGGGAGTGACGAAGCCGGCCACCGACATGTCATATCCTTGCTCCAGATAGGCGTAGCCGTGGTGGGTCGTCACGAGGTGCCGGTTTTCTTTAGGGATAGAAGAAATGGCGCGGTCAACATAGGTATCCGTATTCCGCAAGCGCTGGGTGTAGGCCTCCGCCCGTTGGCGGTAGGACGCCCCGTGGGAAGGATCTGCTTGCGCCATTTCCTCGGCAATGACATCGACGTAGGCGATGGCGTTGTCCACGTTGTGCCATAGGTGCGGGTCCACCTCGCCGTGGATGTGCTTACCTAGGACCGCCTGCGGCAATAGGTAGGTATCCGCGCCCGGCCTGCCCAGGAAGCGGTAGGCAGGATCAAGCGGAATGGGCTGCAGCACTGAAGAGGGGATGGACACCACGGTGGTGGCAGGGTCGAAACGCTTGTCCTGATCGCGCAAGTCAATGCTGTGCTTGGCTAGGTCACCTGCAATATCCAGGTGTCCGGAATCTATCACTTGCATGCCTTTAGGTGGGTTTACTCCCACGGCCACAGTGAGGTGTTGGACGTCGGTGCCGTCTGCTTGGAACCCGAGGTGATAGATCCCTGGCTGGGAAAATCCCCAAGAGACGTGCGTGTGGGCGTTGGCCGGCAGGGTTACTGAGTCTTCTTTTTCATCGATGCCATCGGCCGAGTTAAAAAGGACCTCCGGGGTGCCGAAGGTAGAGACCACATAGGCCGCGACGTTACCTGGTCCGTCGGCAGAGACCATGCGGAAGTCCACTCCGGAAGAGCGCTGTTGTGCGCCGCTGATACGCAGGCCCAGCCAAATTGCCTCGAGCGAGACATCTTCTACCAGCGGCACGAGAGTGGCACCGCGAGTGGAGGCAGCATCGGCGACTTCCACCACGGGGGCATCGGTGGATTCGTGCAGCGTATCGATGAGAGACTGCGGCTCCAGCAAGTAGCCATTGCTCAGCGCCAAGTCGGCATTGGCAACATCGCGTACCGTGCGTAGCGTTGGCTCAAAGGTATGCGGATCTTTTCCACTGGGGATAAGGCTTTGTACGCGGGCATCTTCTCCCGCAATGTTGCGCGCGAGATCCGCGAGGATCGGGGTGGTGGCCACCACGGTGAATTTCTCTCCGTCTCCAGCATCCAACGCGGCCGAGGGGGCACAACCAGTGGCCAGCAGGCAGGAGCCCAGCAGCGCGCCAATGGTCCGAAGCCTGCGTCTATGGGAAAGCGCACGCGCCATTAGTCCGCTGCCTTAGCTACAGCTAGGCGGGCAATGCCCAGGCCGAGGAAGAGCATGCCCAAGCCCAGTGCTCCGATGCCAAAGGGAACAATGGGAGTCCCCGTATTGGCTAAAGAACCGCCCTTGCTGGGGGCCTGCGCGGCCTGGCCAGTGCTTGTTCCGGTACTTGTGGAAGAGCCACCAGCGCTTGCCGACGCCCCACCTGCCGCAGCACCATCCCCGCAGTCTCCGCCCTCCGGATTTACCGCAGCGCCTAAGTCGAAGTGCCCGTTGTCAAAGGCTTCCGCCGGCTTGTCGCCGCCGACCACGAAGTGAAGTGTCGCTTCGCCGGCGACTTGCTTGCCCTCATCGGTCTTGGCCACCTGGCGGATGGTGACGTCATAGGTGCCCTGCGCACCAAAGACCCAGTTGGGGTGCACGTGCGTATTGGGGGCAATCGAATAGGTGCCCTCCGCCGCATCGGCATTGCCTCGGAACCACTCATCGCCCACAATCTTTCCCAGTCCGCCCTGGGAGTAGACCATCATCGGGCCAGGGCCCTTGAAGCCTGCTAACTCCCAGGTGACATCGCCAGGGATATTCTCGCGCATGGTCGGACTTTGGGTATTAGCACCGAGCCACGGCACGCCATCGACCTGGGTAGAACCAATCATCCACGCCTGACCAGCTGGCACTGGGCCTACCTCTTGGGGCAGATCGACGCTGGATTTATCGGAGAGATAAAAGGTAGCGCCATCAGCATCGCGCCACTGGGAAGGAGAGACAGTATCGTCCTTGATTTGCGGCGTCATACCCGGGGTGCACTCTTTATCCGTAGCTGCACCGGATTTATCTGCGGCTGCAGCGCCGCCCTTGTCTGCTGAACGCGGGGTGCTCGTAGCTTCTTGGTCATTGCTAACCTCGCCGGTATCAGCCGATCGATCGGCTGCGGATGCTTCGCCGCCGTCGCCCACCTCCCAGGTGTAGGTCACAGCATTGCTGGATTCGCCGTTGGAATGGGCTTGCACCGTCATGGTGTACGTGCCGGCCTCGCTAAAGGCCCAGTTGACGTGCCGGTGAGCAGGATTGGGCTGGTTGATGACCTCGCCGCTGGTGAGCTCCATTGAGCCGGAATCGGTCACCGTCTTCACATCGCCAAAGCCGCTGGTCTCAAAGACATAAACAGAACCCGGGCCGGAAACTTCGGCGAATTCTAGGTCAACGTTGTCAAAGCCGCCATCGCGTGCAGGCTGGGTATCCCAGCCCGGCCAAATGATGCGTTGATCCTGGGTCTGCGGCAGGAAATAGGTGGGCTGGCCGATCTCCGGCACGGCCTCGGTGGCATCGGACCAAGCGTCCTCCACAACCTTGAGCACCACATCATCGCCGGAGCGTGGAACGCTCGATCCAGTGATGTCTTCCTTCATCGATAGGTGTAGCTGACCATCTGGGGCCGTGACATAAAAGGCGTCTACGTGGCCAGAGTCGAAGACCTCATCAAAGGCAAGTGCCGCGGCGGGGGAGAAGAAGGCCAGTGCTGTGGCAAAGACGGCGGCGAATACGTGAATGAATCGGCGCCGCAGCGGGACGCGCCGAGGGGCAAAGGAGGGTGAATGATGCATTGTGGTTTCCCGTCTAGTTGGTGGGGTAGAAGAGGCTTAGAAGTTGAGACCGAAGCGTTTGCGGATGAGGTCCTCGTTATCGCGGAAGAAGTTATAAAAGGCCTTGAAAACCACCACGAGAACCGCTGGGAGGACCAGGCTCCACGGGCTAAATGAGGAACCTGTCGGCTCTTCTGGCCTACCGGGGTGAGCTGGCTTGTCCGGCGTATCTGGGGTGGATGGTTGGGTGGAAGGCTTCTGGGAAGGCTCCGCGGAAGGCCTATCCGTTGGACTTTCGCTGGGCTCTCCGCTCCCAGAGGTGCCCGGCGCGCGGAAGGAACAGGAATCCAACGTCTTATCGCCCACGGCAAAGGTGAGGGTTTGGGGCGCGGACTTTAGCTCCTTGCCGTCTGTGCCCGTGGCCGTATAGGTGGCCTCAAAGGTGTACAAGCCAGGCTTGGAAAAGGCCCAGTGCGTATGGGTATGGGCCGGAAAGTTGGTTTCGATGGTGTAGTCTTTAGCCGCAGAATTGGCGAGGACCGAAAAGCCCTTACCATGGGTGCCATCGATGAATGCGCCCCACTCGGCGCCGTCCGGCGTGGAGGTGGGCTTCAAGTTGAGGTTGACGGCATTGTCCTTGGTTAAGGAATAGTCCAGATCCTGGGTGTTATAGCCTGGCCAAATGATGTTTTGGTCCTGGGTTTGCGGCAGGTGATAGAAGCGCTCACCGGGCTTTCCTAGAAAATCAAACTCCTTGCCCGCGAGCTTCTTATTGCGTGGGGTAAGAGCATTATCGTGTACACCGAGTACAACATCATCGAGTTTGCGGTCAACAGATTTCTTGTCTACCTGCGCCGTGTCATCGCGCAGAACGGTTGCAAAGCCTCCCTCGGCAGGCTGGGCCTTGATATCTACATGCCCACGGTCTAATAGGTACTTGTCGCTGCATTGTGCATTGCCGGTTTGCGGTTTTTCGGTGCCTGGCTGCGGCGCTGAAGACGGAGTACCTTGCTCGCCGGGAGTAGTCTCCGGTTCGTCAGTGGAAGTAGAAAACTTCCCATTGACTTCATAATTTTCGCCGAAAGCAAAGGACTCGGTGATTACGCTGCTGGCATGTCCGGCCTTCAGAGTGGAATGGGGGAAGAGGTCAACCTTGGCAAAATAGCCCTTGAAGTACTCGCCCTCATCAAAGGAGACCTCGCCGTGGCCATTAGTAATAGGGGTTTCCAGATCCACGGTGGGGTATTTCGCCCCTTTGGTGTCATAGAGCCCGCCGGTGAGTAGGCCGTTGAAGTTTTTATCTTCGGTATCCACCACGATCTTGGTGCCGCCATCGCCCTGCTTGCGCATGCGGATGGTGTAGCCCAGTTCCTTTAGCTCGGTTTCCTGGGTGGGGGCAAGCTGGCGCGGCTGGGAGGTTTCCTGCCACGTATCAGCGGCGGCAGAAGAATCGGTGTGGCTGGATTTACCGGGTTGGAAGTCAAGAGGTTGGGATATCCAGCGTGGGGCATCACCCTCTGAGGTAAATACAGCCTGCACCTGGGAAGGGTCGGGGCCCATGTATTCGTCCCACTGAGCATGCCCATCCTTAACGGGAAGGTCGGTGAGGAAGTAGCCGTCGATAAGCAGCGTAAGGGTGCCTTGCGCCTTGTTCTTGGCATCGAAAGAGATGGTGGTGAGCTTGTCATCACCGTCTTTTTCGGGATTGGACTTCGGCGCCATGCGCAGGCTGTAGCCTGCAGCAGCGGCGTTACCGGCTGCGGATTGTGCGAAGCGTTCCTTGAGGCTCGGCGTCTTTTCTTCTTTGGGTTTCTGCCCGCCCACTTGGATGGTGGTGGTCTGTGGCTCATTGGCTATGAGCTGGCCGTCCCTTCCGCGCGCACTAGTGCGGTAGGTCAGGCGGTATCGTCCGGGCTTGGTAAACAGCGTGGAGTTGTGCGTATGCGTGCCGGCAACAAGGTAAGCAGAGTGCGGCGAATCCGGGAAGGAACCGAGCATGCGGTGCAGCTGGGTGCCGGCCTCATCATCTTTATTGGTAAAAAGCTCTACCTCGCCGGGGCCATCGACGCTGAGCAAATCAAGGAACGCGACCCCGTCACGGAATTTGTCCGTGGGCAAGGAGGTATCGGCGCCAAAGCCCAGCCAAATGGGTGAAGTATTGCCGGATACTTGGTGCGGCGCTGTGTAGTAGGTTGTACCAGGTGCCCCAATGTAGTCTTGGGTCCCGTTTGCCGGAAGCGTATAGAGATACTGGTTGCTGTTATCCGTGGCGCTGTAGCCCTTGCCCACCCAGGCAACGGTGTCGGCTATCGGGGGCTCTTGACCGCCAAACTCGGATTTCAGGACGAAATCGTTGTTCTCCCAGAAAGACTTGGGGGAGTCAACGTGGGTATTGGTAGCGATGTGCTTGCCATCATCCGGGCCCGCGACAGCCGTGGCGGGAGTGATTAGCGCCAACGTGCTCAGCGTGGCAAGGAAACGGGTGCGTGGGGAAGCCACAGTTGGGAAGGCCTTTCTACAGTTCTCACAAGTTCACCAGAAACTATAGAAAATGATTCCCATAACCTGTTAGCCCTAATGGAAGTCAGTTTCATTGACCTGTGGTTTTGTAGTGAAACCTATTTCCAATTACCCCAATTTGCGTGTAGGAATAAACTGCAAACCGCTACGCGCCGGGCAGGTTTCAGGGGCGCCTGGGCTGGTGCGGACTGGAATCGGCGGCTCCACTACGATGGTGGGCATGACTGAAGTACGCGTTAGATTCTGTCCATCCCCAACCGGCACACCGCACGTAGGCATGGTGCGCACCGCACTATTCAACTGGGCCTACGCCCGTCATACCGGCGGAAAGCTGGTATTTCGCATCGAGGACACCGATGCCGCCCGTGACTCTGAAGAGTCCTACCAGGCCATCATTGATTCCCTGACCTGGCTCGGGCTGGGCTGGGATGAGGGCATCAATGTTGGTGGCCCGCACGAGCCTTACCGTCAGTCCCAGCGCATGGACATCTACAAGGAAGTCCTAGACAAGCTCATCGAAGGTGGCTTTGTCTACCCGGCATATTCCACCGCCCAAGAGGTAGAGGAGCGCCACAAGGCGGCTGGCCGTGACCCGAAGTTGGGCTATGACAACTTTGACCGTGATCTCACCCAGGAGCAGATCGACGCTTTTGAGGCCGAAGGCCGCAAGCCGGTGTGGCGCCTACGCATGCCGGATCAGGACTGGACCTGGACTGACTTGGTCCGCGGGGAAATGACCTTCAAGTCTGAAACCCAGCCGGATTACGTGGTTGCTCGTTCCAACGGTGCGCCGCTCTACACCCTGGTTAACCCGGTGGATGATGCCCTAATGCGCATCACCCATGTGCTGCGCGGTGAAGATCTGCTGTCTTCTACTCCGCGGCAGCTCGCGCTTTACGACGCCCTGCAGAAGATCGGCATTGCCGAGTTCACTCCAGAGTTTGGTCACCTACCGTTCGTGATGGGCGAGGGTAATAAGAAGCTCTCTAAGCGTGATCCGCAGTCCAACCTGTTCAACCACCGTGATAATGGCATTATCCCGGAGGGCATGCTTAACTATCTCTCCCTGCTAGGGTGGTCGCTGTCTGCAGACCAGGATATTTTCAGCATGGAAGATTTGGTGAAGAACTTTGATGTCCACGATGTGCTGGGGAATCCGGCCCGCTTTGATCAGAAGAAGCTCGAGGCTATCAATGCCGACCATATCCGCCAGCTGGAACCAGAAGAGTTTGCCTTCCGTCTGCGCAACTACCTGACGGAATACACCGACTTCCCGGCCGACTATGACGGCGAGAAATTTGCCTTCGCGGCAGATCTGGTACAGACCCGTATCAAGACGCTTTCCGATGCTTATGGCCTCATGAGCTTCTTGGTTACCCCAGATGCGGAACTTCAACTCGATGAGAAGGCAGCGAAGAAGAGCCTCAAGGAAGAGGCCGTGCAGCCTCTGGAGGTAGGTATTGAAACCCTCGAAGGCGTTGCCGAGTGGAAGACCGAGAATATCGAGGCGGCCCTTTCCCAGGCGCTTATTGAAGACCTAGAGCTGAAGCCTCGTAAGGCTTATGGTGCGCTGCGCGTAGCTATTTCTGGTGCCCAGGTTTCCCCACCGCTCTTTGAGTCCATGGAGCTGCTGGGTAAGGAATCTACCTTGGCCCGCCTGCGTGCCGCACGCAAGGTGACTCCCTACGTCCCGGCGGCGCAGTAGGTAACGCTGCGGCAAGCGCTGCAGTCAACGCTGGGATTAAGAACTCCTCTCGCGTTAGCGCGGTGGATGACGGCTGAACTACAGCACTGTCATTCACCGCATTTTTAATGCCGCCTTTATGGGCTGAAAAAGCGTTATGCGCTGGCGATTTGGCAGTTTACGCGAAGATCATTATAGTTATTACACGTTGCAGCGAGCAAGGGAGAACGGCTGAAAGGCAGTTAGCTTCCCTAGCGAGTCAGCAAATGGCCTATGGTGTAATTGGCAACACAGCGGTTTCTGGTACCGCCATTCTAGGTTCGAGTCCTGGTAGGCCAGCAGTGAAAATGCTTTAATGGCAGGCTCACTAGTTCTATGCCCCGTTCGTCTAGCGGCCTAGGACGCCGGCCTCTCACGCCGGTAACACGGGTTCAAATCCCGTACGGGGTACAAAGACCTCCAGCTTAGTGCTGGAGGATTTTTCATATCCGAGGCGGTATCTTTTCGGGGCTTAAAGGGGGGAGGTATCGATTGCGACGTGTCGTCTAAAAATCACGTGGAGATGTGGTCAAGCATGGGGGACTGGATATAACCTAACCCCGGACCATTGGTAGCTTTCGCGCAGGCAGCGACGCGCCGCCGGTAAGACCAGGGTTAAGACCACTGCGAACTTGCGCGAACCCCTTCCAGTCCTGCAAGTACAGGCATAGACTGCAAGTACAGCAGAAAACAGACAGAAAGGAGAGCGGGTGACAGAAATCGAAACGCACCACAGCGAAGGCGCACAGGCCGAAAGCATAGCCAGGTAGTAACGCTATAATCCACAACTTCCTTCCCACTAACATTTGTACGAAGTATAGGAGCCTGCAGTATATGCACTTCGACGCACAGCGCCATCCCGAGTCCTACTAGCACAGCGTTCTCGGCCACGGACTATCCACAGATTGCTTGCGGAATAACCACTGATTCGATCCGCACCTCGGCCATGAAGAAACCTCACTGCAGTAGAAGACTCGGGACCCTTTTCGTTTTCCTAGCCTCCGCCCTCAAAACCGCCCCTAAGCGTGCGATTTGTGCTCAGTTAACCCATCGTTTACTCTTAACGAGTCCGCAACGCACAGTGTGTGCTTGCTGCGAACGCGCCCCGTTCGTCTAGCGGCCTAGGACGCCGGCCTCTCACGCCGGTAACACGGGTTCAAATCCCGTACGGGGTACCAATAGCAAGCTGCGAGCTTAATGGCTCGCAGCTTTTTGTTTTTTAGTTCCAGGCGCATTTTTTGCGGTTGGTGGCCCATAAATCTCTCGGCCCTCAGGCGCCTGTATTCTTCAATTCTCGCTCGATTCTCGTCGAGCGCCCTAAACAGTGCAGCAGGCGGCGTTGCACCTCCCTACAGTGAGTTCTGAGTGGTCAGCTGCGCCCTGCGCTAGACCGCAGCAAGAAAGAAGCCCAACGGGCCGTGAAACGGCTCGCTGGGCTGTGTAGAGGAGGGCGTCGCCAAGCGCTGGCTATGCCATCACCTTCGTCTTCTTAATCGCCTTTTGTAGGCGCTTATGATAGGCGTCCATGGCGCGGCGTATAAGGAGCCCGACGAGCAATGCTGGGATGGTAAACAGCAGCAGCATGCCCAGCTCACGCCAAATATCGCCATGGTAGATGCCCGCGATGGCGCTGCGGAAGGCATCGATAGCATAAGTAGCTGGCAACCAAGGGCTCACGTTCTGGAACCATTCAGGCAGCAATGGCAACGGGTAGGCTCCGCCGGAACCAGACACTTGTATCACAAGCAGCAATACCGCCAAGGCCTTGCCGGCACTATCGAGTGTGATGACCAGTGAGTAAATGATCAACATGAATACCAGCGAAACTACCCATGCTGCGAACATGAGCATGAATGGATGTGCAGGCTCGATTTGGACGAAGAAAATGAGGCTAAGCACCACCAAGGTGGCTTGAGCCAGACCGACCAACGCAAGCGTGGCAAGGCGACCGAAGAATGCCTGGCCACGGGTGAAATCGCTTTCGTCGTACTTTCCGTTCTCGTCTTTTCGCAAGTACTTGCGCTCGGCGTTGGTATGGACCAGCACGCACGCCAAGAGGGCACCTACCCACAGCGACAAGGTGAGGTAGAACGGTGTCATGCCTACGCCGAAGGCGGCCACAGGATAGACCGGTTCACGGTCCACAGCCACAGGAGCAGCAATGCGGGAGGCGAGCAGCTCTGGGTCAGAGCCAACGATATCGGCCAGTTTGCTTAGGTCGCCGCCATGGCGAACCTCGTCGATCTTGCGTCCCATGTCCGCGAAACGGCCGCTTTGCTCCCGCAGGGTGTCAGCGAGGCCAGCAGTAGTATCGCGGGCGCGGGCCAGGCTTTGTTGTGGTGACTCGTTATTGCGAGAAACCGAGTCGCGAATACCAGCTATGTCCTGCTTAACAGCATCAATATCGCCGGCCACCACAGAGACGCTTTGGTTGAGCTGATCCAGCTGGGGCTTGAGGTTCTCGTTATAGGAAGTGCGCGCCTTCTCTGCGGCGTGCTTCGCATTGGCGATGGCATCCTTGGTGCGCTGGCGCGATTCTTGCGAGGTACCACGGCCCTGCTCAATATCATCGGCGGTCGAAACCAACGAATCATGTAGCGCGTTGCTCTGGGCGATAGAAGCATCAATCTGGCCCATCAACGCCTTATAGCCGCCAGCGACTGGAGCCGGCAGCGCCGCTTTATCGGCTTGCTCCTTGATGGAAGCGCGTACGCCCTCAAAGGCGCTCGTTTGCTCATCTACACGTTCAGCTGCGGTGCGGTAGGTCTGCGCCGTTTGTGCGGTGGCGTTACTTGCGTTATTGAGCAACTCATCCACCTGGGCAGAAAGCGCATCGTAGCTTTGCGTAGTAGCCGCTAAGGAAGCGTCTAATGAACCTGCAGAGTCATTGAGGGTGGAGCGCAGAATGTCGATGGGGTTTTCGCCTTGGGCATTGTCCGTCTCCGTGGCCTGGCGGCCGGCCTCGGCGAGGATATTATCCGCTGCCTGCGTAAGCGGCAGGGTGGAATCGACAAGATTGCTTAGTGCACCTACGGTTCCTGAAGCCGCATCGAGGCGAGTGCTGACATTATTGATGCGGTTGTGAAGGTTATTGAGTGCCGTCTGGGTGTCGTCTTCGTTGAGGTATTTATCTAAATCGGATACGACGCCGAGGCCAACATTGGACACCACGCGGGTGAAGGACTCGTCGATTTTTTGAATGACGCCGTCCGCACTCTTTTGCGTGATGGTGGTAGACAGCGCGTTCTTCTTCTCATTGGTATAGAGATTGAGCTTGCTGGGCTCGGTTCCTTCTACATAAAAGGTAAGCAGATCCGCGCTGAAATCCTTTGGCAGGACGATGCCGGCATAGTATTCACCGGATTTTGTTCCCTCGACCGCATCGGCGCTGTCGGTAATGACCCAATCAATATCGTGATTGCGGCTGAGCTGCGAGAGTACTTCATCGCCCAAATTAAGCTTCAATGAGGCTAGGTCGCTTTCGTGTCCCTCATCTTCGCTGGCAACAGCAATCTTGAGCTGGTTGGTATTGGAAAAAGGATCCCAGCTGGCGAGCACGTTGAAGGAGGTAAAAAGCAATGGAATGATAGCAAGACCGAAGATAATGACTGCGGTCATGACATTGGTGCGAATGGCGTGGAGGTCATCGCGGAGAATGGTCAGAACGTTTTTCATGACTTACTCGCCGCCCTTTCCGGAGTCATCGCCTTCAACGGCGGGTATTTCTTTGGTCTCGGTGGTATCAGCAGGTGCGGATTCCTCGTCCAAATCTTCCAGGAGGTAGCGGTTTGGATGTTCCTGCTGGTGCTCGAGGTGCTCCTGGATTTCCTCGTCGCTAAGATCCGCCAGGCGGTTATCATGTGCGATGCTCTGCTTGACGTACTCGAGGGAACAGATAACACCCACCGCGATGAGCGTAACCAGGCAGGCCAGGCCGAAGATGATGGCCTTTTCTCCAGGGTTAATGCGTGAGTAGATACCCAAAGCGACAACCAGCGCCAGGCCCACCGCCACGGTGATTTTCATCAACTGAGAGTAGTTCCTGCGCGCCATGCCCCACTTATTCTCAAGGCTTTGTTGATAAGCCTCGCGGTCGTTCAAGGCATAGAGGAGATCGGTGAAACGGTAGCGGCTTCCTACAAGGTGGACCTGTTCATTGATAACCAATCCACCCTTGCGCAGTTCGTCGTTGACCAACATATTGACGTTGGACAAGCCACGGCGCATCACCGAACCGATGAGGTAAGCAATCGCCGCCATGCCGATGAGGGCGCAGAGATCACGTGCGTAATGGTTACCGTAGAAACCTCCGACGGTTTCTCGCATGGCGTCAATGCCGTAGGTAAAGGGGAGGAACGGGTGTACCGCACGGAAGAAATCTGGCGTCATCTCAATCGGGTAGAGGCCGGAAGCGCCAGGAATCTGGATGAAGGCAAAGACCACCGCGATGCCTCGGCCCACGTGGCCAAACGTAGACACCAAGCTATAGGTAATGCTCAGATAGCACAGGCCGACGATGACTGCGGTACCGACATAAGCCACTGCATTGGCATGCTCCACTCCAATGGCAAGGTTGCCGATGGACACGATGAGCGCCTGGGCGATGGCAAAGAAGGAGAGTAGAAGGAAGCGGGCAAAGTACGCCTTGGTGATGGTGAGGTTCTTGCGGCCCTGCGGGTCTACCTCAGCGCGGAAGATGATGAGCAGCATGAAAGCGCCGATCCACAACGTGAGGTTGATAAATAGGGAGGACATGCCCGAGCCATAGTGCTTCACCGGGAAGACGGCGTGGCTTTCCATCTCCGCAGGGGAGGCAAGGAAGGAGGAAACCTCGTCGGTATTGAGGCCCTTGACTGACTGCAGGATGGAATTGTTATTGGCGGTATTACTCAACGCCAGCACATCGCTGCGGGAGGCCCGGAGTCCCTGTTCAATGCCATCGAGGTCTACAGAAAAGCGCTCGACCACCTGTTGGGCTTGGTTGAGCTGCTTGTCGACGCCGCCTAAGAGCCCATCGGTCTGGCCCACCAGTGCCTTTTGGCTTTCGAGCGAGGCGGAAAGTTTTCCGGTGGTAGCTGTGACGTCGGAAAGCGCGGCATTGAGCTTGGGCAAGCCTTCGGCCACATTATCGCGCAGCGCGTGGGAGTCATCGCGCGTTTGGGCAGCCATCTTATCCAGCAAGCTCGTTGTCTTATTGAGCGAATCGATGGTGTCGTTGGTATCGCCGTTGAGAGAGTCCAGGTCACCGAGGACTGCGCGGTTCTGATTATTGCGTTCACGCAAATCTCCCACCTGATCTTTAATCTGCTGGGAAACCTGCGGGGGCAGGGCTGGAGATGAGGCGAGCTTATCGAGCTGGTCAATAGCCCGATCCGCTTCACCAACGATGCCTGCTGCGCCAGCAGAAGCGGCATCGACGCGAGTGAGGGCACCGCGTAGCTTGCCAGATACCGAGCCCACGGTAGCGTTGGCAGAAGCAGTGCCGTCTGCCAACGCGGTCGTTCCTTCCACATAAGCGGCCGTGGCGTCATCGGAGAAAGAAGTGACCTCGCGCTGGACCTCAGCGGTAATGGAATTAACTTCGTTCAACGCGGTCTGCGCGTCATCGACGGTCTGTTGGACCGTACCGAGCGATTCGCGGGCTTGCGCGATAGTCGGGCGTGCGTCATCGATGGTGGCGTGAACGTCGGCCAACTGGCTGCGCGAGTTGGCTACAGTGTCTGCGGTTTCCGAAAAAGAATCCGCGGTATCGCCCGCGGAACGGTTAATCTTCTGGCTTAAATCACCACCGGAATTTTTAAGCTCCGTCGCCACTGAATCTGCCACCTGCTCATTGAAAGTAGTGCTAATAGTGGTATCCAGAGTCGAAGCGCCGGTATCAGTAATCTTCGGCGCGATTGCATTGAGCTTTTCGTTAACGTGGTATTCGAGCGTGGGCTGAGAATACGTACCTTTAAACAGGCTGACGAAATCGGCCGAGAAGTCCTCGGGCACTATTACCGAGGCGAAGACGTCGCCCTTCTTAACGGCGTCCTCGGCTTCTTGCCTGTCCATGAATTGCCAGCCAAGCCTGTCGTTATCATGCAGCTTGTCAATCATTTGTCCGCCGACGTCTAAGTGGCCGGTCATCTCCGAGGTGGCGCCCTTGTCCTCATTTACAACGGCGACCTTGAGGTGTTCTGTGTTTCCGTAGGGATCCCAGAAACCGGAGATGTTTACCCAGGAATACAGGGCTGGGGTGATCATCAAACCAATAAGGATCACCCAGACCTGCGGGGTCCGCCACAAGCGGACAAAATCTTGGAGAAAAATCTTCCAACTAGTAATCACTCGAAGAACCGTAGCACCCAACCGGAAAGAACTAATAGTCTGACTGTCAGTTTTAACAGAAATGAGAGAGTGTGTCCTGTCGAGCTCGCAGATATGTTTCTGGTGTGAATTTCGGGGCGCTCTTTAGCGGAAGGGTAGACATAGAAATGGCCGCCGAGACCCACAAGGTGAAGGGCCGAGGCGGCGCATACTGAGGGGCTAAGCCCCGAGCTGCAACTAGTGCTCGTCGTAGTGATCGCCGTGTGCGGCGTGGCGGTGGCCGTCGTGCAGGTAGTCCACATGGTCGCCGTGCGGGATTGCTACGTGGCCGCAGCCTTCACCATGAGTGTGGTCGGTGTGAGCCTCGGCTTCTACGTGCTCGGTGGTCTCGCACTCGTCCCAGTGGCCATCGTGCTCACGGTGGATATGACCTTCGTGGAGGTAGTCGGTGTGGTCGCCGTGTGGGAAGGATACGTGGCCGCAATCGGTGCCGTGGGTGTGGGTGTGGTTCTCGTGGGTGGTGTGGGTCATGATGACTGGTCCTTTCTGGCGGGGATTAGTCCCCGTTGTTTTCAACGTATTTTCATTAAATCGTATTTTCAGTTTGGTTTCAATAGCTGGCGGCGAGTTTCCTCAAATTTTTTTAAGTGAGTGGAAAAAGGCAATGCCCGTCTCTGCAAGGATTGGGCAGAGACGGGCATGGTGGGGGCGAGGGGAAGCTTAAAGCTGGCTGCTCAATTCGCGAGCGGCTGCCGTGAGGGTATCCGCGTACTTTTGGGCGGGTGATGGCTGGAAGCGCTCGACAGATCCGGAAATGGACAAGACTGCCAGGAAAGTTCCGGCTTCGTCGAAAACCGGTGCAGAAATAGAGGCTAGCCCGGCTTCGCGTTCTTCAATGGACTCTGAATACCCTTGGCTCCTTGCCGCTTCGATGTCCTGGAGAGTAAACGAGGCGTCTTCGATATTGACCTCTATATAGGCGGCAATGATGCGCGCTGCGGATCCGGAGCTAAGTGGTAGCTGGCGTCCGACGGGGACGACATTATGAAGGCCAGACTCGGGTTCCCTAGTGGCAATACAGGTGCGGGTATTTCCAGTGACCTCGTAAAGCTGGATGGACTCGCCGGTGTCTTCGCGCAGCTTCTCCATAATTGGACCCGCCACTTCCAGTAGGTGGTCACGGTTGCCAGGGAGGGCTGGACCGGCCTTCCACTTTCCTTCGGGGGTGCGAACGAGGATGCGGTGCGCTTCCAGTGCGGTGGCTAGCCGGTGTGCCGTCGCCCGAGGTAGGCCCGTGGTTTCACATAGTTCGTTGAGGGTGGAGGGGTGGTTGGCGGCGGCCATCATGATGGCCATTGCTCGATCCAACACTTTAATTCCGGAAACTGCGCTATACTCTCCCATACAATGAAATCTACGTCCCAAATTATGAGATTTCAAGTGTGGAGAGATGTTTATGAACCAGAAGCTGACATTGGCGGAAAAAGTGTGGCGCGATCACGTCGTCCAACCCGGTGATGCTGGGGCACCAGACCTCATCTTTATTGACTTTCAGCTACTACATGAAGTTACCAGTCCACAGGCCTTTGATGGTCTGCGGCTGGCTGGGCGCACACTGCGCCACCCTGAACTGCACTTGGCAACCGAGGACCATAACGTTCCCACGCAAGGCATTAAGTCTGGCAACCTCTTGGAAATCAAGGATGAGGTTTCTCGCACCCAGGTATCGACCCTGCGTAAGAACTGCGAGGAATTTGGTGTGCGCTTGCATTCCATGGGAGATGCACAGCAAGGCATTGTCCATACAGTTGGCCCACAATTGGGTATCACCCAGCCAGGTATGACCATTGTCTGCGGCGACTCGCATACCTCCACCCATGGTGCCTTTGGCTCAATCGCAATGGGCATCGGCACCTCTGAGGTGGAGCACGTCATGGCCACGCAGACGCTTTCCTTGAAGCCCTTTAAAACGATGGCGATTGAGGTGACGGGCGAATTACAAGAGGGAGTCTCCGCCAAAGATCTCATCCTGGCCATAATCGCCAAAATCGGTACCGGCGGCGGACAAGGTCACATCATTGAGTACCGTGGTGAGGCGATCCGCAGGATGTCCATGGAAGAGCGCATGACTATCTGCAATATGTCTATTGAGGCAGGAGCCCGCGCCGGCATGGTCGCCCCAGATGAGACCACCTTTGAATATGTGAAGGGACGCGAGTTTGCTCCCAGCGGGGCGGACTGGGACGCTGCGGTTGACTATTGGAAGACGCTTCCCACCGACGAGGGGGCGGAATTCGATACCGTCGTTGAGATTGATGGTTCTGCCTTGACCCCGTTTGTTACGTGGGGAACCAATCCTGGACAAGGTCTGCCATTAGGGGAGAGTGTTCCAGATCCAGAAGACTGCGGTGACGACAATGAAAAGGCCACTGTAGAAAAGGCCCTCCAATATATGCACCTGCAGCCGGGGACTCCGCTGCGCGATATCAAAATAGATACCGTATTCGTCGGCTCATGCACCAACGCTCGCATTGAAGATTTGCGCGCCGCTGCCGGTGTGGTCAAGGGCCGCACCATCGCCGAAGATACGCGGATGCTGGTAGTGCCGTCTTCAGCAGCTGTCAAGGCCCAAGCAGAGGAAGAAGGCTTAGATGAGATCTTCCGCCAGTTTGGAGCCGAATGGCGTACCGCTGGTTGCTCGATGTGCCTAGGAATGAATCCAGACCAACTAGCGGCGGGAGAGCGCTCAGCTTCAACCTCCAACCGCAATTTCGAAGGCCGACAAGGCCCAGGTGGGCGCACACACCTAGTCTCGCCCCAGGTGGCTGCCGCTACAGCCGTGACCGGATACCTGTCTAGTCCTGCTGACCTGAATTAAGCGCTTAGAAAGGCATTGATAATGGAGAAATTTATAACCCATACCGGAACTGGCGTACCGCTGCGCGTTACTAACGTGGATACTGATCAAATCATTCCGGCGCGCTACCTGAAGTCGGTTAAGCGTACAGGCTTTTCTGAAGGGCTGTTTTCTAATTGGCGCCCCGAAGAACGCTTCGTGCTTAACCAAGAGCAATTTAAAAATGGGTCGGTGCTTTTTGCAGGAAGAGACTTTGGCACCGGTTCCTCCCGGGAACATGCAGTATGGGCGTTGAGTGAATACGGGTTCCGTGCCGTGTTTTCTTCCCGCTTTGCAGATATCTTCCGCGGTAACGCAGGAAAGTCCGGCCTTCTTACCGGTTTGATGGAACAAGAGGACATCGAGCTTATCTGGAAGCAGCTGGAATCAGGAGAAACCCAGGTCACCGTTGACTTGGAGGCGCGAGCGGTCACGGTTGGAGAAAATACCTACCGCTTTGACATCGATGATTACACCCGTTGGCGGTTGATGGAGGGCCTCGATGACATCGATATCACCCTCCGTAACGAGGGCGATATCGCTGACTATGAAAAGCGACGCCCCGGCTTTAAGCCCTCTGTTATCGCCCCATAGATGGGAGTGTGGTTGGGGATGAACTTGCGCCAACACCCCTTCAGTCCTTTCTAAAGAAGGGGCGGTGGGGTGCTTTGCACTTGGGTATGAGTCTTGAGTACAAACCTTGGGGGAGCTGCAGGGGGTAAAATCGGTAACGTAAGGGTAACAATCACCTGCTCCAGTTTCCTGTGACAGAGTATGCCCCTAGCTTTAAATCTATGAGCAATCCCTATTCGAATAATGATTCTTTTAATTCAGGAAACAATGGTCCAGGTACTCCCGGACCTGCGAGTGAATCTGCGCCTTACGGAAACGGCGCGAACGGCCAACCAGGCTACGGGCAGCAGTACAGTCAGCAACAGTTCGGGCAACCCGGATACGCTGGAAGCACCTACCAAGGAGAAGATTCCCCTATTGGTCGTGACGTAGACGCCATTCAGGTCATCGCGGATAGCTTCCGCTACTTCGGCCGCAATTGGGCGCAGTGGATTTTCGGTCCACTGGTGCAGATGGTAGTTCTCTCCATCCTCTATTTGCTGTTGGTCGCCGTCCTAGCAGGCAGCGGTACATCCATTGACGCCCTAGCCAAAAGTGGCTCAGGTTCTGACGCGCTTACCGGTGGCCTCATTGCAGTAATGTTCTTAGCCATTATCGCCATGTTCCTCGTGTTTATTTGGGCAGCTAGCACCTGGTACAAGGCTGCTAATAAACAGGTTGATACCGGGATGCTGGAGATAAAGGACTTTCTGAGCTTTAAAAATGTCGCCGGTCTCATGGCGGTGTATGTGCTTTCGACCCTGGTTATTTCCCTGGGCTTCATTCTCCTGATTATTCCGGGACTCTTCGCCGCCTTCTTCTTTACCTGGATGCCGGCTGTTAAGGCCGCACGCCCTGAGCTATCCGTTGGCGAAACCTTTGGGGCTTCCATCGAAGTAGCGAAGGAGAATGTCGGAGTGACCATCCTAGTAGCCGTCTTGATTGCCGTCCTGTACGCAGTGTTGAGCTTTACCTTCGTCGGCATGCTTCTGTTCCCAGCACTGAACACCCTCATTTTGGTCCTCTTCGTCCGTCGCACGCTCGGCTTGCGCGGTTAGAAAACCCCGCAGCCGCACGATAGTTGCGCAAGTAAGGCCCTGCTCGTCCGCCGCATGAGATGGAAGGCAGGGCCTTAATTGTTGGTCGGGGAGGAACTAGGAAACTAGCGCACCGGCAGTGGGCTAGCCAGGTAATCGGCGCCGGTGAGCTCGCCATTGTTGAAAGACAAGACCCACACAGAAGACTTCTTGAACTTCAGCTTGTCCACCGGCTTTTTAAGGAACTTTGGGGCGAGGTCCTCGATGATGCCGGGGATGGTGCCGCCTTGGCTGACAATAACGGGCACCCCGCCTTCGTTTACCACGCGGCGGAAGGCCTTCTTGGCTGCTTCTGGGTCGTTTTCCCAAGCCTCGTCGCCAAAGTTTTTGTTGATGGAGATGTCCTTGCCCAGTTCGTCGGCAAGCGGGGCAGCTGTCTGCTGGCAACGTTGGGGCAGCGCAGAGTAAATGGCAGTGGGCTGATAAGCGCTGAGCATCGGGACCAGCATTTCCGCTTGGCGACGCCCCTTCTTATCAAGCGGCCGCAGGTTATCATCGCCTTCCCAGCTGCCGCTTTCATGCGCGTGGGCGTGGCGGACATAAAGAACGCGCGTGGCCGGCGCGATGCGCAGGCGTTTGGCGGCTTTAGCCACCACTGCGGTATCTACGTCGTAGGACAAGAGATTTTGCGCCTCGTCGATAGGCAGCCAGCGCAACTCATCGGTCTCACTATTGGCGGAATAGGTGCCGCCCAAATACTTAGCCACCCAGTAGTAGACGACCTTGGTCCGCCCCTGGACCGGATAGGTTACCTTGCCAATGAGCTTGCCTAGCCGGACGCTGAATCCGGTCTCTTCCAGGATTTCCCTGGCTGCGGTGGTAGGAAGAGACTCGCCGGGATCCACCTTGCCCTTGGGCAGGGACCAATCATCGTAATGGGGACGGTGGATTAGCGCGATTTCCGGTTCCTGCGGAGAACCACGCCAGATAACGGCGCCGGCGGCAAGGGTAGTGCGGTGGAATTCTTTGGCTGGATCCACCGGGATTTCTTGATGGCGACCGGAAATGAATTCCTCGTGCTGTTGATCCTTGTCGGTTTCGTGCATCTTTTTAATATTGGGCATCGTCTGCCTCCACGGGGCCTTTCCACAGTAATTGGCTTCATTTAAACAACGTCTAAGCGCCCATTGTCCCACGGGTTAGGCGCGGTGTGCATCCCTGCCACACGGTCGGACAGACATGCTTTAAAGTTGAGGTTATTGCTTTGCACGTTTGGAGGAGACACCATGGTTAATGTTGCGGTGATGGGTGCCGGTTCTTGGGGCACTACCTTGGCCAAGGTCTTTGCGGATGCCGGAAATGACGTTCGCCTGTGGGCCCGCCGCGCAGAGTTGGCGCAAGCTATCAACGAGACCCACACTAATCCGGACTACTTGCCGGATACCCGCCTACCGGCGGCTGTGCGGGCGACTCATGATGAAGTGGAAGCATTGTCATGTGCCGAGGTCGTCGTATTCGGCGTTCCCTCCCAAACCTTGCGCGGCAACGTGGAAAAGTGGGCCCCGCATCTGCCTCAAAACGCGACCTTGGTCTCCATTTCCAAGGGTGTGGAGACCACCACGCTCAAGCGCATGAGCGAGGTCATCATGGATGCGGCGGGAGTGCCAGCAGACCGCGTGGCGGTACTTTCTGGCCCGAACCTGGCTAAAGAGATTGCCGCAGGCCAAGTGGCCGCCACAGTAATCGCCTGCCCAGATGAGGAACGCGCAAAGCGCGTCCAGGCGGCGGTGGCCGCGCCGTACTTGCGCCCGTATACCAACACCGATGTTATTGGTGCGGAAATCGGCGGCGCCTGCAAAAACGTCATCGCATTAGCCTGCGGTATAGCCTCTGGCAAGGGATTAGGCAATAACACCATGGCCACCATCATTACCCGCGGTTTGGCAGAAATTACCCGCCTCGGAGTGGAGTTGGGGGCGGATCCATTTACCTTCTCCGGCTTGGCTGGCTTGGGTGACTTGGTGGCAACATGTACCTCGACATTGTCGCGCAACCGTACTTTTGGCTATCGCCTGGGCCAAGGCGGCACCATTGAAGAGGCCAAGGCCGCCACCAACGGGCAGGTTGCGGAGGGCGTCTACTCCTGTGATTCTATCTACCGCCTAGCCCAGCAGGCAGACGTAGAGATGCCGATTACCCACGCGGTTTATGGTGTCTGCTACGAGGGCATGGCGGTGGAAGATATGATCATCGCTCTGATGGGTCGGTCCAAGAAGTCGGAGTAGGTCAAGGGTAAAATCTGCGGGCATGACTGAAAAGACCCGCGTGGCCGTTATCTATGGCGGCCGTAGCACCGAGCACTCCGTATCCTGCGTCTCTGCAGGTGCGATCATGAATCACCTCGATCCTGAAAAATTCGAGGTGGTGCCTATCGGCATCACCCGCGAGGGCACGTGGACGCCCGGCACCACTGAGGGACTAGAGATTGTCAATGGTGTCATGCCAGAAGTCAGGCGAGGGGCGGAACTAACGCTTTCCCTGGATCCTAATGCCAGGGGCCAGTTCCATAACGTCACCGATGGCACGCTCTTTGCTGAGGTTGATGTGGTATTTCCCATCCTGCACGGGCCCTTTGGTGAAGACGGCACCGTCCAAGGTCTCTTTGAGCTCTCCGGCCTGCCCTATGTCGGGCCGGGCGTGTTGGCTTCCTCGGTGGGCATGGATAAGGAATTTACCAAAAAGGTGCTGGCAGCGGCAGGCCTGCCCGTAGCGCCCGAGGTCATTCTGAAGGGTCGTACCGAGCTCAGCGAGGAAGAAAAGCAGCATCTAGGGTTGCCCGTCTTTGTAAAGCCCGCCCGGGGCGGATCATCAATCGGCGTATCCAAAGTGAATAGCTGGGAAGAATTCCCCGCAGCCGTTGACCTTGCTCTAGAAGACGACGAGAAAATCCTGGTGGAGCCAGAAATCGTAGGCCAAGAGGTAGAAATCGGTGTTTTGCACTATGCCGACGGCACACTGTTGGCGTCTGTTCCAGCACTGCTGGCGGGCATTGATGATTCTGACGAGGGCTTTTATGGCTTTGACACAAAGTACCTCGATAATGTGGTTACCGCGGAAATCCCTGCGCCTTTCACGCCTGAGTTGACCGAGAAGCTGCGCGACATGGCTGTTCGCGCATTCGAGGCCCTAAATTGTGAGGGCCTATCCCGGGTGGATTTCTTCGTTACCGAAGATTCCGTGTACATCAATGAAATCAATACTCTGCCGGGCTTTACCCCGATTTCGATGTATCCCCAGGTGCTCGCCGCTTCGGGTGTGGAGTACCCCGCTTT
The DNA here is from genome assembly GCF_037908325.1 of Corynebacterium sp. KPL4035. Lineage (NCBI taxonomy): Bacteria > Bacillati > Actinomycetota > Actinomycetes > Mycobacteriales > Corynebacteriaceae > Corynebacterium > Corynebacterium sp. KPL4035. Next base: position 58,048 of record NZ_JBBMGF010000007.1, on the reverse strand, counting down.
GCTTGAGGCTCTCATTGAGCAGGCGCTAGCAAAGTAGGGACGGAGTACTTTCTACTTTTCAGCGGTGTGCTTGGCAAGCACACCGCCAATCTCCACCAGTGCCGCTTGCGCGGCATCCTGTGGGGCGTGCAGTGCTAGGTAGTTGTCGCGGCCCAGGGCGAACCACGTGCCGGCTGTGGTGCCATGGGCCAAGGTGGTGTCCTCGAACCACGGAATCTCGTTGACTTGCTGCAGCTTGACCCCAGCACGATAGTTTTCGGGCTTGGCCACACCGCAACGGGCCACGATGTCTTCGCGGCCATCGGCGCTCCACACAAAGGTATTCTTCTCCGCAACCTCGCGGCGGTGGTAGCCTTCGGCCACCGAATCAGGCAGGGCCTTTTCTATATCGGCGCACCTTTGGTCATCGCCCGCCTTGAGCTCCTTGAGCGGAGCCTTATGAGCGGGGGCAGGCTTTTCTTTGAGTGCTGAGAGGGCGTCGTTAAGCTCGCCCGGCTCGGCGTCGGTGGGGGCAGTAACGGCGACGATAGGGAAGCGCTGCGCCGCATACCAGGTGGTTAGGTTGGATCCCGGCGTGGCATCGCGCACCTTGTACCACTTTTCTCCCTCTAGGTCTTGGGTCTGGGCATACTCGGTGTACTGGAAAGGCATGTCCACGCCGCAGCGCACGGTGACCTTATCCTCAGAGTTAGCTGCCCATGCAGCGACACCGGAGGGCACAGGCTCGGCAATGTCTGCGCGCGGCTTATCCATGACCTTATCCGGCAGGGCGTCGATAAAGCTATGGCAGGCTTGTGAATCTGCTTCCTTGGATTCCACGGGGGAGACCGCCACGGGTGCTTTGGCGATGTTATTGAATACGTACTTTGCGCCGAAGAGGACCGCCAGAACCATCACTATGGACAACCCAAGTGAAATGAAGATCGCGGTGCGGTTAAATTGGGATGTCATAAGGGCTCATAGTATCGAAAGGACGCTGGTGAACTTAACTCAGACTCTCGCAGAGGTGGGAGAACGCAACGCCATTCGGGAAATTACCTCTGTGGCCTCGAGCAGGCTCAACGGAGATGACGCGGCGGTATTGCCTAGCGCACCACCGAATTCCCGCACCGTGGCAGCCACGGATTTGATGGTGGAGGGGCGTCATTTCCTGCGCGAGTGGTCTACCCCGCGCGAGATTGGTAAGAAAGCTATCTTGCGCAACTTCGCCGATGTTGAAGCCATGGGGGCGCGACCCGTTGCTGCCCTTTTAGCCATCGCCGCGCCAGGTGATACCCCAGTGTCCTTCGTGCGGGGCATCGCTGAGGGCATTGCGGAGCATAGCTCTTTCTATAATGCCGAGTTGGTGGGCGGTGACCTCACGAAGTCTGATCTTTTGGTCATCAACATTTCGGCCGTGGGTTTCCTCGGCGGCAGCCTTCCTGCCCTGACCTTGGACGGTGCGCGGGCAGGCCAGCACGTGGTAGCGCATGGCAAGATTGGCCACTCGGCCGCCGGCTTGGCCTTGTTAGAGCGCTTCGGCCGACAGCTCCCCGCTGGGTACGAGCACCTCCAGCCGCTTATTGACGCCCATTGCGCACCCTGGCTCAATCCTGGCCGCGGTGTCATTGCCCGCGCCGCTGGGGTTACCGCCATGACGGATAACTCCGACGGCTTGATCCAAGACTGCACCACGATGTCTGAACACTCTTGCGTGCATATGGATTTGGATCCGCAGGCTTTGCAGCCGGAAGATTTGCTGTGCCAGGCCGCAGACCTTGTGGACCGTGACCCGTGGGAATGGGTGCTAAGCGGCGGTGAAGACCACACATTAATAGGCACGACCGCGAAAGACACCCCCTCCGGATTCCGGAAAATTGGCACCGTAACTCGGGGCTGCGGGGTTACGGTGGGAGGAAAGACACCGAGCTATCAGAAAGGCTGGCGAAGCTTTTAAATATGCACCCCACCTATCACCCTTCATGGGAGCCGGTGCTGGCGCCGGTAATAGAAGAGCAATGGCCACGGATTTCTCACGCCCTTGAGGGCCAGGAATATCTGCCCCCAGCTGAGGATGTTTGTCGCGCGCTGCGCATGCCACTGGATGAGGTCCGTGTGCTCATCGTGGGCCAAGACCCGTATCCCACCCCAGGGCATGCCATGGGCATGGCCTTTTCTACTCGCCCCGGCGTGAAGCCCCCGCGTTCTTTGGTCAATATTTACCGTGAACTTCACGATGATGTGGGGATCAACGGCCGAGAGGACGGCGATTTGAGTGCTTGGGCTGACCAAGGCGTATTGCTACTTAACAGGGTGCTGACCGTAGCCCCAGGCCAAGCAGGCTCGCACCGTCGCATCGGATGGGAAGAAATCACCGAGGCTGCCATCCGCGCGCTCAACCGCAGCCCCATGGTGGCGATCCTCTGGGGCCGCGATGCGCAAGCGTGTGAGCGCTTTCTTCCCGACGTCCCGTGCATCAAGTCTCCGCACCCCTCACCGCTTTCTGCCAGCCGTGGCTTTTTCGGTTCTAGGCCCTTTTCCCGGGCAAACGCCCTTTTGCGGGACCAAGGCGCGCAGGAAATAGACTGGCGCTTGTAAACTATTGCGCATGTCATATCCCAGCACGCTGGATTCCTGCGGTCTGCGCAATTGGGCTACCCGCGCCGTGGGGGAATTAGCCCATCGCCGCGAGGAAATTAACGCCCTCAATGTGTTTCCCGTACCGGATTCGGATACTGGTTCAAATATGGCGCACACCATGGAAGCAGCGGTTGCGGAGCTCGACAAAGGTGACGATGTAGCTGATTCCCTCGCGCGTGGGGCGGTGCGTGGGGCACGCGGAAATTCGGGCATGGTGTTGTCTCAGGTTCTGCGCGGCGTAGCGGAGTCCACGGTGGACTCAGTTATTGACGGCTCCGTTTTTGCCCGTTCTTTGCAGCAGGCCGTGGAGTTGGTGGACCTAGCCATCGCCGAGCCAGTGGAAGGCACGGTTATTACGGTTTTGCGTGCAGCAGCGGAAGCCGCCGACGACTCCGCGGCGCGTCCTGGCGCGACCTTGCACGGCATCGTCAGCGGCGCAATCTCGGCCGCTCGGACTGCTCTAGAGCGCACCCCATCGCAATTGCCAGCCCTGCAGGAGGCTGGAGTAGTGGATGCTGGCGGAGCCGGCCTCGTGATTCTCTTAGAGTCCCTTCTCGCGGAGATTGAGGGCTCTACTGGGCATGCAGGTCTACCCGCCCCAGAGGAGGTCACCGTGCTGGAAGTGGTCTTTTTCTATGAAGGAGATATCGACGCGCTGCAGGCGGCAATTGCACCGATGGGAGATAGCTTGGTCATCGCTCGCGCTACCGAGGACAGCGCTAATGTGCATATCCACTCTCCGCAGGCGGGCGCCGTCATTGAAACCGCCTTTGCTAAAGGAAAGGTGACCAACTTGCACCTTGAGGTGCTGCCGGCTCCCACCGAACCCGCCGCCGAAGAATCAGTTGCTCGCCGAGTATACGCAGCCGCGCCGGCCGGGCCTATTACCGATCTTTTGGAATCTGCGGGCGTTACCGTTGTGCCACCGGAGAAACCCATTGCGGCCGAAGATGAGGACATTGTCCTAGTTACGGGGCTGAGTTCGCAGACTGGTGCTGGGCGAGTAGTGCCTGCACAGTCGCTAGTTGCTGCCTTGGCCGCTATCTCTGTCAATGAACCTAATAACCCAGATACGGGTGCTGTGGTCGCTGCTATGCGCGATGCAGCCAATTCCATGCGCGTAGCTCATCCCAGCCAGGAAACCCTTGCGTCAATCAGCGCCACCTGTCGCGATCTCTTGGCAGAAGGCGGGGAGCAGGTCACCATCTTAAGTGCCCTTGACGTAGATGAGGAGGATTTGGGCCAACAGCTACATGTGGATGTGGTGGCGCTTAACGTTCCGGATATTGCAACCGAAATCGGAGTGGAGTAGCAATGCTCGGCTGGCAGGACAACCGACCGTTGACGGAGGTTCTTGCGGCGAAAGACGCCGCGAAGATTACCAAGGCGTTGGGGTATGAGACCTGCGGTGAGCTTTTGGCTCACTATCCGCGAGACTATATTCGCCACAACAAGGACGTTGGCCTAGGAGACGCTGCGGAGGGCGATATCGTCACCGTTACCGGGACTATTACCGGCTTCAACCGGCATGACAGGGGCAAGACCACCATCATCAATGTGCAGCTCGATGACAGCATTATGGCGACTTTTTTCAATGCCAATTACGTCATGCGCATGCTGCATCGCGGACAGCGCGTCATGATGAGCGGCAAGCTCAAATTCTTCCGCAACCAACCGCAGCTGCAACAGCCAGACTTTGTGGAAATCGATGCGTTCGGCCGTCCCGATGGTGAAGTGGATGGCTACCGCCAGCCGGCGGCCGAATCTGGAAAGAAGAATCGGCCCAAGGCCACCGGCTCATTGCGGAACCTCTCACAGTTTGGGAGGCTCGACCAGCTCCTTTTGGAACGAGAATGGATCCCGGTGTACCCAGCCACGTCCAAGGTGACCTCCTGGTACATCATGGGGGCTATTCACTACGTCCTATCAAAGACCCCGCCCATCGAAGAGCCACTGGATTATCAAATGATAATCAGCCTGGATAAAGCGGTGCGGGAAATTCACGAGCCTGGTAAGGCAGGGCCTTATCGTGCTATCCAAAGGCTTAAATATAACGAGGCTTTGTCAATTGGCTTGGTGATGGCATTGCGCCAGCGCGATGCGGAAGCTCGAACCGCTCCGACCATGCCGGCAACCTTAGGCGGCTTCCGCGAAGAACTGCTAAGCCATTTGCCTTTCGAGCTCACCCAAGGGCAGCGGCGTGTTATCAGTGAGATTGAAGATGACCTAGCCCGCCCATTGCCCATGATGCGTTTGCTGCAAGGCGAGGTCGGCTCGGGCAAAACCATGGTGGCTACCTGCGCTATGCTGCAGGCTGTTGACGCAGGAACTCAAGCGGCGTTGCTAGCGCCTACTGAGGTGCTGGCTTCCCAGCACGCTGCCTCCATCGGAACCGCAGTTCCTGAAGGCGTCACGGTGGTACTTCTCACCGGCTCGATGCGCACTGCGGATAAACGGCAGGCATTGCTGGATATCGTTTCCGGAGATGCGGACATCATTATTGGAACCCATGCCATCATCCAAGACACAGTGGAGTTCTTCAACCTTGGACTAGTGGTAGTAGATGAGCAGCACCGGTTCGGCGTAGAGCAGCGCGATAGCCTGAGACTGAAGGCTAACGAGGGACTAAGTCCCCACGTACTGGTGATGACGGCTACGCCGATTCCTCGCACCATCGCGATGACCGTCTTCGGCGACCTTGCCGTATCGACCCTTACTGAGCTGCCTGGTGGCCGCAAACCTATTCAGTCAGCGGTGGTAGCTGAGTGGCGCCCTACCTGGGTATTACGCGCCCTCGAGCGGATTCGCGAGGAAGTGGCCCACGGCCACCAAGCCTATATCGTCTGCCCGCGCATTGAGGGAAAAGGCGGAGTGCTAGAGCTTGCGGAGCAGCTAGAAAACGGGCCGTTTAAGGGGCTGCGCATAGCAATCTTGCATGGAAAGATGCCTAATAAAGACGAGGTTATGACGTCATTTGCTAGGGGAGAAATCGATGTCTTGGTCTCTACCACGGTCATCGAGGTGGGTGTGGATGTTCCCAATGCCACGGTGATGCTCATCCGTGAGGCCGAGCATTTCGGCGTCTCCCAGTTGCACCAGCTGCGTGGGCGTGTGGGACGAGGCGGCAATGCCTCTATCTGTCTTCTGCACACTATGGCAGGCGATAACACTCCGTCCTTCCGCCGCATCAATCAGATTGCCCAAACCTCGTCCGGATTTGAGCTGGCCGAGCTCGACTTGCGTCAGCGCCAAGAGGGAGACATTTTGGGCACCATGCAGTCCGGAACACACCGTACGCTGCGGCTATTAAATCTGGCGGATGACCAAGACATTGTGGAACGCACCCATACGGATGCCCGCGCAATGGTGATGCGCAATCCCGAGTTGGCCGAGGAACTCACGCGCAACTTGAGTGAAAGCGAACAGGAATACTTGGAGAAGAACTAAGACAGGTTAACCTAGAAGCATGAACGTCCTTGCCCCCTTTGCAGGCATCTTCCGCTGCCAGGTGAATGGGGGAGGCACCGTTGGTATCGGCGTCGCGCCCGCGATCGTCGACGCCACGGAACTAGTTGCTTCCGTAGCGAGCCCAGGACTAAGCAAGGCATACCGCATTGTGGTCGCTGGCTTGAGGGACGTGGTAGCCGGAGACCTTTTGATGGAGATTGGAGAAAAATAAATGACGCGCATTATTGCCGGCGAGGCCCGCGGCCGCACCATTAAGGTGCCCACCGAAGGAACCCGGCCTACTGCAGACCGTGCCCGTGAAGGGCTTTTTTCATCCCTCGCGGCACGTTGGGGCTTTGCCGGTTCTTCGGTTCTTGACCTATTTGCTGGTTCCGGCGCACTAGGCCTTGAGGCAGCTAGCCGTGGAGCAGAAGAAATTGTACTAGTGGAATCTTCGGCGGATGCGGTGAAGATCATTCGGCATAACATGGGCGTCGTCAAGCACCCCGGCGTGCGCGTGCAAGAGATGAAGGTAGGCACCTACCTGGGAAGTGCCCCGCGGCGGCACTTCGATCTGGTGTTGGCGGACCCGCCCTATGCTTTTGATGAGGTAGATGAGCTCATCGCCGCTATTGAACCGGTGCTCTGCGATCACGCCATGGTAGTCATTGAGCGCCACGTTGATTCCGCGGCAACTGCGTGGCCTGCAGGTTTTGAGCCCACTGGTCAGAAACTGAAGAAGCGTACCTTTGGCATCGCGCGCATGGATATGGCGGTCTATACCCGCCCTGGCAGCGAGGAACCCGAAGACTAAACCCCTGAAGAAAAGGAAGCGACAAAAGCATGACTAAGGCCGTGTGCCCAGGATCATTCGACCCCGTGACCTTAGGTCACGTCGACATCATTAACCGCGCTAAGCAAATGTTTGATGAGGTCACCGTATTGGTAACCGGTAATCCTGACAAACCCTCCGGGCTCTTTAGCGTGGATGAGCGTATGGAACTAATTCGCCAGAGCGTGGATTCTTCCATCAAGGTGGACTACTGCTCTGGGCTTTTGGTGGACTACACCACTGAGCATGGGGTGGATGTTTTGGTGAAAGGGCTGCGCAGCTCCCTAGATTATGAATATGAGCTGCCTATGGCGCAGATGAATCGGCGCCTTTCCGGCATTGATACCGTCTTTCTGCTCACGGACGAAAAATACGGCTATATCAGTTCCTCACTGTGTAAGCAGGTGGCGAAGTTTGGCGGGGACGTGACCGGCATGTTTCCTGAAGCCGTAGGCCGTGCGGTAAAGGAGAAATACCGAAAGTGAGCCTAGCACTGGTCATTTTTCTCGTTGTGGTCGTAGGCTCGACCCTCCAGCGAGTATCTGGAATGGGCCTCGGTCTCATCGGCGGTCCTATTCTCATGCTGATTATGGGGCCGGTAGAAGGAATCATCTTGGTCATCAACGTTTTAGCCTGCATTAATGCGGTGCTGACCACTTATTCCGTGCGCGAGAATGTCAGCTGGAAGAAATTTGGACTCATAGCCCCGGTCATGGTGATTGGTTCCTTGGCCGCGGCGCTGCTCATTAGGCGCATGGATACAGCAGGTCTTATGGTCGTTGTGGGCCTTGCGCTTTTGGCCGCGCTGACGGTAGTGACCTTTGGCAAGAAGTTTGTCCCGGCAATGGAAGGCAAAGGCCCAGCTATTTCCGCGGGCATCCTCGGCGGCTTTACCAATACCTTGGCCGGTGTGGCAGGCCCAGCTATTACCGTCTACGCGCAAGCGGCAAAGTGGCCTCAGCAAGTGTACGCAGCTACGCTGCAACCCATTTTTGTCGTAGGCGGATTTTTTTCTGTCATGACAAAGACGCTTACGGGGGCGGCACACTTTGATGGTTTGCCCTGGGTAATGTGGCCCGCCGGAGTTATGGGAATGTTCGTCGGGATTTGGGCCGGCACCCGCATCGCGCAGCGTGTGCCCCGGGAGAAAGCCCGCGTGCTCTCGCTTAGCGTTGCCGGACTGGGCGCAGCGAGCGCATTGGTTCGCGGCCTGGTGAGCCTCGGTTAAACACCTTCACCATGAACAAGGCCCGTCGCCTCTGCAGAGACAGAAGCTGACGGGTCTTTGCACAGTCAATCATGTGCTATGGGCTTAGAGTAGGTTGGCCAAAAAGTCCTTGGTACGTGGCTGTTGCGGATTATCCAGCACTTCAGCGGGGCTACCAGACTCGATGACCACGCCGCCGTCCATGAAGAAGACTTTATCTGCCACCTCGCGGGCAAAACCCATCTCATGGGTGACTACGAGCATGGTCATGCCCTCGGCCGCGAGATCCTTCATTACGTGTAGTACTTCGCCGACAAGCTCTGGGTCAAGGGCTGACGTGGGTTCGTCGAAAAGCATGAGCTTAGGGTCCATGGCTACCGCACGAGCGATGGCAACGCGCTGCTGCTGGCCGCCGGAGAGCTGTACGGGGTAATTATTGGCCTTGGAGGCTAAGCCAACATCCTCGAGCAACTCCATGGCGCGGGCGCGGGCGGTTTCCTCTGGGATTTTCTTCACCTGCACCGGTGCCTCAATGATGTTTTCAATCACCGTTCGGTGGGGGAAGAGATTGAAGGATTGAAAGACCATGCCGATATCGGAGCGCTGCTCGGCGGCTTCCTTTTCGCTGATCTCATAGAGGGTGCCGTTTTTCTCGCGGTAGCCAATCAGCTCGCCGTCGACGTATAAGCGCCCGGCCGTTGCTTTGTCCAAGTGGTTAACGCAGCGCAGGAAGGTAGACTTGCCGGACCCCGAAGGTCCTAATAGGCAGGCCACCTCGCCGGCTTGGACCTCGAGGTTAATGCCTTTGAGGACTTCAAGCTGCCCGAAGGACTTGTGGACGTTCTGGGCAGAAATCATGGGAGTAGCCATTATTTTTGAGCCTCCGAAATCACGGATACGTTGCGGGGAATGGTTCCTTCAGCATCTGCAAGAGCAGCAAGCTGGCGGCCGGTGAGTTCGCGGGTTGCACCGCGCTCAAAGCGGCGCTCCAAGAAGTACTGACCCACCATAAGTAGGGAAGTAACCACGAGGTACCAGGAAGCCGCGACCAATAGTAGCGGGATGGGCTGGAAAAGGGCGGCGGAAATATCCGTGGTACGGCCGAAGATCTCCTCTGTATAAGGAATGGCCACCACGAGGGAAGAGGTCTTGAGCAAGGAAATAAGCTCATTGCCCGTAGGCGGAATGATAATGCGCATGGCTTGGGGAAGGACGGTGCGGCGCATGGTCATCCACCACGACATGCCGAGTGCCTTGGAGGCCTCCTTTTGGCCCTCTGGAACGGAAGTGATGCCCGAGCGCACAATCTCAGCCATATAGGCCGCTTCATTAAGTCCTAGGCCCATCACCGCAAGGAAGAAGGCGTTGGTGAGGATGGTCTGCAAAGACACCTCGGTAAAGCCTAGGTTGATGGACTGGTAGATGGCAGAGAGCAGACCCCAAAACACCAGCTGGACATAAATTGGCGTGCCACGGAATACCCAGAGGAAAATCCAGGACACGGCGCGCAGCACCGGGTTAGGTGACATGCGCATGACCGCAAGCACGGCACCACCGATAACGCCGATGATCATCGACAAAATAGTGATGGCGATGGTGTGCAGGGAAGCGAGCGCGATGCGCTTATCAAAGAGGTACTGGAAATAGGTTCCCCAGCCAAAAGCCTCGTTGCGGGCGGAGGCAATGATGAACCACACTCCCAGCACGATGAGTAGGCCAGCGAAGACCCAGCGCCATGGATGGCGCAGCGGGCGGGCCTCGATCTGCGCGGGTTCTTCTTTAGGCTTGGCCGTAGCCGGCGTCGCCGCATTCTCATTAACCATTGATCGGCCTTTCATTAATCATTGCCTGGTCTATTAATCCATCCTCGATGCCCCAGCGGGACAAAATTTCTGCATACTCGCCGGTTTCGATGAGGTGCTGCAGCGCTGCGGCCGATGCCTTGCCCAAATCGGAATCTTTAGGAACTGCGAAGCCATACGGCGAGGCTTGGAACATATCGCCTACCTGCTGCATTTTTCCCTCAGAGCGATTGACCGCCCACGCTGTGACCGGGGAGTCCGCAGACAGGGCATCCGCGCGCCCCATCAGGACGGCCAGCGCGGCGTTATCCCCGGTGTCATAAGACAAGACGGTGAGATCGCCATTACAAGCTTCTTGCTTAGGGCGAACATCATCGGTTTCGGAGACCGTTGTGCGCTGCACTGCGACTGTCAATCCGCAGGGGTTATCGGGGTCGACCTTCCTAGGCCCGTCCACGCGCTCGGCCCACTGGATACCGGCGTAGAGGTGGTCTACAAAGTCGAATTCATTCCGGCGGTCTGGGTTATCCGTAAAACCGGAGACACCCATATCGATCTGGCCCGATTGCACGGCCGGCAAGATCATGGAGAAGTCCTGCTCCAAGGGCTGGAAGTCGAGGCCCAAGACACCTGCTACAGCGCGGGCTAGGTCAAGCTCGACGCCTTGGAGGGCTCCGTGGGAATCCTTAAGCTGAAATGGCGCGTAGGGCGGGTTAGTGCCAGCGGTGAGGACGCCATCATTGTCGTCATACATGGCGGCAATCTCCGGTACTACAGAGGTGTGGGGTTCTTCCCAGCCCTCTGGAGTGGAATCTTCCTCGTTGGTGACGCAAGCGCTTAAACCCAAAGTTGGGATAAGGACCGCGGCAATTGTAGCGCGGCGAGAAAACGTGCGCGGCATTATTTCTGCGCCGTCCTTTCATCTATGGCGCGTGCTTTCTTCAGGTCAATGAAAATGAACGCGGAAACGATAAGAGCGCCGATGATGAACATGCCGATGATAATGCCGCTGGAGGCATCCTGGTCAGCTCCCCACGGCCACAGTGCACGCAAAGAACCGAGCATGAAACCTGCCATGGCCATCAGCGTAGGGGCTCGGTGATGATCCAGTAAGAAGTTCAAGACCTTGATAAACGCGGCGAGGCCGCACAAGGCACCCAGCGCAAAGACGGCTATGGTGCCAAGGTCTCGATCCGATACAGCGCCGATGATGGGTTGGTAGAGCCCCATGGTCAACAAGATGAGCGAGCCGGAAATGCCCGGCAGGATGAGTGCGCACACAGCAATGGCGGCGGCAAAGAAGACCACGATAAGGCTGGGGTTCTCATGCGGCTCGGAAGTAAAGCCGGTGATAAAGAAGATGGCAATAGTGGCGATCACAAACGCAATGATGGAAGAAGGGCGCAACCGCTCCTGCTTGGACAGCATAGACAGTGGTACGAAAATAGACACGGCAACCATGCCCAAAAATAGTGCCCCGGACGCGGATACGTGATTTTCCACGAAGTTAGATAGCACGGTGGACATTGCGAAGACTGCGATAAACATGCCGACTGCTACGGAGACAAGGAAGCTCCACTCGACTCTCTTGAAGCGACCAGAGATGAGGTCATTGGCATTGTGGACTGCGCGTTCATAAATACCCACGATGAGCGCCACGGTGCCACCGGAGATTCCGGGCACAAGTTCGGCCATGCCGATGAGGGCACCGCGGATAGCGTTCAAAATGTATTGCATAAATTTAAAATCTACCTGGGAGAGGGCTGGAGTGGCGGGCGACTGGCCTAGGCGGGCGGGGAGAAAGTGCTTCCCGGTGGTGGCCATGTGGACCGCTGTTAATAGTGATGCATATCTTTCATTGAAAGGCGATTGGTTATCCGTCACGGAAAGGGACGTGATTTCTCTAACCGTAGAGGTGAAACAATCATTGAGGCGAATCCTCGTTCATGAATATTCTGTCAGAATAATACACTTCAGTGCAACTATGCAGTTTGGGGCATGGTAGGCGCGGCCTCCTGCAGTCAGGGCTGTTCTATATGGAAGAAACTATAAGTTTCCCATTATTCAGTCTGGTGTTTACGTAGGCGTCAACTAACTGAAAGATTGACTGCCTACTATTTCCTGCGTATTCCCGTCTTTCTCCCGTGCAAACATTTCTTTTCAGTGACCAAGGACTCTCTATGAAGAATCGTTTTGTCCTGCCCGCGGTGACTGCCACCGCGGTGGTGGGAAACCTCATTTTTGTGCCGGCAGCAAGTGCTGCGGAGGGGGCGCCCGAGGGGGCGTCGCCAAGCGAAGGCTCTCGTTTTAGCATCGGTGTACTGCCGGATACCCAGTTCTATTCGCGCTATTCCACCCCAGAGGCCGGCAACCTGGCCCAAGCTCGCTACGGCAGCGAACCCTACTTGGCGCAAACCCAATGGTTAGTGGACCATCAAGACGAGTTGAACATGGACTTCGTCACTCACCTGGGTGATGTTGTAGACCAGTGGAACGTGGAGGGCGAATGGCAGGTAGCTGATAAGGCCATGCAGGTCCTCGACGATTCGGACTTGAACTATTCGATCCTGCCAGGCAACCACGATATGGACGTGGAAGGTGCGGCAGCCCACCCGTATGACAAGTGGTTTAGCGCCGACCGCGCTAAGGCCGCCAACCCGGAGACTTTTCAAGAGCGCTACACCGCGGTCAATAATGATTCCGAGGCACATATCTTTGAAGCTGAAGGCCAGAAATATCTCAATCTAGCCCTGGGCTGGCGCGCTGATGAGAAGGCTATTGCCTGGGCGCAAGGCATCATTGATAAGCATCCAGACCTTCCGGTCATTGTGACCACTCATGAGGCGCTCAATATCGATGGTGAAGGAAACGTCTTCTATTCCGATGACTATGGCAACGGATTGTGGGATAAGTTCATCAAGAGCAATGATCAGATCTTTCTCGTGATGGGCGGCCACCACCACGGTGCCGGATACCGCGTGGACAAGAACGATGCCGGACATGACGTCGTTTCCATCTTGCAGGACTATCAGATGGCCTACCAGGGTGGCAATGGCTTATTGGGCGTGCTCGAGTTTGACCTTACGGGCAAGCAGCTGGAGATGACCGCGCTTTCGCCGTGGGTGGCGCAAAAGCCGCATGAGGAGCTCACGCAGTTCGATAAGCTCACCTTGGATGATAAGGGCGATAGCTATAGCATTCCGTTCGATTTTGAACAGCGTTTTTCCTCCTTCGCCCCGGAATTCACCGTGGGCGAGGGCCACCAGCCGGACCTAGCGCAGCGCGCCCGCGACATCGCCGCTGAGGGCTATAGGCCATACACCATTGCGGAGGACGAGCTTCCTAAGGGCGCGGACGATTTTGCCAAAAACGACCACACGGTATTCCACTGGCGCCCGGGCGAAGCGCGAGACAAGGATGGGCATGCGCTTGTCGATGGCGCCCTTGCCGGCCGTGGCACCACCATCCCCGACATTGCCAGCGATTCTGGCAGCGACCTGCATCGCGCTGGCGCCATGCTCGGAGACAGGGTGACCTATAGCACCGACCATCACCCGTTGTCCTCTGATGCCGGCTCCCTCTTCTGGTCTGACCCTGCCGGCAAAGTTGGCAATGCCGAGTTCCGTACCGATAAGGGCGCGGCTGCCAATAGCGTCGATACCACCAAGGGATATACCTTCGAATCCTTTGTCAAGATTCCGGAGGATTTCAACGGCGCACAGCATGGTTGGGGAAGTGCGCTCAGCCGTGACTCTGCCATCAATAAACTGGTAGACGGCTCCGAGGACACGGACCCAACCGTCATGTTCGGTATCTCTAACCTCCGCGAGCTGCGCTGGTGGGCGGAGCCGAAGCAGGGAAGCGGCTCTACCGTGTGGTCCCACGAGGTTCCCAAAGACGAGTGGATGCATATCGCCGTGGTCAATGATCCTGAACGCGATAGCGTCGAAATGTTCATCAACGGCGCGCCCATCCTGCGCAATGCCGTAGGCGCCGAGGGGCTCCTCCCGCGCGACCTGCAGTGTGTCATGGGTGGTGGCTTTGACAACCAGCGCCCACAAGACCCGTGGTATGGCTGGATCGGCGAGACCCGCCTGACTCAGGGCGTCCTGGGCAAGGACCAGTGGCTTACCGCCCGTGCACACAACGATGGCAAGCCGGCCGATACCGCGCAACCTGCCACGGATGGCTCCGCGTTGAGCTCTAGTACGAGTTCGAAGCCTGCCATCTTAGGAGCAATCCTTGGTATCGCAGGGGTGGCTGGCCTCATTGGACTAGCACTGCCGCAACTGAAGGCTTCCATCCCGCAGATTAACGCGCTCCTGCGTAAGTATCACCTCCCGACTCTGCCCGAGTTGGGCTAGAGCACTGGGTAGAGGGATTTTGCAGTATCAGGCTTTAAAGCTTTAGCTGCACCAAAGCGCTTAGGTTCTTCGCCATAAGGGGAGAGAACCTAAGCGCGTTTTGGTTTTAATCTTCGCCCTGCTTGGAGAGATAATCCACCTTCCACCAAAACCAAGCGGAGGCTGCACCCAACACGACGGGTATCCAGGCTAGGGAAGGGGACTGCACGGCCATCATTGCCAACAATGTAATGAGCGTCAATGCAGTGAAAACTATCGCTTTAATTCTTTCCACTCGCAATCGGTTCATGAAATCTCCTCAATGTGGAAGGTGTGCCAAATTTACACAGCCCAAAATAGGAGACTCTTGTCAGAGTGTCAATGATAGTTTACGGTATGTAACGTGAAATGTGCTTAAATTTTGGAATCGATGTCCTAGATTGTTTCGCTGGCGGCTGAAAGGCGCCTCGAGCACAAGGCGGCGAGATGTGAGGTTTGGGAAATGTCTAGTGATCAAACACAGAAGTCTGGGGACAACCTAGGGGATAAGGTCGAAGGAATGTTCCTGGCGGTTGTTGCGTTCGTTCTCATGCTTTCCGTACTTGGCTTAGTTCTGTGCATAGTTCGGTTCGACGATTATGTCGACGCTTTTGTCGTTATTCACCGTAGTTCATTCGACGGAATCGAGGATGCACGCGTGAGGCGGTGGATAATGGGTGTACTTCTACTTATTCGCTCCCTAGCAGCCCTTTCGTGGGTTACATCCTTTTTCCACCTTAAAAAGACGTTAGCTAAGGCGACTAGAAAGAGATTTCTGTTAATGGGGGTGTACTCTATCGCCTCTGCCTGCGGCTTTGGCTATCTCGCGTTGAGGGCGGAACTGGCGAGCTTGGAAGCCATACGGGTCACACAGGCTAGTATTTGCGGCTTTTTGACGGCCTATCTATGCTTCCAGAGCTTGAAATCCTGGCAAGCTTCTACCCGTTCAACTACACGTCGGTAGGAGGGGCGAACATGAAAAAGACCCCGCTTTCCGATTTACCGTACATGCGAGGTCTTTTCTATCTGTGCCCCTGGTGAGACTCGAACTCACACTGGACGGGTTTTGAATCCGTTGCCTCTGCCAATTGGGCTACAGGGGCGCACAGTGCCAAGGCTTGCTGCCTTTGACTGTGAAAATAGTAGCGCAGGGACTAGGGGAATTCCTAATTGGGTAGGGGAAGCGGGGGAATGCCCACGTCATCCAATAAATGTGCACCGGGGTGTTCGTATGTCGGCTCGCTTCTCTAGGATGGGGCAGGTGACTACTAAACAGCCTCGAATTCTGCTCATTGACGGCCACTCTATGGCCTTTCGTGCCTTCTACGCCCTGCCGGTGGATAACTTTTCTACCTCGGGCGGCCAGCACACCAATGCCGTATATGGCTTTTTATCGATGCTTTCCAATATCGTGGCGGAGGAGAAGCCCGATGCCATCGCGGTGGCATTCGATGTAGGGCGAAAGACCTTCCGCACCGAAATGTTCCCGGACTACAAGGCGCAGCGTGAAGCCGCGCCGGAGGAATTTAAGGGCCAGGTTGACATCATCCGCGAGGTGCTCGAGGTGCTGGGGATTACCACCCTCTCCCGCGAGAACTTCGAGGCCGACGACATCCTGGCCACGCTGGCGACTGAGGCGCAGGCTTATGAGACCCTCATCGTCACCGGTGACCGTGACTACCTGCAATTGGTAAACGATTCCACGACGGTGCTCTATCCCATGAAGGGCGTATCCACTCTCCACCGTTTTACGCCCGCCGCGGTGGAAGAGAAGTATGGTCTCACACCTGCGCAGTACCCAGATTTTGCTGCATTGCGCGGTGATCCGTCCGATAATTTGCCGGGCATTCCCAAGGTGGGCGAGAAGACGGCGACTAAGTGGATTGTTAAATACGGAGACTTGGCATCACTGGTTGAGCACGCCGAAGAAATCAAGGGCGTGGTGGGCAATAACTTCCGCGAGCGCATCGATCAGGTGCAGATGAATCGCAAGCTCACCCAAATGATCACGGATATGGACCTAGAGGTTGGCCCTGACGATCTGGCTTTCAAGGAGGCGAAGGTTGCGGACGTTGCTGCTAAATTCGATGACCTCGAGTTTGGCACCAACCTGCGCGATCGCGTCCTGGCCGCCATTCCCAATGACGGCGCTGAGGCAGCGGAGCAGACCGAGGAGGTCCAAGAGCTAGAGACAGTCATCGATGATGAGCCATTGTCCCAGTGGCTGCCTGGTCGAGAGCATGTTGCGGTCTATGTCCAAGGCGAGGGAAACCCTGGACAGGGTGATGCATCGGCGATTGCCTTCGTAGACCAGGAACGCCACGGCCTGCAAGTGGAGCTGGGCGACCTTTCTGTCGAGGACGATAAGGCCCTAGCGCAGTGGTTGGCCTCCGATGCGCCGAAGTATTTCCACGAGGCCAAGGCCGCGTTCCATATGCTCGCCGGCCGCGGCATTGAGCTGGCGGGTATTGCCCATGACACGGCCATTGCCGCCTACTTGCTGCGCCCTGGTCAGCGCACTTACGCGCTTGCCGACGTCTACCAGCGCCACCTCCAAAAGACCCTCGGCGCCGCCACGGAGCAGCTTTCCTTGCTGGATGATTCCACCTTGGTAGATCAAGCCGCAGCCATTATGGAATTGGCGGAAAGGTTGACCGCGGAGCTGCAGGAGATTGATTCTTTCGAACTTTATACCGACTTGGAGCTGCCACTTGTGACCATCTTGGCGCGCATGGAAGCTACCGGCATTGCTGTTGACGTAGACATTCTCGAAACACAAAAGGATGCCTTCGTAGAGCAGGTCGCCGAACAAGAACGTGCCGCCCGCGAGCTTGCCGGTGACGATAAGCTCAACCTCAACTCACCCAAGCAGCTACAAACCGTACTCTTTGAGACTTTTGATCTGCCCAAGACCAAGAAGACAAAGACCGGCTATTCCACCGCGGCCAAGGAGATTGAACAACTCGCGGTTAAGAATCCCCACCCGTTCTTAGACCACCTTTTGGCTCACCGTGAGTACCAAAAGATGAAAACCACCCTCGAAGGTCTAATCAAGACCGTGCAGCCGGATGGACGAATCCACACCACGTTTAATCAGACGGTGACGTCGACTGGCCGCTTGTCCTCGACGGAGCCAAATCTGCAGAATATTCCGGTGCGGACCGAGGCTGGGCGACAGATTCGCTCCGCGTTTGTCGTAGGCGAGGGCTACGAAGAACTGATGACCGCGGACTATTCGCAGATTGAGATGCGTGTGATGGCGCACCTCTCGGCAGATCCCGGGCTTATCGAGGCCTATAAGGACGGCGAAGACCTGCATAACTACGTCGGCTCCCGAGTCTTCGACGTCCCCGTCGACCAAGTCACGCCGGAGCTGCGCCGCCGCGTTAAGGCCATGTCTTATGGTTTGGTCTATGGCCTGTCCGCATTCGGCCTATCCCAGCAATTGGGCATCCCGGCTGGGGAAGCGAAGTCCATCATGGAAAGCTACTTCGAGCGTTTTGGCGGGGTAAAGAAATACCTCGATGAAGTTGTGGTCCAGGCACGTAAGGATGGGTATACAGCCACCCTCTTCGGCCGCCGCCGCTACTTGCCAGAGCTCAACTCCGATAACCGCCTAGCGCGCGAGAACGCAGAGCGAGCCGCATTAAATGCACCGATTCAAGGTACCGCGGCAGACATTATCAAGGTGGCAATGATTCGCGTGGACCGCGCATTGCAGGGCATGAAGTCCCGCGTGCTGCTACAGGTCCACGATGAATTGGTAGTCGAGGTCGCCCCTGGCGAGGCTGACCAGGTCCGTGAAATTCTCGAGCGGGAGATGGACTCTGCTATCGAGCTCAACGTGCCGCTGGAGGTCTCCGCTGGTGCCGGCAAGGATTGGGATGCCGCAGCCCACTAGCGCGGCTTCTTTCTCTCGCCGGGAAAAGGCGCGCCTTAGGCTCGCCTCGCAAGGCTTAACCGTTCAGCGGTGGCAGAGCGCGGAAGAGGTGGCCCGCGCTTTCGGCGTTATGCAAGGCCAAGACCTGCACTCTGTGCGCCGATCGCTGGCCTTGCGGGCGCAAGACCACTCGGATGCCGGAAATATTGTGCGTGGATATCCCATGCGTCATACGCTTTTTGCGGCTTCTATCAAGGACATAGGCTGGATAACTGAACTCTGTGCTAAACGGCGAAAGGGCGACGCAGAGTTAGTGGCAAAGGTAAACAAGCTTATTGATCGTCCGCTTTCGCGTGCCGAGCTTAAGGAGCGGGCTGCCACAACGTTGCCCGAGGTGCCCTTCTGGCATGTTGTGCGTGTAGCAATGGAAAGCGGACACGCCGTCTACTCCGGAGTCGAACAACTCATCACACCGGTTGAGTTGCCGGGATTAGACGAAGCCTTCAATGGAGACCAGGTCGCAGCTACCGCTGACCTAATGGTCCGATATTTCCGCACTCACGGCCCAGCGACGCTGCGGGACTTTGCGTGGTGGACAAAGCTACCGCAAAGACTAATTAGGCCAGCAGCTGACAGCCTTCCGCCGGACATCGAGCGGTGTGGAGAAGAGTCCCAGGACTTTGTCTCGAAAGTTGTAATGGATATGGCCGAGGCGCGAAGAAAGCGTTCGGTGCTCTTATTGGGAGCTTTCGACGAGTACATCCTGGGATACCGAGATCGGTCATTTGCAATGACTTCAGAAGTTCACGAGATACTTGCCCCTGGAAACCGCGGTGTATTTCGCCGCGCCATTGTGGTGGACGGCCAGGTTCGTGGGACGTGGAATAAACAAGCTATCGAGAATCTGGGTATCCCCGGCTACGCCGAGCCCAAAGTTCAGAAGTTGTGGCGAACTGCGCAATAAGTTTTTAGGTAGCCTTCTCTGTGCGGAAAAAATTATGCGTGCACATGGAGAAACTAGGAAGGGAAATACTGCGCAGTGACTCTGGAAGAGAAAATAAATAAATGGAATCTCCGCTTTTTTGAAAGTTTGTGGGCCATGCAAGTGAATTTCCTTGCAGCCGATATCAATGACCTCGGGCTAGACCAATTCCTTGAAGAGCATAGGGCCTATGGAATCGGGTATGGACTCTTCGCAGTAGCGTATTTTGTGGCAGCCATGAGCATCGCCCGTGTGGCGCCAAACCCTAAGGTCAGGAGATTAACGGCCGCTGGGGTGATGGTCGTTTCCACGGCGCTTGCGTTCCTCTTTCCATCCGAGTGGATGTTTGCTGCGTTGGTTATTTTCGCCCTTGTTTATTACCTCTGGCCACGAAAAGAAGGCGTGTCTATCTGAGGTCGGCGCTCCACCAGGCAATTGGCCAGCATATCGAAGGGAGTTTGGCCAAAAGCGAGCATGCTGATGCTTAAAATTGCCAGTAGCAGGGGCATAACACCCGACCAACCTGAAAGCGTCAGCATTGTTAGCAATAGCCAGGAGTTTCGCAGGCAAGCGGTGAAAAATCCTGGGTGGGTGGCAATGATTTCTAGCTGGAGGGACCACTTACCTAGCGAGGTGGATTTCGCGGCTTCCACCCATACCCGATAGACGTAAAAGACCACGGCGGCGGCAATGGCATTATAGAGTTCTAAGGTCTCTCCAGTAAGCGGATGGTCGGCTGCCGCATTTACTACCCACCGCACCACCATGACGATGGCAGCGGCTAGGAAACTGTCAATCCACCAGGCAATGCCACGTCGTATCAATAAGCCAATCCGGTCCAAAACCATGCCCATAGGTTAGCGGGAATTGCTGCAGACGAAAATAATCGTGCCGGGAAAGATTTCGCCGCGCTCCGGAGACCATTGGCCCCAGGTGATCCTAAGGTCTTGCGGCCACTCGGGTTCAATTATGTCCTCGATAAGGAACGGGCCTTTACTCTGCAGGGCTTGGAACCAATCGGCGATGGTGCGATGGAACTCCGCATACGTGAGGTTGCCATCGCGGTCTTGCTCCAGATAGGCGCGGTCGAAGTAACTAATATCAGCCGTTAAATCGGCAGGATCATCGGGGAAGATCCAGCGCATGGGATGGGTGACTGAGAGGACAAAACGACCGCCTGGTTTAAGGACCCGGGAGACCTCCTGTAGAGCTAGGTCGAGATTAGCGAGGAAGGGAAAAGCGCCGAACGCAGAGAAAGCAGCGTCGAAGGATTCTGTGGCATAGGGGAGCGACAGCGCATCGGCTTGCGTCAAAGGAAGTGCACCAGCAGCGTGGTTGAGCATGCCGCGAGAGATATCGAAGCCAGTGGCAAAGCGGGAACGCGTTTGGAGCCACTCGGTGCACGGTGCGGACCCGCAGCCAATTTCCAGGACGGAAGAATCCGAGACGTCGCCAAGCAAGTGCACTTGGTCCTCATGGAGCATCTCTGGGCACCAATAGAAGGAAGAAAGATAGTCGGGGTGCTCGGCATGGTAGGTAGCGGCGTCGCCATCCCAGTAGGCCTGATTTGCTTGTGATGGGGAAATCACAGTGGGGGAAGAACTCCTTGGAGAAAAAGTTGCGTCTTGTATTTGCCCTTTAAGCTGGACAGATGTAGGGTTGAACGGGCGTGTCTATGCCACGGGTTGTTCTAAGCCGTTGTAGGAAGGCTTCAAGCAATCACGAGGCGGGATCGAATACTTTTCTTTTGCTGCTTTGGGCAGCTTAGCAAGCTTTTTTCGAGAGACGCGCAGTTGTCCAATTTCGATTTCCTACATTTATTCGGAGCATTTCTTAATATGCCATCTTCTAACACCCCGCAGGTTGCGATCAACGATATCGGAACCGCAGAGGACTTCCTCGCAGCTATAGATGCCACCATCAAGTACTTCAACGATGGTGACATTGTCGAGGGTACCGTCGTCAAGGTTGACCACGACGAGGTACTGCTGGACATTGGATACAAGACCGAAGGCGTTATCCCTTCTCGCGAGCTGTCCATCAAGCACGACGTCAACCCAGATGAGGTTGTCGAGGTCGGCGATGAGGTTGACGCACTTGTTCTCACCAAGGAGGACAAGGAAGGTCGCTTGATCCTGTCCAAGAAGCGTGCGCAGTACGAGCGCGCTTGGGGCGCCATCGAGGAGCTGCAGGCCAAGGAAGAGCCTGTCACCGGTACCGTTATCGAGGTTGTCAAGGGCGGCCTCATTCTGGACATCGGCCTGCGTGGCTTCCTGCCTGCATCTCTGGTTGAGATGCGTCGCGTCCGCGACCTGGAGCCGTACATCGGCCAGGAGCTGGAAGCAAAGATCATCGAGCTGGACAAGCAGCGCAACAACGTTGTCCTCTCCCGCCGTGCATACCTCGAGCAGACCCAGTCCGAGGTCCGCTCCGAGTTCCTGCACCAGCTGCAGAAGGGCCAGGTCCGCAAGGGCGTTGTTTCCTCCATCGTCAACTTCGGCGCCTTCGTCGATCTCGGCGGTGTCGACGGCCTGGTTCACGTTTCCGAGCTGTCCTGGAAGCACATCGACCACCCATCTGAGGTTGTCACCGTTGGTGACGAGGTAACCGTTGAGGTTCTGGACGTAGATCTGGACCGCGAGCGCGTTTCCCTGTCCCTGAAGGCTACCCAGGAAGATCCGTGGCGCGTATTCGCCCGCACCCACGCTGTGGGCCAGATCGTTCCGGGCAAGGTCACCAAGCTCGTTCCATTCGGCGCTTTCGTTCGCGTCGAAGAGGGCATCGAGGGCCTGGTTCACATCTCCGAGCTGGCTCAGCGCCACGTCGAGGTTCCGGACCAGGTTGTCACCGTTGGCCAGGAGGTTATGGTCAAGGTCATCGACATCGACCTCGAGCGTCGTCGTATCTCCCTGTCTGTTAAGCAGGCAGACGAGGACTACACCGAAGAGTTCGATCCGTCCAAGTACGGCATGGCTGACTCCTATGATGAGCAGGGCAACTATGTCTTCCCTGAGGGCTTCGACCCTGAGACCAACGAGTGGAAGGAAGGCTTCGACGAGCAGCGTCAGGCTTGGGAGGCACGTTACGCAGAGTCCGAGCGTCGCTTCAACCTGCACACTGCTCAGATCGAGCGCAACCGCGCCGCAGCCGCTGAGGCTGCTGAGTCTGCAGAGTCCTCCAACTACTCCTCTGATTCCTCTGATGCAGCTCCGGCATCCAAGACTCAGGCAGAGGTTGGCGGCTCCCTGGCTTCCGACGAGCAGCTCGCCGCACTGCGCGACAAACTCGCTGGCAACTAAAGCTTCCGCTTAGTTCCCTGCTGAGTTTAGAGCTCAGCTTCAAGGCCGCGTTCACTTCGTCATATAGACGGGGTGGGCGCGGCTTTTGTGATCTTTGAGACAGGCCCTGCAAACGTTTGCTGAGCCATTTGAGGTTTTTAAGTGGCTGACCAGCGCAGTTAAGAAGGGGGAGGCAAAAATTTCCTGGCAAGCCCACAAAACGGGCTTTTGTTCATGTGGGAATCCTCTTATACTCAACTATGACGTTATAGCCAGTGCTGCACTGGTTATAAGTGGTATTTGAACTGAGGAGTAAGAAGTGGCATCTACCAAGGACACTTCCGCCCACATCGTTGAAAGTATCGGCGGCGCTGACAATATTACGTCGTTGACGCACTGTGCGACGCGCTTGCGTTTCCAACTTGCTGATGCGGGGAAAGTTGATAAAGAAAAGCTCGACAGCGACCCAGCGGTGCTAGGCACCGTGCCACAAGGCGCCCACGGCTACCAAGTAGTCATGGGTGGCGGCGTTGCTGACTACTACAACGAAATCATCAAGCAGCCCAGTGTACACGCTTCCGGTGAGAAAACGGCGTCCTCCAAGAAGGAGTACGACGGCGTCCGCGGCAAGTACGACTGGGTAGATTACTGCTTCGAGTTTCTTTCTGATACCTTCCGCCCAGTTCTCTGGGCACTGTTGGGCGCCTCGCTCATCATCATGCTGCTGATCTTGGCGGACACCTTTGGTATTCAGGACTTCCGCGCGCCGCTGGATGAGCAGCCGGAAGGCTTCCGTTTGGCTCACGCCATGTTCCAGTCGGTCTTTTACTTCCTACCTGTAATGGTGGGTGCGACCGCGGCTCAGAAGCTGGGTGCGAACATGTGGGTCTCCGCCGCTATCCCAGCGGCACTTCTTACCCCGGAGTTTTTGTCCCTGGGCGAAGCAGGAGATACCGCTAATGTCTTTGGCCTGCCGTTGGTTATTAACTCCTATGGCTCCCAGGTATTTCCCCCGATTCTGGCTGCAATCGGCCTGTACTGGGTGGAAAAGGGACTGAAGAAGATTATCCCAAGTGCGGTACAAATGGTTTTCGTACCATTTTTCTCCCTGCTAATTATGATTCCGGCAACGGCCTTCCTCCTTGGCCCGTTCGGCATTGGCGTGGGCAACGGCATTTCCTGGGTCCTTTATCAAATCAATGATTTCTCTCCATTCATCTTGGCTATAGTTGTTCCGCTGCTTTACCCGTTCCTCGTTCCCATGGGCTTGCACTGGCCGCTGAACGTCATCATGATCCAGAACATCGCCACCTACGGCTACGACTTCATTCAAGGACCGATGGGCGCATGGAACTTCGCCTGTTTCGGCGTCGTCGGCGCGGTCATGGTCATCTCCTTCAAGGAGAAGAACAATGCTATGCGCCAGGTTTCCATCGGTGCGTTTGCAGCGGGCATCCTAGGTGGCGTGTCGGAACCTTCCCTGTACGGCATCTTGTTGCGCTTCCGCCGCAGCTACTATCGGTTGCTGCCAGGTTGTGCCTTGGGTGGCGCAATCATCGGTCTTTTCGACGTCCGTGCAGAAGCCTTCGTCTTTACCTCGGCGTTGACCACCAGTGCCATGACCCCGCATTTGGGCTATGTCCTTGGTATTACGGCTGCATTCCTTACTTCTTTCTTGCTCACCTTGTTCTTCGGCTACCGCACGGCAGAAGAAAAGCAAGCTGACTTGGAGCGCATTGCGCGCGAACAAGGCGAGACTGTTGACGATGCAGCTGCTCGCGCAGAGATGAAGTTCCTTAAGGGCAATGGTACAGACTCCGCGATCGAGGGCGGCGCCGTTCCCGCCAGCTCCGCAGGCGCTGCTGCTGCCGGCGTGGCCACTAAGCAGGCTGGGAAAGATGCTATTGCGCTGGAATCTCCCCTCGAGGGCGAGGCGGTCGCTCTATCGGAAGTTCCGGATCCCATTTTCGCCGCGGCAAAGCTGGGCCCGGGTATGGCGGTCCAGCCGGCGGGCAATGCGGTCTTTGCGCCTGCCGACGGCAAGGTGCTCACCGTTCAAAAGTCTGGCCATGCGGTAGGACTGAGCTTGGACAACGGCGTACAGCTACTCATTCACGTAGGTCTCGACACCGTGGAGCTGGGAGGCGAAGGTTTTGAAGTCCATGTGGAAAAGAAGCAACGCGTTTCCGCAGGCGATAAATTGATTTCCTTTGACCCGGAATTTATCCGCTCCAAAGGCTATAACCTGATTACCCCTGTGGTAGTTACTAACGCCACCAAGTTTGGAACTGTCACCGGCGAGCCTGGCCAGGTTTCCTCGAGCGATGTGTTGCTGCACATTTCTCCAAAGGCGGAGGACGCAGAGTAAAAGAGACGCTTTCTCCTGAATTGCAATGAAGAGCCCCACCATCGCGTATGGTGGGGCTCCTTTTCGCGTAGGGTGGCGACCATGAAACTCATTGGCCTTACAGGTGGCATTGGCAGCGGTAAGTCAACAGTTGCATCCTTGTGCCGTGAACGCGGGTGGCGAGTGGTCGACGCCGATGGCATTGCACGCGACGTTGTGAAGCCTGGGAAGCCTGCTTTATCCGAGTTGGCCGCAGCTTTCGGAGAGGAAATCCTGCTGTCGGATGGCAGCCTTAACCGCAAGGAATTGGCACGCCGGGCCTTTGCGGACAAAGAGCACACTGAGTTGCTGAACTCTATTACCCATCCACGCATCCAAGAGGAGACACAGCGGCAATTTGCGACGGCGCGTGGAGATGGCTGTGACTTCGCCGTTTATGATATGCCGCTGTTGGTGGATAATGGCCTGGACAAAGACATGGACTACGTCATTGTGGTCGATGTGGATCCTGAAGAGCGCGTTCGTCGGCTGGTGGCTTTTCGAGGGATAGAAGAGGAAGATGCGCGCCGTCGCATTGCGGCACAGGTACCGGATGAGGTGCGGCTTGCCGCGGCCACGCACGTCATTGATAATAACGGCACGCTTGACCAGCTACGTGTGCGAACGACTGAGGTCCTGGACCGCATTGAAGCGGAGTCACCGAAGGTTTAACCATTGGGTAGCTAAAGTTTACGCCATTTCGAAGTCTTGTTAACCTGGGCAGCTTAAGCTACCCGCCGTGGGAACGTGGGATACTGGGCCTTTTGATAATCACGCGGCGCGAGAACTACTCGCAAGCTTGCGGGATGGTTCCTTCGATCTCAAAAGCTTTCAGCAATCATGTTCCACAGAGCCTATCGACTCGGATGACGCAGAAACTATGATTGCACTCGGCGCCTTGTTGAAATTAAAGGCTGATGCACTGCCGGAAGGCATCGAGCGCGAGGATCTCGCGCCCCTGTACACGCCGCAGTCAAAGGCTTGGCTGCGCCGCCGCATCAATAGTGCGATGCGGCCCGAGACGTCTTCCGTTTATGCGCTGTGGGAGACCACTGGCGAGTTGGAAGAATGGCTTCGCACCGCGCAGAACTCCTTGCCCTGAACGTAGCTAGGCGCGCCACCTAAACAGTAGAGTAGTGGGTATGGCTTTTGCTGCTGAACATCCCCTTATTCCAAATTCCGAGCACCGCGTTGTCAGCGAGGTCGAGCGCACCCCGGGCGAGTTTCAGGTCGTTTCTGAATATGAACCGGCTGGTGACCAGCCCTCCGCCATCGCAGAGCTCAATGACAGACTCAACCGTGATGAGCGCGATGTTGTGCTGATGGGTGCTACCGGTACCGGTAAATCTGCCACCGCCGCGTGGCTCATCGAAAAGCAGCAGCGGCCCACGTTGGTGATGGCGCCCAATAAAACCCTGGCTGCGCAGCTAGCGAACGAGCTGCGCCAGCTCTTGCCGCATAACGCAGTAGAGTACTTCGTTTCTTATTACGACTACTACCAGCCAGAAGCATATATTGCGCAGACCGATACCTATATTGAAAAGGATTCCTCCATCAATGAGGACGTAGAGCGCCTGCGCCACTCGGCTACGTCGGCACTATTGTCTCGCAGGGACGTGGTCGTAGTCTCTTCCGTGTCCTGCATTTATGGCTTGGGCACTCCACAGTCTTACCTGGATCGCTCGGTAATCATTTCTGTTGATGAGGAGCTGGACCGCGATCGGTTCCTGCGACTGCTGGTGGATATCCAATATGAACGCAATGACGTGGGGTTTACCCGCGGCACCTTCCGCGCCAAGGGCGATACAGTAGATATCATTCCGGCCTACGAGGAACGTGCGGTGCGCATTGAATTCTTCGGCGACGATATCGATTCCCTGTATTACATTCACCCCGTGACTGGCGATGTCATAGAGGAAGTAGATGAGGTTCGCATCTTCCCGGCCACGCACTACGTGGCCGGGCCCGAACGCATGGAAAAGGCCGTGGCAGCGATTAAAGAGGAATTGGCTGAGCGCTTGGAGGATCTAGAAAACCGCGGCAAGCTGCTTGAAGCGCAACGTCTGCGCATGCGAACCGAATACGATCTGGAGATGATCGAGCAGGTAGGTTTCTGCTCCGGTATCGAGAACTACTCCCGTCACGTCGATGGTCGTCCGGCTGGCTCAGCGCCGGCTACGCTACTCGATTACTTCCCAGAGGATTTTCTCACCATCATCGATGAGTCACACGTTACAGTTCCACAGATTGGCGGCATGTTCGAGGGCGATATGTCGCGCAAGCGCAACTTGGTCGAATTCGGTTTCCGTTTGCCGTCCGCAGTGGATAACCGCCCGTTGACCTTTGATGAGTTTGAACAGCGGGTCGGACAAACCGTATACATGTCCGCCACCCCAGGCGATTTCGAGCTTACGTCCTCGGATGGCGAATACGTAGAGCAGGTAATTCGCCCGACTGGTCTGGTGGATCCGAAGGTTACTGTCAAGCCCACCAAAGGGCAGATTGATGACCTCATTGATGAGGTGCGCACTCGCATATCGAAGCAAGAGCGTGTGTTGGTGACCACGCTGACTAAGCGTATGGCAGAGGACCTTACTGACTATCTGTTGGAGCAGGGGATAAAGGTGCGCTACCTGCACTCGGATATCGATACCTTGCAGCGCGTCGAATTATTGCGGCAATTGCGCTTGGGAGAATTCGATGTTCTCGTGGGCATTAACCTTCTGCGCGAGGGCCTTGACCTTCCTGAGGTCTCGCTCGTTGCCATTTTGGATGCGGACAAAGAAGGCTTCCTGCGCTCTACAACTTCGCTCATTCAGACCATTGGCCGTGCTGCCCGTAACGTGTCTGGCGAGGTCATCATGTATGCCGATAAAATCACCGACTCTATGCAAGAGGCAATTGAGGAGACGGAACGGCGCCGTGAGAAGCAGATTGCCTATAACCGGGAACATGGCATTGATCCGCAGCCGTTGCGTAAAAAGATCGCGGATATCCTTGACCAGGTCTATGAAGACGGCGGAGACGAGGAGGCTAATTCCGATCCTTCCGCCATGGTGGAAAAGCGGGATATTTCTAGTATGGCTACCGATGAGGTGCAGGCGCTTATCGACGACCTCTCGGCCCAAATGGGTGCAGCCGCGCGTGAGCTCAAATTCGAGCTGGCCGGCCGCCTACGCGATGAGATTGCCGATTTGAAGAAGGAATTGCGCGGCTTGAAAGAAGCGGGGATTTAGTTTTCTCCCCCTAAAAGTGTGCTGATTGATTCTGCGGGTGCTTCTCTAAACGGCTGCGCTAGTTATACTGAATAGGTGCCAGAAGCGCCGTTTAGTTGTCACTGTGAAATGGTTCAACTGCAAGGAGAATGATGCTTACCTATAAAAACATTGCCGTCGGCACCGATGGCTCTGAAACCTCCCTGCGCGCGGTTCGCGCAGCGGCGTCCATGGCACGGGCGTACGACGCCAAGCTGATTATTATCTCAGCCTTTTATAACCACGCTGGATCCATGCTTGGCGCTCCGAGGGGCGACGAAGCCGGTCTGCCCGTTGTAAGTGAGGACATGGCTGGGACCTATTTGACCAATGCCACCCGTATCGCCGAATCGGAAGGTGCGGAGCACATTGAAATCGTAGGAAAATCTGGAGACCCAGTAAAAGCCTTGTTAGAAGTAGGCCAGGACTATGATGTGGACCTGTTCGTTGTGGGCAACCGCGGCGTGAATTCCGTCCGTGGTCGAGTCTTCGGTTCTGTGCCAACGGAACTAACCCACAAGTCAACGGTAGACGTCGTCGTAGTTAATACCACCGAGGAACGTTAATCGTTTCTCGTTGTTACACTGGCAGTAATGCCCCTGTAGGCTAAATAAACACACCGGGTACATTCCCACAAAGAAAGGTCATCATGAGCGACTACAACTCGATCGTTGTCGGTACTGACGGTTCTAAGTCTTCCCTCCTCGCTGTAGAGCGAGCAGCAAAGATTGCCGCCGCATTCGATTCCAATCTGATCATCGGTTGTGCTTACTACGAGAACCAGGAGCAGGCTTCCAAGACCCTGCGCCAGGATTCCGTTACCATTTTGGGCGATGAGAAGGCCGAGGCTAACCTGAAGGACGCCAAGGCTCACGCCGAGAAGTTCGGTGCTTCTAAGGTCGAAACCGCTGTTCGCCCTGGTACTCCGGTGCAGGCCCTGATGTCCATCGTCAATGACAACGATGCTGACCTGCTCATCGTGGGTAACCGCGGCATCAACTCCCTGACCGGCCGCCTGCTGGGCTCCGTACCTGCAGACGTTGCTCGCCAGTCGGACTGCGACGTGATGATCGTTCACACTGTCAGCTAAATGTGGTGATTGAACCCGCCTTGGTCTTGTTAAAGAGGCCAAGGCGGGTTTCGTCGTTAAGCGCTGCTTACTCCGTGGGGTGCGCGGCGTTGAAGGCTGCGGCAAGGGCACTGCCGTTTGCGCCCTGAATCAGTGGGATTGTGAAATGGCCCTCTTCATTGGCATCTGCCAGGGGGCTCAGGGAGCCATGCGAGAGCAGCTGCTCCTGCGGGCTTAGATTGCGGATGATCACAGAGTGAATCCGGTCTGGGTGCTCGTTAGCCACATCGCCGTAAGTCAATGGATCGTGCTGTCCGTCATCGCCGATCAGGATCCATTGCATGTCCGGGTAAGCGATGAGTAGATTGCGTAGCTGAACCCGCTTATGTTCTTGTCCGCTGCGGAAAAGGCCCGTCTCGGTCGGACCCCAGTCCGTGAGCAGCATGGGGCCTGCGGGGAAATTATGATGGGACAGGAATTTTTTCAGCGAGCCAAAAGTATTCCATGCTCCCGTAGAAAGATAGAACACTGGGGCCTTTGGGAATCGCTGTTGCAGCTGAGCATAGAACTCGGCCATTCCAGCAACGGCCTGTCGCTTGCTGGGGCGCTTAGCCCAAGAGTTCCACGCCGCTGTCAACGCACGTGGCAGCCACGTAACTAAAACCGTGTCATCAATATCGCTGATGATGCCAATCTTGGCGCTCGGATCCACGATGAGCACCTGGACTTCCACGGCTTGCGCGTTGGCGGCCTCGATCGTTGCCGTATGCCAACCAGGTTCTAACCCATGTTCGTGAACGAGGATGTCAACGTACCCGTTGCTATTGGTTGTGCCCGCGACGGTCTTTTCACCAATAGTCACTGAAATGTCGTGGTTTCCCACCTGAATAGTAAGAAACTGCTGGTAGCCGCGTTCACCCCAGGAATCCTTTTTGCCTTCATCAGGATCGTGCATGAGTACGCGGCCAAAAACCCTTACTTGCTCGGTGGTGCCATACCCGGTATAGCCCACAATCTGGGGCTTCCATCCCCGCCGTAGAGAACGCTTCAAAGTAAAGGTGTTCAGCGAGCTTTCAGTTTTGCGCGCAATGTCAGATAAGGCCATGGCCTAAAGCTTACGGGAGCCTAAAGAACTTCGCCGCAGTCACCGACGAGGGTAAGCGACTGGGTAGCACGAGTGATGCAGACAAAGAGATTCTGCAAACCCTGCGGGGAGGCATCGACGATCCTCTTCGGATCGAGTACCACCACATGGTCAAACTCTAAGCCTTTGAAACGTTCTGCCGTGGCGGCGTCAATAACTGCTGTGAGCCTGCCGTCTGCCTCCCTGTGTACACCAGGGGTGTAGCTGCCCTGTGCAAGTCGGCGCACCTGCACGCCATCACGGATGGCTGTAGCCGGGATGGCATCAGGGTTAATCATCTCTAATAGTCCATTAGCCAGCTCAGTGATGGGCTGCGGGGTGCGATAGTTGACGGTGAGAAAATGGTGACGGAAGCGCTGCGCGACGAACGGCTTCAGGGCCTCGCCCCAATCATCAACACCCGCCGGTGAGCCGGTCTGGGAAGTATCGCCCACCAAGGTCATCCACCGCGAAGGGCAACGACGAAAGAGCATCCGCCATTCCATGGGAGTTAATTCCTGGGCTTCGTCCACGATGATATGACCATATGCCCACGTATGGTCTTCGCGGGCGCGTTGAGCAGTGGTGCGCTTATCGCGTACCTCCTGACGGTGTGCCAAGGTCTCGGCGTCGATGACATCATGGGCAGAAAGAATTTCCGCTTCAAACATGTCATCGTCATTATCTGTGGACTCGGAAGAAGACAAGATATCTAGAGCGTCTTCTGCCTCTGCCACTTGTTCGCGCCACGCAGCATCGTCAGCTGCCTTCTTTTCCTCAGGGTTGGGCAGGCCGATGAGGACGGCTAGCTCATCTAGGAGGGCGGCATCCGAATCTGTCCATGCTCGCCCTTGTTCTCGGTAGAGCGCCTCTTGAGTTTCATCGTCGTACCCGCGGGCAGCAGAGGCAATGCGCTCAGGTGAGGAGAATAGGCTAGCAAGCACGTCGGTGGGGTGGAGCTCGGGCCAGAACTCATCGATCAATGCAGTAACGGCCGTATCTTCTGCAAGGTCATCGTGGAATTGATCGATATCGGCGCGCGAAAGGAGGTTCTTCCCGCCGAGCGGATCGGCCCCGACTTTTTCAGCCATCTGCAATGCAAGGTCTTCTACGAGGTGCTCAATAAAGGCACCGCGAGCCTCATTGTGTGGCTTTCGCGAGCGCCGGGCCCGGGTGCGGGCTCTTTTCACCATGTTGGGCGTAACGCTTAAGCTGAGTCCGTCAATTGCCAGCTCGCGTGGGTCGGCAGGAAGAAGCTGATAGTCCTTGACCGCGGTGGAGAGAATCTCCACCATGGCGGCACTACCTTTGATTTCGCGAGCGACGAGGTCTTCCTCGTGCTCTGGTTCGATTCCGGGGAAGAGCCCGCCGATGGTTGATAGCACCACGCCAGTCTCGCCCAGTTCTGGCAGCACGCGTGAAATATAGTCCAAAAAGCTGCTATTAGGGCCCACGATGAGGACGCCCGTGGCAGAAAGTAGTTCGCGGTGGGTATAGAGCAGGTAAGCCACACGGTGCAGAGCAACAGCGGTCTTACCCGTACCTGGGCCGCCTTCTACTACCATGACGCCGCGGGTGTTATCGCGGATAATCTCGTCTTGCTCTCGCTGGATGGTCTCCACGATTGACGCCATGTGGCCGGTACGTGCCCGTTGCATGGCGTGGTAGAGCGCCGATTCGCTCGCGACTCCTGCTTCTTCTTCTCGCACACCGGGGCCGGAAAGAACCTCATCGTGTATTCCGGTGACGGTGCGTCCCTTGGTGCGAATTTGGCGACGGGTGTGGACGCCTTCCGGTTGGGCCGTGGTAGCGAGATAGAAAGGCCGCGCCATTGGGGCACGCCAATCTAAAAGCAGTGTGCGATAGTCATCTTCGCGTGCATCTAGTCCCATGCGGCCGATGTAGCGGCGGTCTAGGCCTTCGGGGGTGGGATTATCGCCGGGGGCGTCGATATCAATGCGGCCAAAGACCAAGCCCATTTGGGCCACATTGAGACGATCAAGCTTTGCCTGCAGCCCGTGGTATTCGGTTTCACGGCGCACCAAGGCGTCCGCGTCCGGCGTGGAAGGATCTACATCCGCCTGCACCTCATTAAGCCTTCTATTGGCTGCCGCCACCTCATCGTCGAGGCGCGAAAAAAGTCCGTCCACATAATCTTGCTCAGTAGCGATGGCTGTGCGCTCCGAGGAACCTGCAGCCGCCGCGTGCCTATTGGATGCTGAGTTCACGTGACTCCTTGGTAATTGGACGTTGATGGGGATGGGCCGGGCACGCTGTCCGGCAAGGGGAGAGATGAGTTTAGACCCTGCCGTGACAAAGAACAACGGCCCAGCATAAGGCTGGGCCGTGTGTCACTGCCGAGTTATTCGGCCGCAGAAGTTGTGGCTACTTAGAGCGCTTTTCCAGCTTCTTGATTGCTGCCTCAATCTTCTTATTTGCCTCTTTTTGCAGCTTCTCAGCATGCTTGGAAGCCTTCTTGCTTGCGCGCTTGGACTTCGCACCATCCAGCTTGGCGACGGCCTTATCTGCACGTGCCTGAGCCTTGGTAGCGGCCTTTACAGCACCGGTACGGGCGGTGTCGCGATTGGCTTGTGCGGACTCAAGCCAGTCACCCTTGTTGTCTTCAACATAGGTCTTGGCGTTATCGACAGAGTCCTCAATGAAGGACTTTGCGTTGCCCAGCAAATCGCGGCCAGACTCTTGCCAATCGTCCTTATTGTCTTCAACATAAGTCTTGGCATCGTCAACGTAAGACTTTGCGGTATCGAGCAACCCGCGGCCGGTGGACTGCCAGTCATCCTTGTTGTCATCTACATATGCCTGTGCCTTTGCAGAGGTTTCGTTGATCCAGTCGCCGGCCTTGGTGGAAAACTCGTTGGCACGGGCGGAGAGCTCTTCGCGCTTCTGCTCGGACTCAGACTTGGTAGGCAGCGCCTGCTGAATCTTCTTGTTCGTGCGCTGACCAGCCTTTTGTGCGCGCCAACGAAGGGAAGGCTTGCCCTCGGTGTCCTGGGTAGCGATAAACAAGGCGCCGAGCAAAGCGGTATTGGTAAGGAAGCCGTTGCGGCGAGTTTCCTTGTCTTCCTTGTTATCTGCAGCCCAGAAGTTGTTCTTAGCAATCAAGTTGGGCAGAGTTGCGGCGGCCAGAACCGCAGCGGAGGTGCGCGGTGCCTTGCCCAGAGCCAAGGTGGAGCCGGCGCCTACCTTAGCGCCGCCAATAGCGCGGGTAACCAGTTCCGGGTCATTGGGAATATAGCCCTGGTACTCAGAAGGAACGGCCTTGCGCACGGTCTTGAGGAAACCTTCGGTTTCCTTTACATGCTCGGACGCGTTGCGCAGGTTGTCTACGCCTTCCCATACAAATACAGATGCCAGCATGGGGCGGGCAAGCTTGCGAATCATAGTCCTTAAAGCTCCTTAGCTCGTTGTTTTAGACCTATCGTGTGCTAGACCATTGTACGCGGAAATTGGCCACTGGATCACCAGCGGCGCTCCCACCAGTCTTCCAGCTTGGGGCGCTCCTCGCCCAAGGTAGTGGACTTGCCGTGACCGGGGCGCACGATCGTATTGTCCGGGAACTCATCAAAGATGCGCGCGGTGACGTCCTTATACAGGCGTACGAAGTCACCTTCAGAGGTGGTCTTGCCCAAGCCGCCCGGGAAGAGTGAATCGCCCACGAAAAGATTAATTACGCCATCGATGTTTGTAACTAGTGCGGCGCCGCCTGGGGTGTGGCCGCGCAAGATGATGATGGGGAGGTCGAGGCCCGCGAACTTGATGGAGTCGCCTTCGCGGAGCTCAACGTCTACCTCGGCTGGGATAGCCGGAGAATCAAGGAAGGACGCGTAGTGGATAGCGCCGGTCTCAGAGAGAACCTCTTTGAGCGCGCGTACGTGGTCCCAGTGGCGGTGGGTG
Source organism: Corynebacterium sp. KPL4035 (assembly GCF_037908325.1). NCBI lineage: Bacteria > Bacillati > Actinomycetota > Actinomycetes > Mycobacteriales > Corynebacteriaceae > Corynebacterium > Corynebacterium sp. KPL4035. Next base: position 23,872 of record NZ_JBBMGF010000007.1, on the reverse strand, counting down.
GTTAGTACCGCGGTGATTTTAACGCCGGCCTTCTGGGCCATGTCGAGGAGTGCGGGGGCGTCATCGGCGGCGTCGACAAGCAAGCCTTCTTCGCCCGCCTGCAAAAGGTAGCAGTTATTGTCCATCTCGGACACAGAAATCTGATGTAACTGAAGCTCGTTAGTCATGTGTCCCAGCCTACGGGTACATTCGAGGGAAGATTGCAATCCCTAGTACTGGAGGTCTGAGCACAGTGGCTGATCGTTTGGTGGTGCGCGGTGCCCGCGAGCACAACCTCAAGGGCGTGGATATCGATATCCCTCGCGATAAAATGGTTGTTTTTACTGGTCTTTCCGGATCTGGTAAATCTTCGCTGGCTTTTGACACCATCTTCGCAGAAGGCCAGCGCCGCTACGTAGAATCCTTGAGTTCTTATGCCCGCATGTTTTTGGGGCAGATGGACAAGCCTAATGTGGAGTTTATTGACGGTCTGTCACCCGCAGTGTCTATCGATCAAAAGTCCACCAACCATAATCCGCGTTCTACGGTGGGCACGATTACGGAGATCTATGATTACCTGCGTTTGCTCTTCTCCCGTGCCGGAACGCCACACTGCCCAAAGTGTGATGCCGTAATCGAGCGCCAAACGCCACAGCAAATCGTCGATGCCGTGCTGGCGCTGGAAGAGAAACTGAAGTTTCAGGTGCTCGCACCGGTGGTGCGCAAGCGCAAAGGCGAGTTTGTTGATCTCTTCCAGGATTTGTCCGCTCAGGGCTATTCCCGCGTCCGAGTGGACGGGGAGACCTATCAGCTAAGCGATCCGCCCAAGTTGAAGAAGCAGATCAAGCACAATATTGAGGTAGTGGTTGATCGCCTGCAGGTAAAGGCCTCACAAAAGCAACGCTTAACGGATTCGGTGGAAACAGCGCTGCGCTTGGCAGATGGTCTAGTCACCATTGAGTTCGTGGATAGGGAAGAACTCACCCATACCTATTCGGAGAAGGCGGCCTGTCCGAATGGCCACACATTGACCATTGAAGAATACGAGCCCCGTGCCTTTTCCTTCAATGCTCCGTTTGGCTCCTGCCCGGTGTGTGATGGCCTGGGTACCAAATTGGAAGTTGATGTTGATCTGCTCATTCCGGATCCAGATGCTCCAGCTGTAGATGCCATTCAACCGTGGCACTCCAGCCCCAATTCCCGCTACTTTGTCAAGCTAGTAGAGGGTTTAGGCAAGGCTATGGGGTTTGACCCCAAAACTCCGGTGAGTGAATTAACCGAGGAACAGCGCCACGCGCTGATCTATGGCACCGATGAGGAAGTCCAGGTTCGATATAAGAACCGTTACGGGCGCCAGCGTAATTGGACCGCCCCATTTGAAGGCGCTACCGGGTTTATTCACCGCAAGCTGGAAACTACCGATTCTCAATCCCAAAAGGATCGCCTGCTGCAATATACCCGCCGCGTGCCGTGTAGCACCTGTAAGGGCACCCGGCTGAAGCCGGAGATCTTGGCCGTCCGCTTGGCCTCTACGACTCACGGTGAGCAGTCCATTGCCGGGCTTTGTGCGCTCTCTATTGAAGACGCCTCTGAGTTCCTAGACTCCCTGGTGCTGGGGCACCGTGAGGAAATCATTGCCGGGGCAGTGCTTAAGGAGACTCAAGCCCGCCTGCGTTTCCTCCTGGACGTCGGGTTGAATTACCTCACGCTCGATCGCGGCGCGTCCACGCTTTCCGGCGGTGAGGCGCAACGTATCCGTCTGGCTACTCAGATTGGCTCCGGCTTGGCAGGGGTTCTGTACGTGCTCGATGAGCCATCCATTGGTCTGCACCAGCGTGATAACCAGCGACTCATCAAAACCCTGCAGCGGCTGCGCGATATCGGAAACACCCTCATTGTGGTCGAACATGATGAGGACACCATCCGTGAATCAGATTGGCTCGTCGATGTAGGCCCGCGTGCGGGCGAATATGGCGGCGAAGTGGTCTACCAAGGCGAACCATCCGGAATCGAACAGGTAGAAGAGTCCCTCACCGGACAATACCTTTCCGGCAAGAAGGTGCTCGCCGTACCGGACCAGCGCCGAGAGATTGATAAGGACCGCACCCTAAAGGTGGTTGGTGCTCGGGAGAATAATCTCAAGGGCATCAACGTGGAAATCCCGCTGGGAGTGCTGGTATGTATTACTGGTGTGTCTGGCTCGGGTAAATCCACCGTGGTCAATGAGATTTTGGCTAAGACTTTGGCCAATAAACTTAACCGCGCCCGCCAGGTTCCCGGCCGTGCCAAGCGCGTCGAAGGTGTGGAGCACCTAGATAAGCTGGTGCAAGTTGACCAAAGTCCGATTGGCCGTACCCCGCGTTCTAACCCGGCGACCTACACGGGTGTCTTTGACAAAATCCGTAACCTTTTTGCCGAAACCCAGGAAGCAAAAGTCCGCGGCTACAAGGCTGGACGCTTCTCCTTTAATGTCAAGGGCGGGCGCTGTGAGGCGTGCCAGGGCGATGGCACCATCAAGATCGAGATGAATTTCCTTCCAGATGTTTATGTGCCGTGTGAGGTGTGTGAAGGAGCACGCTATAACCGCGAAACCTTGGAGGTGCACTACAAGGGCAAAAACATTGCCGAGGTTCTAGACATGCCAATCTCTGAGGCAGCGGACTTCTTTGAACCCATCAACTCCATTCACCGCTACCTTGCCACGCTTGTCGACGTCGGCTTGGGTTATGTACGCCTCGGCCAAGCTGCTACTACGCTTTCCGGCGGCGAGGCGCAGCGCGTCAAGCTAGCTTCCGAGCTGCAAAAGCGTACCAACGGTAGGACGATTTACATTCTGGATGAGCCGACTACTGGACTGCACTTTGAGGATATTCGCAAGCTGATGCTGGTTATCCAAGGCTTGGTGGACAAGGGTAATTCGGTGCTTGTTATTGAACATAACCTTGATGTCATCAAGGCAGCGGACTGGATTGTTGATATGGGCCCGGAAGGCGGTGCGGGCGGCGGTACCGTTGTGGCGCAGGGAACCCCTGAAGACGTTGCGCAAGTAGATGGCTCCTATACCGGTGGCTACCTAAAGGGCATGTTGAAGTAGGGCAAAGCGTGAAAAATATCCGCCTTGTAGTTAGCCTGCTCGCAGCTCTCGGTCTGTGTACCATGAGTGCCTGCTCTAGCGACCCCAAGATAGAAGATGCCCCAGTGTCAACGACTACCTCTGCGGTGCCGGATCCAGCTGAGGTGCGTGCTCAGCTTGACCGTGCGGTGGACAAAACCGCAAAGAAGTATCATGCAAAGGTAGGGGTCGCCATTTCTGCAGGTGAAGACACTTTTGCGGCGGGCGATAAAGGTGAGGGGCCAGTGTGGTCCACCATCAAGGTGCCCATCGCCATTGCGGCGCTCAAAGACGGTGCGGATAAAAGCTTGGTGGACTTGGCTATCAAGGAATCTGATAATGATGCCGCTTTTGCCTTGTGGTCGCAGGTGCAATGGCGCGAGGGCTCGGCAGAAAATGCGGTCAAAGCTTTACTCGACGACTACGGATCACACGCAAAAATTCACGACTCCGCTTTTGGATATTCCACGTGGTCGTTAAAGGACCAAGCAGTATTTGGCGCTGAACTGCCGTGCATTCCAGAAGCGGACTACGTCCACAAGGTGCTCAAAGACATTGTGTCCTGGCAAAGGGTAGGTTTGTCTGCGCAGCCGCGAACCCGTGCGAAAAGTGGTTGGGGACTGGATGAGGAAGAAAACGAGTACACCTACCGTCAGTTTGGAGTTCATGAGGTGGATGGAAAGCGCGTGGGAGTAGCGCTATCTGTCGTGATGGACGGGGAGGACTACGCCGATGCCGAACCAGCGGTTAAGTACCTCGCCCATCAGCTGGTAGATATCGTGGATACTGGGGTAGATGCAGGGGACATTAAAGCAGTCGCCCATTGTAAAACCCGCTAGGAACGTCGCAATTTGGTAGGAGGGGGAGGAGCTGCTATTGTCAAAGGCACTACCGCCCATGACGCCTTGTCGAGGTTCGTGGGTCACAAGCGGAGTTTCTCCCACCCGATGCCGCGAACACGCTTCGTAGGATAAAGGTAAAGGTAACCAAGCATTCATGCTTGGCACTGTGAGAACTCCCGGCTGTCTATGGCAGACCGGGTTTGCTTCGTTTGTGGTCCCGGTAGGTGAACTACTTACTCATACACCCCCTAATCGAGGAGAACCACAATCAGCGCTGAAGCTCGCATCAATGAGCGTATCCGAGTACCCGAGGTCCGTTTGGTAGGCCCCGGTGGTGAACAGGTGGGCATCGTCCGTACCGATGATGCTCGCAAGCTTGCATACGAGGCTGACCTTGACCTAGTCGAGGTAGCTCCGAAGGCAAAGCCCCCAGTGGCCAAGATCATGGACTACGGCAAGTTCAAGTACGAGCAGGCTCAGAAGGCTCGCGAGGCCCGTAAGAACCAGCAGCAAACCGTGGTGAAGGAACAGAAGTTCCGTCCAAAGATCGATGATCACGATTATGAGACCAAAAAGGGTAACGTAGTCCGCTTCCTCGAGAAGGGATCCAAGGTCAAGGTGACCATCATGTTCCGCGGTCGTGAGCAATCGCGCCCGGAGCTCGGTTTCCGCCTCTTGGAGCGTTTGGCTGATGACGTTGCCGAAGTTGGCGTCGTTGAGTCGCGCCCCAAGCAGGATGGTCGCAATATGACCATGGTCTTGGGTCCGGTTCGCAAGGGCAAGAAGTAGACCAGATTCCACGTAGGATTTAAGGACTTAATACTCATGAAGCAGAAGACCCACAAGGGCACCGCAAAGCGTATCAAGGTGACCGGTTCCGGCAAGCTGCGCCGTGAGCAGGCTGGCCGCCGCCACCTGCTGGAAGGCAAGCCGTCCAAGCGTACCCGCCGCCTGAAGGGCACCGAGGCAGTCGCAAAGCCTGACACCAAGCGCGTAAAGCGTCTGCTCGGCCGCGCTTAGTAGCGCCGAATCAACCCACATCCGCCATCACAATCTGAATTAAGGAAGTATCACTGTGGCACGAGTAAAGCGCTCAGTTAACGCCAAGAAGAAGCGTCGCGCGATTCTGAAGTCCGCTAAGGGCTACCGCGGCCAGCGTTCCCGCCTGTACCGTAAGGCGAAGGAGCAGTGGCTGCACTCCATGACTTACGCTTACCGCGATCGTCGCGCCCGTAAGTCTGAGTTCCGTAAGCTGTGGATCCAGCGCATCAACGCTGCTGCCCGCATGAACGACATCACCTACAACCGCCTCATCCACGGCCTGCGCCTGGCTGAGATCGAGGTTGACCGCAAGATCCTCGCTGAGCTTGCTGTTAATGACTTCGAGGCATTCTCCGCACTGTGCGAGGCTGCCAAGGCTGCTCTGCCTGAGGACGTTAACGCTCCTAAGGCTGCCTAATCATTAAAGCTTTTGTGCCCGCATTCTCCGGCCTTGTTAACCGGGGTATGCGGGCATTTTGGTTTTCGTTACCTTTGTTTAACTAGGGTGCTCGGCCTCACATGCTAGATTTATCCCAGACCCCGTGAAAGCCGAGACCCAGGAGAACATTTCCTATGACGAATCCAAACGGAGACTACCAACCTGATAATGGCGAGTACTCTGGCCCGTCCGATTACAATAACCATGGTCAGCAGTACAACCCTTATAACCAGCAAGCTAACTACCAGCCGCAGTATGGCCAAGGCTATGCACCGCAACCGAACATGGGTGCTTACCCGGTGCAGCAACAGTATGTGGCTCCGGGCCAGCAGAAGTCGTGGATCGCCACCTTGCTATTGTGCTTTTTCCTAGGCTCTTTCGGCGGACACAACTTCTACACTGGCCGTACGACTTTCGGCGTGTCACAGTTGGTGCTCAATATCTTGGGCTGGGCTACCTTCTGGTTCTTGCTCGGATTCGCCTTCTGGGCCATCCTCGGTCTTTGGGTGTTTATTGAGTTCATCATGATCATCGCCGGTGCCGGTGATTACGACAAGGACGCCCGCGGCGTCCCGCTCGCTAAGTAGAACTCGCCTATACGATCCTGTTGCCGTGCGGCAGCAGGATTTTTCGTTCCTATAAGGGACTCAGGGGTGAGTCTGAGAAGAAGGAATTGGCAGGTAGGGTAGTAGCCATGAATTTGGATTTTGACTCTGCCTTTACTGAACGCACTCCGCGCATTGTTAACGCAGCTAAGCTGCACCGTGCGGCTAACCGGAAGAAGGCGAAGCAATTCCTCATTGAGGGAGAGAATGCGGTAGACGCGGCGGTATCTACCGGCGCTGCAGTCGACGTTTTTGTTACTGAGAAGGCGGCAGAGCGTTTTGGCGACATCATCACTGCGTGCGGCTACATGGGAGTGTACGTCCATCCCATCACCGATAAGGCGGCTAAGCACCTTTCCGATACAGCCACGACTACGGGACTCTTTGCGCTTTGCAAGCCGGTGCTCTGGTCCGCGGGCAAAATCCTGAACGGCAAACCAAGCCTCGTTTCCGTTCCCGTGCTGACTGCTGAGCCGGGCAATGCCGGCACCTTGATTAGAACCTCGGATGCAATGGGCGCCGATGGTGTCATCTTCGCAGGTGAAACCGTTGATCCCCTTAGCTGCAAGGTAGCGCGCGCTTCGGCCGGCTCGCTGTTTCACGTACCTGTAGCGCGGGACCCCAATATTAAAGACGTGCTGGGTCAGCTGCGTAAGTCGGGCATGCAGATTGTGGCAACTGCTGCCGACGGTGAAGTGGACCTAGCGGAGGCAGACCTGTCCCAGCCAACAGCGTGGCTATTTGGCAATGAGGCACACGGGCTCGGCGAGCTGCTGGAGGAAGCAGACATGCGGGTGCGGATTCCACTGCGTGGACGCGCAGAATCTCTTAACCTCGCAACTGCCGCAAGCATTTGTCTTTATGAGTCGGCTAAGGCGCAAGCGGATAACTAGTGTGACCCGAATGAAAAGGGGGTCCCTGGCGCGGTCGCGCTAGCCGCAACAGAGTAAGATTGCACGCGTTAGTTTTCGCGCGAGAAGAAGGTACGAAATACGTGTCCGATACACCGCAGATCGAATTGACCGAAGAGGCTCTTGGGGCCGCGGCCGATAAGGCTATCGCAGCCTTCGACGCGGCCGAAACACTAGATGAGTTGGCTGCTGCCCGCCGTGAGCACCTAGGAGACGGCGGCTATATTCCGCAGGCTCGCCAATCGCTGGGGCAGCTGCCCAAGGACCAGCGCAAAAGCGCCGGCAAGGCCGTCAACATGGCCCGCGGCAAAATGGAAAAGCGCTTTGCTCAGGTCAAGGATGTCTTGGAACAACAAGCTCGCGAGGAGCAGTTGCGAGCCGAGACCGTAGATGTCACGATTCCTACCACCCGCACCCAGACCGGTGCCCTTCACCCGATTACCGCGTTGTCTGAGCGCATCGCTGATATTTTCGTCGGCATGGGATGGGAAATTGCGGACGGCCCAGAAATCGAGGCAGAGTACTTTAACTTCGATGCTCTGAACTTCAAGCCGGACCACCCAGCACGTACCTTGCAGGATACGTTCCACGTCTCGGGCGAGGGTTCTAGGCAGGTGCTGCGTACCCATACCTCCCCGGTACAGGTGCGCACCATGTTGGAGCGCGACGTGCCGCTTTATATTGCCTGCCCGGGGCGCGTATTCCGCACAGATGAGCTGGATGCCACCCATACCCCGGTTTTCCACCAGGTAGAAGGATTGGCCGTTGATAAAGGCCTGACCATGGCTCACCTGCGCGGCACACTAGAGCACTTGGCCAAAGTACTCTTTGGGCCGGAAACTACTACGCGTATGCGCGTGAACTACTTCCCATTTACTGAGCCCTCGGCCGAGGTCGATGTGTGGTTCCCCAATAAAAAGGGCGGCGCTGGCTGGATCGAGTGGGGCGGCTGCGGCATGGTCAACCCCAATGTTCTTCGCGCCGTAGGCGTAGATCCAGAGGAATACACGGGCTTTGCCTTTGGCATGGGCCTTGAACGCACACTGCAGTTCCGCAATGGATTGACCGATATGCGCGATATGGTCGAAGGCGATGTTCGCTTTACTCTACCGTTCGGCGTACAGGCCTAAACCCAGAAAGGATAGACACACTAATGCTTATTTCCCAAGACTGGGTTACCCGCATCCTCGGTGCTAAGAACCCCGGTTGGAGCGTTTCCGCTGCCGATATGGATTCCGGATTCGTGCGCGTAGGTTTTGAGACCGAGGGATACGCCGCTGTTCCAGAGAGCACGGGGCCGCTGGTTATTGGCCAGGTCGTAGAGATTGAAGAGCTCACTCAGTTTAAAAAGCCCATTCGCTACTGCCAGGTGAATGTAGGCCAGGCTAATGGCACAGGCGAACTGCAAGGCATCATTTGTGGCGCTCGCAATTTTCGCCTGAATGACTATGTTGTCGTTGCGCTTCCCGGCTCGGAGCTTCCTGGTGGCTTCAAGATCGCGGCACGCGAGACCTACGATCACATCTCTAATGGCATGATGTGCTCCGGCGCTGAACTCGGCTTGGGCGCGCAAGCCAACGGCATCATCGTCTTAGGCGATGAAGTCGCCGATAAAGTGGGTGAGGATGCGCGCCCGATTATCGGCTTGCACGATACCGACTTTGACGTCAACATCACCCCAGATCGTGGTTATGCACTTTCCGCACGCGGTTTGAGCCGCGCGATTGCCTCCGCTTTTGATCTGGAGTTTGCCGATATTGCCCAGGATCCTTCCGTGGCTGGCATAGATACCTCCGCTGTGCCGGAGGCGCAGGGCTCGCTTATCGACGTCACTGTGGCCCCCGAAACCAAGGCACAGCGCTTTGGCCTCCGCAAGGTCAGCGGCATTGACCCGCAGGCACGCACCCCGTTTTGGCTGGAACGCGAGCTAATGCTCTGCGGCCAACGCAGCGTGAATCTGCCTACGGACATTACTAATTATGTGATGTTGCTTTTGGGCGCACCAATGCATGCCTTTGACGCCAACGTGATTCAGGGGAACCTTGTTGTCCGTAACGCAGCGGAGGAGGAGAAGTTTGAGACTCTGGATCATGTAAAGCGAGAACTTTCTGCAGAAGACGTGGTCATCTGTGATGACAATGGCATCCAGTCCTTGGCCGGCGTGATGGGCGGGACTACCTCTGAAATCTCGGCGGAGACCACAGACGTTGTCTTCGAATCTGCTATTTGGGATCCGATTACCGTCGCGCGTACCTCTCGCCGCCATAAGTTGTCTTCCGAATCCTCTCGCCGGTTTGAGCGCGGCGTAGATCCGGCGATCGTAGAGGTCGCCCTAGACACCGCATGTGCGCTGCTCCAGCAGCTAGCAGGCGGCACCATTGAAAAGGGTCGTACGCTTATCGGGGACGTCGCCAAGCGCGAGCCCATTGCTCTGCGCACCGCGAAAGCCAGTGAATATGCCGGCGTTGACTACTCCCGTGATACCGTTATTTCCCGTCTTGAAGAAGTCGGCTGCACCGTCGGGGATGAAGGTGAGCAACTGCAGGTAACACCAGCAACCTGGCGCACCGATATTGCAATGGATGTTGACCTCGTCGAGGAGATTCTGCGCCTTGAGGGCTTGGAGGATATTCCTGCCGTGCTGCCTACCCCGGCCGGCGGCCGCGGGCTAACCCCTGCGCAGAAGCGTCGTCGGGCTATCGGACATGGTCTTGCCTATGCCGGCTATGCCGAGGTATTGCCTGCACCGTTCGTGGCTAATAATACGTTTGATGTGTGGGGCCTCGACAAGGATGATGCTCGCCGCCGCACCGTAGAAGTGCAAAATCCGCTTGAGGCGGATAAGGCCATCTTGTCTACGACGCTGTTGCCGAACATGTTGGAGGCCATCGCCCGCAATGTGGCTCGTGGCCGCAGCGATCTCGCCCTGTATGGGCTGCAGCAGGTGGCGTTCAAGCGCGCTGCGGCATCCCCTATGCCTTCCGTAGAACAGCGACCTTCTGCAGAGGTGGTTTCTCAGCTCCTTGATACCCTGCCTGAGCAGCCGCTTCACGTTGCTACGGTGGCTACGGGCAATATTGAGCATGAAGGACCGTGGGGCGAGGGCCGTGCATATAGCTACGCCGATGCTATCGAATCCGCCCGTCAGGTCGCCCGCGCCGCTGGTGTGGATATTGAGCTGGAGGCAGCACAGGTTCTGCCGTGGCATCCTGGCCGCTGTGCAGCCGTGAAGGTGGCTGGCACCGACGTAGTACTGGGCCATGCTGGTGAGCTGCACCCGCAGGTCTTGGAGGCCCTGAACCTACCTGCGCGCACGTGCGCTATGGAGCTGGACATTAGCGCCATGCCGTTGGAAGAAAAGTTCCCCGCACCGGTGTTGTCCTCGTTCCCCGCATTGCACCAAGACATTGCCTTGGTAGTGGATGAAGACGTACCCGCCGAGCGTGTGCGCGCCATCGTGGAAGAGGGAGCAGGAGAGCTCATCGAGTCCGTCGAACTCTTCGATATTTTCCGTGGTGAGCAGCTAGGAGATGGCAAGAAGTCCTTGGCCTTCCAGCTTCTATTCCGCGCCGCGGACCGCACGTTGACGGATGACGAAGTCAACGAGCACCGCATGGCGGCGGCGGAATTGGCTAAGCAGCGCCTGGGCGCAGAAATGCGCGCGTAGTTAAACCCTGCTCAGGGGGCGGTGAGATTTAACTCACTGCCCCCTTTTTTCATACATTATTTTCATTACTCGACGTTCATTTACCTGCGGAATCGGACAATCTGACTGAATAACATACGGTTGGGTGTATTTATTGCTATAGTCCCTTCTATGACGATTTCAGTAGCAATAGCAGGTGCGACCGGGTACGCGGGAAGCGAAATCCTTCGCCTGCTGCTGTCGCACCCGGCGTATCTTGGCGGCGAACTACGCATTGGGGCGCTAACTGCCTATTCCACCGCAGGGAAGAAGGTCGCTGAGCTTATGCCGCACCTCCCGCAGCTGGCAGACCGTGCCATTGTGGGCACGACCGCTGAAAATCTTCGCGGGCACGACATTGTATTTTTGGGCCTTCCACACGGTCATTCTGCGGCGATTGCTCAGCACGTGGGGCCGCAGACCACAGTGATCGATTGTGCGGCCGATTTTCGCCTTCGCAATAAGAAGGACTGGGACGCCTTTTATGGCGGAGTGTACGCCGGGCATTGGCCTTATGGAATCCCCGAGATTCCAGGCAATAGGGAAGTGCTGCGCGATGCCAACCGGGTAGCTGTGCCGGGGTGTTTTCCCACGGCGGTAACCCTCGCAGGTTTGCCGACAGTTGCCCACGAACTCATTGAGCCGAGCCTCTCGGTGATTGCTATTACCGGTGTTTCCGGAGCCGGGAAGAAGGCCTCCGTGGCGCAACTCGGCGCGGAAACTATGGGAAACCTGAAGGCATATAAGCCCGGCGGCACGCACCGACATACCCCGGAAATCGTGCAAAATCTGCAGCCGTTTGCGCAGGAAAAGCTTGACGTCAGCTTCACTCCGGTTCTAGCTCCCTTAACCCGAGGCATCTTGGCGACCATAACGGCGGGGATGAAAGAGGGCGTCGGCAAGCGGGAAGTAGAGACTGCATTCGGTGAGTTTTATGCCCAAGAGCCCTTCTGTCACGTGCTTCCCGCCGGTCAGCAGCCCGAGACCCAAAACGTTGTAGGTACCAATATGGTTCACCTCCAAGCCCATGTGGATGAACGCGCCCGACGCCTCGTGGTTACCGCAGCACTGGACAACCTGTGCAAAGGAACAGCCGGCGCCGCCGTGCAATGTATGAACCTAATACTCGGCTGGGATGAAACTTTGGGCTTGCCGCAAGCGGCCGTAGCCCCATAAAAACTAGGAGAAGATTATGAATGCAGCAGGAATTACTGGCCCGGCCGGCTTTAGCGCCGGCGCTACCACAGCGGGGATTAAACCCTCAGGCAAACCCGATATGGCATTAGTTGTCAATAATGGACCACGCTTTGATGCGGCGGCGGTATTTACCCGTAATCGTGTTGTGGCCTCGCCGGTGAAACTCTCCCGCAAGGCGGTGGCCGATGGCCAGCTTGCCGCTATTGTCTTTAACTCTGGAAACGCCAATGCGTGCAATGGCCCGCGGGGTGATGCGGATGCCTCCGCGCTGGTAGCCGAGGTTGCCCACTCCTTGTCCCTTCCAGAAGGAAATATTGCCGCCTGTTCGACCGGGCTTATAGGCGAGCCTTTGCCTATGGAAAAAGCGTTGGCTGGTGCAGGCGCTGTGGCGAAGGCCCTAGGCGGCAGCGCGGACCATGCTCACGCAGCGGCCGAGGCTATTTTGACCACCGATACCGTAACTAAGGAAGCCGCCTATGTTGGGGCCGGCTGGTCCGTTGGGGCCATGGGCAAGGGGGTGGGCATGATGGCCCCCTCGCTGGCGACGATGTTGGTGTGCCTTACTACCGACGCCGCCGCAAGCGCCGCTGCCCTCCAGAGTGCCCTGGACAAGGCCGTGTCGCAGACCTTCAACACCCTCGACGTGGATGGATCAACTTCTACTAATGACACGGTGATCCTCATGGCCTCTGGGGCCTCGGGTGTTTCGCCCAGCCAAGAAGAATTTGAAACGGCGGTGCTGGCGGTTTGCTCAGACATTGCGGAGCAATTGCAAGCAGATGCAGAAGGTGTAACCAAGCGCGTCAAGATCACTGTGGAAGGCACTGCCACCGACTATCAGGCCCTCAACGCCGCGCGCACCTTGGGCCGCGACAACCTGTTCAAGTGCGCCATGTTCGGCTCTGATCCGAACTGGGGGCGCGTCCTTGCGGCGGTGGGGATGGCAGATGCAGAAATGGACCCGGAAAATATCTCGGTCTATTTCAATGGCCAGCCGGTGTGTCGTGCCTCGACGGGTGTACCCGGCGCGCGCGAGGTGGACCTTAGCGGGACTGATATCGATGTCTACGTGGACCTTGGAACGGGAGGTACTGGGTCTGCGTTCGTGCGGACCACGGATCTCTCTCACGCCTACGTGGAAATCAATTCGGCGTATAGCTCCTAGGGAGGAGATGAAAATGTTTAGTGGGCTTAGTGATCAAGAGCGCGCCACCGTCCTAGCGGATGCCCTCCCGTGGCTCCAACATTATCGGGACACCATCGTAGTGGTGAAATACGGCGGCAATGCCATGGTGGACGAAGAACTTAAAGCTGCCTTTGCTGCGGACATGGTCTTTTTGCGCACCGTGGGCGTTAAGCCGGTGGTGGTGCATGGTGGTGGGCCACAGATCAACTCCATGCTCCACAAGCTTGGTATAGAAGGGGAGTTTCGAGGCGGCTTTCGCGTGACCTCTCCGGAGATCGTGGAAGTAGTTCGCATGGTGCTTTTTGGGCAGGTAGGTCGCGGATTAGTCAACCTCATCAATTCGCACGGCCCATATGCGGTGGGGACCTCTGGCGAAGACGCGGGACTATTTCGGGCCACCAAAAGGTTGGTGGAAGTCGATGGAAAACCTACCGATATTGGGATGGTCGGAGACATCGTAGAGGTCAATCCAACGGCCGTGATGGACATTATCGACGCTGGGCGCATCCCAGTGGTCTCGACCATCGCACCGGGGGAGGAAGGCGCAATTTATAACATCAATGCCGATAGCGCGGCTGGGGCTTTGGCTAGCGCAATCGGGGCAGAGCGTTTGGTCATTCTCACCAATGTGGAAGGACTATACACAGACTGGCCGAACCGCGATTCCCTCGTGTCCAAGATCGAGCGTGGTCAACTTTCCAGACTTCTTCCCCGACTGGACTCTGGGATGATTCCCAAGATGGAATCTTGCCTCAAGGCAGTAGAAGGCGGGGTATCGGCCGCGCACGTTATCGACGGCCGGATTGGCCACTCAGTGCTCTTAGAGCTTTTAACTCCGGGTGGCGTCGGAACCATGGTGTTGCCAGATGATTATAAGCAACACGACTACCCCGAAGGGACCATCTTCAGGAAGGATGATGCAGCATGAATAAGCCACAGAGCTTGACACAGCGGTGGTCGGAGACGGTCGTTGATACCTATGGCATACCGTCTATAGGTCTCGTCTCCGGCCAAGGGGCAACGCTTAACGATGAGCAAGGTAAGTCTTATATTGATCTACTAGCAGGCATTGCGGTTAATTCCTTGGGATACGGCAATGAGCACGTAGCACAAGCGGTATCCCACCAGGCGCGCACTTTGGCGCATACCTCGAACCTCTTCGCCACTCAGCCAGTGTTGGATGCGGGAGCGAAGCTGATTGAGCGCGTGGGAGACGATAGCGCCCGAGTGTTCTTCTGTAACTCCGGCGCCGAATCCAATGAGGCTGCATTTAAGCTTGCTCGCTTGACCGGGCGCCGGCGAATCCTCGCTGCCGAGCACGGCTTTCATGGACGAACCATGGGGGCACTGGCCTTGACCGGTCAGCCCGATAAACAGCGCTCTTTCCGCCCGTTGCCGGGAGGAGTGGAGTTCTATCCGTTCGGGGATGTGGAGTATCTGCGTCAGGTGGTGGAGCAAGACCCCCAGGACACTGCGGCCATAATCCTGGAACCTATTCAGGGAGAAACTGGCGTCATTCCGGCCCCTGCGGGGTTCATGAAAAAGGTCAGCGAGCTGTGCGATGAATACGGAGTCCTATTAATCGTTGACGAGGTACAAACAGGCGTAGGCCGTACCGGGACCTTCTTTGCCCACGAGGTAGAAGGAATTCAACCGGACGTTATCACTATGGCGAAAGGCTTAGGTGCCGGACTACCCATCGGCGCAACGATTACCCGAGGGCGTGCCAAGGGTCTTTTTGGGCCTGGCTCTCATGGCACTACCTTTGGCGGGAACCCCGTGGCGTGCGCCGCGGCAAATGTTGTTCTTGACACCGTAAATGCCGAATTTCTCGCAGGGGTGACCCGCAAGGGGGACTATGTGCGGCAGGAATGTGAAAAGTATTCAATTGTAGATCGCGTGCGCGGCCGAGGTCTTATGCTGGGCCTTGTATTAAGCGCACCGGTGGCTAAGCAGGCCGTGCGGGACGGGCTCGAACACGGGCTTATTCTCAACGCTCCCAACGAGAATGTTCTTCGACTAACCCCACCTTTGGTCATTTCCCAGCATGAACTCGACACAGCACTATCAACTCTCGGAACCATATTGGAGGAACTGGCATGAGCCTGCGGCACTTCCTAGCTGACGATGATCTCAGCCCACAAGAACAAGCGACGGTTTTAGATTTAGCTGAAAAGCTAAAGAAGGAGCCCTTTGCAGAGCGCCCCTTAGAAGGCCCCAAGACCGTGGCGGTTCTCTTTGATAAAACGTCTACGCGCACCCGCTTTTCCTTTGAAACCGCGGTAGCGAATATGGGCGGCAGGGGTATTACCGTCGATACTTCTACAACCCAAATGGGCAAGGGGGAATCTTTTCAAGATACGGCGGCGGTGCTTTCAAGGTACGTGGAGGCCATTGTGTGGCGTACGTTTGCGCACGACAATCTGCTCCAGATGGCCGAGACTGCTACCGTACCTTTGATTAATGCACTTTCTGATGACCTACATCCGTGCCAGATCCTGGCTGATTTGCTGACCTGTCGCGAGAATCTAGGTGATCTGCCGGGTAAAAAGGCCGTCTACCTGGGCGATGGCGATAATAATATGGCCAACTCCTACATGATCGGTTTTGCCACGGCCGGTATGGACGTCTCCATCATTGCGCCAGAGGGATTTCAGCCTCGCCAGGAATTCGTCGACCGCGCGCGTCAGCGGGGCAATATCACCATTACTGATGATGTCAATGAAGTAGAAGGCGCAGACGTCGTGATTACGGATACCTGGGTTTCTATGGGACAGGAAAATGATGGTCGTGATAGGCGCACGCCGTTCCTGCCCTATCAGGTTGATTCGACCATAATGAGTAAAGCACATAAGGATGCAATATTCTTACATTGTTTGCCGGCGTACCGTGGAAACGAGGTCACGACTGAGGTGATCGATGGTCCGCAGTCGCGAGTCTTCGATGAAGCGGAAAATCGCCTGCATGCGCAGAAGGCGCTTCTCGTCTGGTTGCTCGAAATAAATAAGGAGATCAACTAAGTAATGAACACCCCGACCACCCGCAATGCTCGGCAGGCCAAGATTCTAGAGATTTTGGACCGCAATCGCGTCACCAGCCAGGTGCAACTATCCGAGCTGCTTCTTGCAGATGGCATTGACATCACGCAGGCTACTTTGTCCCGTGACTTGGATGAGTTGGGAGCGAAGAAGGTAAAGCGTGATGGCGGCCGTTCCTATTACATGGTCGGCGGTGAGCTGGAGCAATTTGAAGATCAGGTGGGCGGGCCCCGCGAAAAGCTGCGACGCATGCTCGATGAATTGGTGGTATCCCATGATTCTTCCGGCAATATTGCGATGCTGCGCACGCCAGCTGGCGCGGCCCAGTACCTGGCTAGTTTTATTGACAGGGTAGGGCTGCACGATGTCATTGGTTGTATCGCCGGTGATGACACCATTTTTGTCTTGGCGCGCGAGGGGGTTACGGGCGCAGATCTGGCTGTGACGCTCACCACGCGGAATATTTAAACGGTGAGAGTGGAAATTTATCACACACTCGTATATTATGTACCTAAATGAATTCTTTTCAATAGATTAAGGAGATTTCCATGTCTGCACGCGTAGTCTTGGCCTACTCCGGTGGCCTTGATACTTCTGTTGCTATTCCGTATCTGGCAAAAATGACCGGCGGCGATGTTGTTGCCGTTTCCCTGGACTTGGGTCAAGGTGGCGAGGATATGGAATCGGTGCGCCAGCGTGCACTTGACTGCGGTGCCGTAGAGTCCATCGTTATCGATGCCAAGGATGAGTTCGCAGAGGAGTACTGCGTTCCCACCATTCAGGCAAACGGCATGTATATGAAGCAGTACCCGCTAGTATCGGCCATTTCCCGTCCGCTCATTACCAAGCACCTTGTTAAGGCTGCCCAGGAATTTGGCGGCACCCACGTCTCCCACGGTTGCACCGGCAAGGGCAATGACCAGGTACGCTTTGAGGTCTCTTTCCGTGCCCAGGATCCTTCTCTCGAAATTATCGCTCCTGCACGTGATTATGCTTGGACCCGCGATAAGGCCATCGCCTTTGCGGAGGAGATCAACCTGCCAATTGAGCAGTCCGCCTCCTCGCCATTTTCTATCGACCAGAATCTGTGGGGCCGCGCCGTCGAAACTGGATTCCTAGAGGATCTGTGGAATCCACCGACAAAGGACCTATACGCCTACACCGAGGACCCGGGTCTGGGCAATGCCCCGGATGAAATTATCCTCTCCTTTGAAAAGGGCATCCCCGTGGCGGTAGATGGCCAAAAGATGTCCCCGCTGCAGATCATTGAAGAGGTCAACCGCCGCGCAGGTGCACAGGGTATTGGTCGCCTAGATATGGTCGAGGACCGTTTGGTGGGCATTAAGTCCCGTGAGGTCTACGAAGCTCCGGGTGCAATGGTCCTTATCCAAGCGCACGAAGCGCTAGAGGATGTCACTGTGGAGCGCGAGTTGGCTCGCTACAAGCGCCTCACCGATGCTCGTTGGTCCGAGGAGGTCTACGACGGCCTCTGGCATTCGCCGCTGAAGTGTTCCCTGGACGCTTTCATTGCGGAATCTCAGGAAAACGTTACCGGCGATATTCGCCTAAGTATGCACGCCGGCACCGCCACGGTGACTGGGCGCCGCTCTGGCCAGTCGCTGTATTCCTTTGATCTTGCCACCTATGACACCGGCGATTCCTTCGACCAAACCGCCGCAAAGGGCTTTGTTCAGCTGCACGGCCTGTCTACCCAAATTTCCAATCAGCGCGACCGCGACGGCGGTTTCCCGACCAGCGCCCAGAAGTAGAAGCATATGGAACCACATAAGACTAATGAGGGTGCCCTGTGGGGCGGCCGCTTTTCCGGCGGACCCTCCGAGGCAATGTTTGCCCTCTCTGTATCCACCCACTTTGACTGGGTCCTCGCGCCTTATGACGTATTAGCCTCCAAGGCGCATGCGAAAGTGCTGCACAAGGCAGGCTTGCTATCCGACGCCGACCTGGAAACCATGCTCGCCGGTCTCACCGAGCTAGGGGAGAAGGTGGATTCTGGCGAATTCCGCCCGGCGCCGACAGATGAGGATGTCCACGGTGCGATGGAACGCGGGCTCATTGAGATTGTCGGGCCGGAAGTAGGCGGCCGCCTGCGTGCTGGCCGCTCGCGTAATGACCAGGTAGCGACGCTGTTTCGCATGTGGGTACGCGATGCCATTCGTGATACCGCCGCCCAGGTGAGTGACTTGGTGGATGCCTTGGCCGATCAAGCCGCATCCCATCCCGATGCCATCATGCCGGGCAAGACTCACTCGCAAGCCGCGCAACCAATTCTGCTAGCACACGAACTTTTGGGCCATGCGCAGCCGCTTCTGCGCGATATCGAGCGCCTGCAGGATTTGGACAAGCGCCTAGCCGTGTCTCCCTATGGCTCTGGCGCGCTTGCTGGTTCATCTTTGCAGCTCGACCCAGAGGCGATTGCAGAAGAGCTAGGGTTCGACTCCGCTGCTGAAAACTCCTTGGACGGCACTGCGGCTCGTGACTTCGCATCCGAGACTGCCTTCGTTTTGGCGCAGATCGCGGTGGATATGTCCCGGCTCTCGGAAGAAATCATCTATTGGTGCACACCGGAATATGGCTATGTCACGCTTGATGATGCTTGGTCGACGGGTTCGTCCATCATGCCGCAGAAGAAGAATCCGGACGTGCCGGAACTTACCCGCGGCAAGACTGGCCGCCTTATTGGCAATCTCACTGGGCTTTTGTCCACGCTGAAGGCTCAGCCGCTGGCCTATAATCGTGACCTGCAGGAAGACAAGGAGCCAATCGTTGACTCGGTGACACAGCTTAACCTGCTGCTGCCGGCGATGACCGGTCTTGTATCGACGCTGACGTTTCATGAGGACCGCATGCGCGAGTTGGCTCCGCGCGGGTTTACGCTGGCTACCGATTTGGCTGAATGGATGGTCCGCCAAGGTGTTCCTTTCCGTGAAGCGCACGAAGCCTCCGGCGCCTGCGTACGGATTGCTGAGGAACGTGGGGTGGACCTAATCGACCTCAGCGACGAGGACCTAGCGGGCGTCGACAAGCGGCTAAAGCCGGGCGTCCGCGAAGTGCTCACCATCGACGGA
This sequence comes from Corynebacterium sp. KPL4035, assembly GCF_037908325.1. NCBI lineage: Bacteria > Bacillati > Actinomycetota > Actinomycetes > Mycobacteriales > Corynebacteriaceae > Corynebacterium > Corynebacterium sp. KPL4035. The sequence continues at coordinate 4,751 of NZ_JBBMGF010000007.1, read as the reverse complement.
GCAGTGGCTTCTCGTGACACCAAGGGTGGCACGGCCGGCGCTCGAGTGGCAGAGCAACGGGAAAAGGCACGGGAACGGGTCGCTGCGGCCCGCACGTGGGCGCAGACGCCACTGCGCTAATGAGTTCTTTTCCCTGAAAACCGCATGGTCTATGGCCATGCGGTTCTTTTATGCCTAGAAGCGGGGGTAGGGAAACGGTCCCTATTTCCAACCCTCCAACTGCATTGTTGAACACAATGGGGGTGCCAGTGACGTGGGTAACAGTATGGTGCGGTACTATCCTTGCAGAGAATGTGACCTAACAGACGCATTCCTGTCAATGAAAGGACGATCTCTCCCATGACAGTAAATTCGCCGCCGCCCACAGCGGGGCCGCACGAGAACGAGAAGGCGGTCTACGCTTCGGAAGACCACGGCCTGCAAAAGGGGATGGGCAATCGCCAGCTCCAGATGATCGCCATCGGTTCTGCCATTGGTACCGGTCTTCTTTTGGGTACCGGTAGCCGCTTGCAAGAAGCCGGACCGTTCCTAGCGGTGCTGTACCTTATTTGTGGCTTCTTTGGCTATATCATCCTGCGTTCTCTTGGCGAGCTCATTGTCTATCGCCCCAGCTCCGGTTCCTTCGTCTCCTATGCCCGTGAGTTCTACGGTGAGAAGACCGCTTTTGTCACAGGCTGGTTGTACTGGGGAAACTGGGCGATGACCTTGGTGGCGGACGGCACAGCCGTAGCTATCTACATCAAGTGGTTTAGCCAGTACACGTCGTGGCTCGACGCCGTTCCGCAGTGGGCACTGGCCCTCGTTGTTATCTGCGGCATCCTTGTATTCAACATGCTCTCGGTGAAGATCTTCGGCGAGCTGGAGTACTGGTTCTCCCTCATCAAAATTGTCGCGTTGATCATCTTCATGTTGGTGGCCATCGGTGTCCTTATTCTTGGCCACCCGAGCGGCGATCCCACCGGCTTTAGCCTCATTTCTGATAACGGTGGCTGGCTGCCCAATGGCCTCATGCCTGCCGTCATCGTTGTCCAAGGTGTCGTCTTTGCCTACGCCGGCATCGAGCTTGTTGGAACCACCTCCGGTGAGACTAAAAATGTAGAAAAGCATATCCCGCGCGCAGTCAACAATGTGCTGCTCCGCATCTTGATTTTCTACTTCGGCTCCGTGCTATTGCTGACCTTGGTGTTGCCATACACTAACTATGTCGCAGATGTTTCGCCGTTCGTGACCTTCTTTGAGTCCCTGGGCGTTGGCGCGGCGGCTCCGATTTTCCAGCTTGTCGTTATCACCGCTGCGATTTCCTCGCTCAACGCTGGCCTGTATTCCACCGGCCGCATTATGTACAACATGTCCACCTCCGGCTCCGGCCCGAAGTTTGGCGCTCGCATGTCCAAGTCTGGTGTTCCCTACGGCGGCATCGTCATGGCGGCCATGGTGGGCTTGGTAGGCGTCTTCCTCAACTATGTGGTGCCGGAGATGGCGTTTGAAATCGTGCTCAACCTGGCAGCCTTGGGTACATTGGCGTCCTGGGCGGCAGTTGCGCTCTCGCACCTCAAGTTTGTGCGCCTAGCCAAGAGCGGAAGCTATACCCGACCGGGGTACCGCTCGCCGTTTGGCGAAGGCGGAGACTGGGCAGTGCTCATCTTCATTGGCCTAGTCATTATCTTGATGGCCTTTGACTATCCAATCGGCACTTTTGCACTTGCATCGACCCTGCTCCTCGTTCCGGTCTTTATGGCAATGTGGTACGCATGGCGCGACCGTATTCGTACAATCGCGGAAGAGAGGAAGGCCAAGCATCTGCCAACCTCCAGCTTCCCGGCCGCACCGCAAACAGACCTTCACCCAAAGAAATAGAAAGGAACTTTTATGAACCACGCAGTTAAGTTCGTAGACGTAGAAAATATGGCGCGCTGGATTCAGCGCGAGGGCGTTGAAAACATCATTACCGGAATGGTGGACTACCTCGAGGCTGACTACCGCGAGTGGGAGCGCTTTGACAAGATTCCGCGCGTTGCCTCCCACACCCCATTCGGTGTCATCGAGCTCATGCCGACCTCTAACGGTAAGGAGTACTCCTTCAAGTACGTCAACGGCCACCCGTCCAATCCGGCCCGTGGTTTCCAGACCGTTACCGCCTTTGGCGTGCTTGCCGACGTCGACAATGGCTACCCCACCTTCGAAGCCGAGATGACGCTGCTTACCGCACTGCGTACTGCTGCAACCTCCGCCATGGTGGCAAAGCACCTAGCGCGCAAGGACTCCAAGCGCATGGCCATGGTCGGTGCCGGATCCCAGTCTGAATTCCAGGCCTTGGGCTTCCGTGGCGTGATGGGCATCGAGGACATCACTATTTATGACATTGACCCTGAGGCGGTAGAGAAGTTCAAGCGCAATCTGGAGCCACTGGGCTTTAATATCACTGCCTGCTCTAGCGTCGACGAGGCGGTTCTTGGTGCAGACATTATTACCACCTGCACTGCAGACAAGGCACAGAACCAGATTCTGGCCGAGCGCCACGTCGCCCCAGGTGTCCACCTCAACGCTGTTGGCGGTGACTGCCCAGGTAAGACCGAGCTGGAAAGCTCCATTCTGGACAAGTCCAAGGTCTTCGTGGAGTTCCCGGAGCAGACTCGCATCGAGGGCGAAATTCAGCAGAAGCCCGAAGACTTCCCGGTTGTCGAGTTCTACCAGGTGCTCACCGGCCAGGCCACCGGCCGCGATGACGATGAGCAGATCACGCTTTTCGACGATGTCGGATTCGCTATTAACGACTTCTCCGCCCTGCGTTATCTGCGCGATTCCGTCAAGGGAACCGACTTGGAGTCTGAGATCGACATCATTGCCAACCCGGATGATCCCAAGGATCTCTTCTCCTTGGTGGCTAACGTTCCTTCCCTTCTTTAAGGCCAAGGTGGGGTAGAGGGATCCAACTTCTTCCTTTACCCGCTAAGATAAGGCGCATGAGTCTTGACCCGAAGTTGCTAGAGGTCCTTGTCTGCCCGCAAGACAAGGGCCCTTTGACATATCTGGAAGATAAACAGGTCCTCGTCAACGAGCGGCTGGGTATTGCCTATCCCATTGAGGATGACATCCCAGTCATGCTTGTAGACCACGCCCAGAAATGGCCCGCTTAACTTCGATTTCTAGAAAGACTTCCCATGAATATCATTGATGAACTGCAATGGCGCGGACTAATCAATCAGTCCACCGATCTTGAAGCGCTCCGCGAAGCATGCGAGAACCCTATCGCGCTGTACTGCGGATTCGACCCTACCGGTGACTCCCTCCATGCAGGTCACCTCGTTCCGCTTATTATGCTGCGTCGCTTCCAAGAAGCGGGGCACCACCCGATCGCGCTAGCGGGTGGAGCGACAGGATTTATTGGCGATCCGCGCGAAGTCGGCGAGCGTTCCATGCTCAGCGAAGAGGACTTGGCCCATAACCTTGAGGCTATCAAGGGGCAGCTACGTCGGTTTATTGATTTCGAGGGCGAACACGCCGCCACCATGGTCAATAATGCTGATTGGACCATGAATATGTCGGTCATTGACTTTTTGCGCGATGTGGGCAAGAACTTCTCCCTCAACACGATGTTGGACCGCGATACCGTCAAGCGACGCCTTGAAGGCGACGGTATTTCCTACACCGAGTTCTCTTATATGCTATTGCAATCCAATGACTTCGTACAGCTTCGCCGCGAGCGCGATTGCGTTTTGCAGATCGGCGGCGGCGATCAGTGGGGCAACATCGTTTCCGGCGTTGACCTCAACCGCCGCATTGACGGTGCGAAGGTGCATGGCCTTACGGTGCCGCTCGTTACCGACGCCTCTGGACAGAAGTTCGGCAAGTCCACCGGCGGCGGAAAACTGTGGCTCGATCCGGAAAAGACTTCCGCTTACTCTTGGTACCAGTACTTCCTCAACGCCGGTGACTCTGTCGTCATCGACTATTTGCGCTGGTTTACCTTCCTGACGCAGGAGGAAATCGCCGAGTATGCGCGAGCAGTCGAAGAAGAGCCCTACAAGCGAGCAGCTCAGCGCCGCCTGGCTCAAGAGATGACCGATTTGGTTCATGGTGCAGAGGCTACGAAGACAGTCGAGCTTGCCGCGCAAGCGCTCTTCGGCAAAGCAGAGCTTTCCGAGCTGGACGAGAAAACCCTCGTCGGCGCTCTCTCTGAGACCACCGTTGCGGATGTTGCAGCCGGCGAACCGCGTACCATCGTTGATCTTTTGGTCGCCAGCGGTTTGGCCGATTCCAAGGGTGCTGCTCGCCGTACCATCAAGGAAGGCGGTGCGTATGTCAACAACGAGCGCATCGAATCGGCGGAGTGGGAGCCTTCGGCAGACGATCTTCTTCATGGGAGCTGGCTGGTGCTGCGCCGCGGCAAGAAGAATTTCGCCGGTGCCAAGCTGAGCTAAACAGCGGGAAATGACGTCCTTTCCACACGGTGGAAGGGCGTCATTCTTCGTTTTTCCAGCCCATACTGGGGATTTGTGTTGTTTGGTTGTGGTGGACTACATTAATCCAAGTCGCCGGGAGGTAGCCGGGAGGTTACTTGATGGTGACATTTTGTACGGACTTGGTTTGATGATTTGACTTTGTTCTTTGAGTTGAGTAGGTTTGTACGGGCTGCCGATGAGAGGTTAACGGGAAGTTAATTTTCTTGTTGGTTGGTGGTGATGTTTGAGAACTCAATAGTGTGCCAATGTACTTTTTATTTTTTGTGTGCATGGTTGTGTGTTGATTGG